>NZ_CP150484.1:8145402-8299823 GCF_037997115.1 Amycolatopsis coloradensis
ACCATCGGCGCGCTCGGCATCGCCGCGCATCAAGCCGCCGAAGTCCACCCGGCGCCTCCGTCTCGGCGAACGGACGGCGCCGTACCTGTTGATCCTTCCCGCACTGGTCGCGATCCTCGCCCTGCTGGGGTGGCCGACGCTGCAACTGGTCGGGATCAGTCTCCGCAAGCTCGACCTCCGTGAGCTGGTCTCCGGAGAAATGGTCTGGGTCGGGTTCGAGAACTTCTCCGCGATCCTGTCCGACCCCGAATTCTGGGAGATCACCGTCCGCACGCTGGTGTTCACCGCCGCGGTCGTGATCACCACCCTGCTGCTCGCGCTGTTCATGGCGTTGCTGATGCGGCACCTCAACCCGGTGGTCCGGGTGATCCTTCAAGTCGCGCTGATCCTCGCGTGGGCGACGCCGGTGGTCGCGACCACCACGGTCTTCCAGTGGATCTTCGACCAGCAGTACGGGATCCTGAACAAGACGCTCGCGAAACTCGGCTTCGAGCAGTTCATCGGGCATTCCTGGTTCTCCACCGGCCCGAGCACACTGACCGTCATCGGCCTGCTGGTCGTCTGGCAGGCGGTGCCGTTCGTGGCGTTCACGCTCTACGCCGGGCTTCTCGGCGTCCCGAAGGAGCAGTACGAGGCCGCCGGCATCGACGGCGCGAACGCCTGGCAGGCGTTCTGGGCGGTCAGCTGGCCGGCGATCCGGCCGATCCTGACCATGGTCACGTTCCTGTCGGTCCTGTGGGACTTCAAGGTGTTCGCCCAGGTGTGGGCGATCCGTCAAGGCGGGCCGGACGGCGCCAGCACGACGCTGCCGGTCTACATGTACCTCAAGGGCCTCGCGGGCAACCACTTCGGCCTGGCGGCGACCGCCGCCCTGCTGATGATGCTCGTGCTGATCCTGCTCACCGCCCGGTACGTCCAGCTGCTGGTGCGCACGAAGGAGGCCGACCTGTCATGAGGAAGTCCCTGACCCAGCGGATCGGCCTCGGCACGCTCGGCGTGGTCGTGGCCGTCCTGTTCGTCTTCCCGACGTACTGGATGATCACCTCCTCGCTGAAGACACCGGGCCAGGTCCTGTCCCCGGACTACGACCTGATCCCGCTCTCGGTGACGTTCGACAACTTCGTCTCGGCGCTGACGAAGCCCGGCTTCGCCACGTACCTCACCAACAGCCTGATCGTCACGATCGGCGCGGTGCTGTGCTCGCTCGTCGCGGGTGTGCTGGCCGCGGTCCCCTTGTCCCGTATGCGTTTTCGCGGGCGTAAGGGGTTCCTGCTGCTGGTGCTCGTCGCTCAACTGGCGCCGTTCGAAGCGCTGCTGATCCCGATGTACCTGCTGATGCGCGACGCCGGGCTGCTCAACCAGCTGCCTTCGCTGCTGCTGGTGTACTTCGCGGCGACGCTGCCTTTCACGTGCTGGATGCTCTACGGCTTCGTCAACGGCATCCCGTACGACCTCGAAGAGGCCGCGATGATCGACGGATGCAGCCGGGCGGGCGCCTTCCGCCGGGTGACGCTGCCGTTGCTCGCGCCGGGACTGGTGACCACCTCGGTGTTCAGTTTCATCACCGCGTGGAACGAGTTCCTGTTCGCGTTCGTGTTCATGCGCGACCAGAACAAGCAGACGCTGCCGGTGTGGCTGTCCTCGTTCCGCACGGCGTTCTCCGTGGACTGGGGCGGCATCATGGCGGCGTCGGTCATCTACGCCGTGCCCGCACTGGTGTTCTTCATCATCGTTCAGCGCAAGCTCGTGTCCAACCTGACCGCTGGCGCAGTGAAGGGGTAATCCTTGTCTTCACCGGAAAAGCTCGCCGCATCCGTTCTCGTCCCGGGCTTCGACGGCACGACCGCGCCGGATTGGCTGCGGCGCAAGGTGGCCGACGGTCTCGGCGGCGCGATCCTGTTCGGCCGCAACGTGGTCGACGACGAGCAGGTGGCCGCGCTGAGCGCGCAGCTGCGGGCGGAACGGCCCGGCGTGCTCGTCGGCATCGACGAGGAGGGCGGTGACGTCACCCGGCTCGACGTCGCCACCGGCTCGTTCGTGCCGGGGCCGCTCGCACTCGGCGCCGCGGACGACGTCGAGCTGACGACCTCGGTCGCGGCGGCGCTCGGCGAACGGCTGGCCGCGTGCGGGGTCACGATCAACTTCGCCCCGTGCGCGGATCTGACGCTCGCGGCGGAGGATCCCTCGATCGGGGTCCGCGCGTTCGGTTCGGATCCGGTGAAGGCGTCGCCGCATGTCGCGGCGTACATCACCGGCCTGCAGAAGTACGGCGTGGCCGCGTCGGCCAAGCACTTCCCCGGGCACGGTGCCGCGACCGACGATTCGCACCACGCGCTCCCGGTCTTGCCCAGGACCGAGGCGGAACTGCACGAACTCGAACTCGTCCCGTTCAAGGCGGCGATCGCGGCGGGAGTGCGCGCGGTGATGACCGGGCACCTCGTCGTGCCCGCGTGGGGTGATCTGCCCGCGACGCTCAACCCGAAGGCGCTCACCGACGTCCTGCGCGGCGAACTCGGCTTCACCGGCGCGGTGGTCACCGACGCGCTCGACATGGGTGCCGTCGCCGGCGAACTCGGCAAGACCGAGGGGGTCGGCCGGGCGTCGGTGCGGGCGCTGATCGCCGGTGCCGACGCGCTCTGCCTCGGCGGTGTGTCGTTCGAAGAGGACGAGCTGAACCGGATCGCGGCGGTCATCGCGGCCGCCGTCGAGTCCGGTGAACTGCCGCTGGAGCGGCTGGCCGAGGCGTCGGAGCGGGTCGCGACGCTCGGCACTCCCCCGGTGTCGACGCCGATCTCGCCGGTGGATCATCGGCTCGGCCTGGAGGCGGCGCGCAAGGCGTTGCGGATCCAGGGTTCGCCGAAGCTGGCCGGGCCACCGCTGGTGATCGACATCGAGACCGAGCCGATCGTCGCGGCGGGCCCGATGCCGTGGGGACTCGGCTCGCATCTGACCGAACTCGTGCCCGGCACGCGGGCGCTCAAGGTCGGCGCGGACGGGATCGCGACCGCGATCGAGGCCGTCCACGGCGCCCGCGACCTCGTGATCGTGACGCGCGAGGCGCACCGGCACCCCGAGGTGCGCGAGTTCCTCGGCTGGCTGCGAGAGTCCACTGTGGACTACATCCGGGTCGAGACCGGCGTGCCGGGGCCGGAGACCGACGGCCCGCGGATCGACACGTTCAGCGGGTCCTACGTCAGCCTCCGGGCCGCGGCTGAGTACTTGGCCTGATCCCTCTCGCATTTCGTCCTCTGTCTGCGGTACATGCACACGCAAGTACCGCGTTCAGAGGACGAAACGCGTTCGAGGGTAATTCGGTTGCGGTACCGGATCAGAGGTGTTGTAGTCCTGAGGATCGGTTCCCGGCCTAGGAGATGATCGTCTTGCGAGTGTCCACGTCCTTCCATCAGGTAATTCCCGCCTACCTCGAGGACAAGACCACTCGTGAAGACCCTCAATCTGGGGATTCTGGCGCATGTTGACGCCGGGAAGACGAGCCTGACCGAGCGGCTGTTGCACACCGCCGGGATCATCGGCGAACCGGGCAGCGTCGACGACGGCAGCACGCAGACCGACACACTGGCGCTCGAACGCGCCCGCGGCATCACCATCAAGGCGGCCGTGGTCTCGTTCGCCCTCGGCGACGTCACCGTCAACCTGATCGACACCCCCGGCCACCCCGATTTCATCGCCGAGGTCGAACGCGCGCTCGGCGTGCTCGACGGCGCCGTCCTGGTGCTTTCGGCGGTCGAAGGCGTCCAGGCGCAGACCCGTGTCCTGATGCGGACGCTGCGACGGCTGGGCATCCCGGTGCTGCTGTTCGTGAACAAACTGGACCGCCGAGGAGCCGATCCCGGCAGGGTGTTCCAGGAAATCACCGCGAAACTCACGCCGTCGGCGATCGCGATGGACCCGATGGAACCCGATCGGGTGATCGACCTTCTGGCGACCCTCGACGAGGACTTCCTCACCGAGTACCTCACCGCCCCGGACGCGTTCACGCCGTCGCGGCTCCGCGCCGAACTGACTGCGAAAGTCGCCGAAGGTCTCGCTCATCCGGTCTACTTCGGGTCCGCGATCACCGGCGCCGGGATCGACGCGCTCCGCGACGGTATCGAGAACCTGTTGCCCGCCGAGGAAAGCGACGTCGACGGGCCGCTGTCCGGCACGGTGTTCAAAGTCGAGCGCGCGCCGGGCGGTGAGAAGATCGCCTACGTGCGGCTGTTCTCCGGCAGCGTCGCCGTGCGCGACAAGGTCCCGCTCGGGGACGGCGAAGGCAAGGTCACCGCGATCAGCGTCTTCGACAACGGCTCAGCCGTGCCGTCGGGATCGGTCGACGCCGGGCGGATCGCGAAGCTTTCGGGGCTCGATGTCCGGATCGGAGACATGCTCGGGGCCCGGGCGCGAGTGCGGGAAGCGCTGTTCTCGCCACCCACACTGGAAACCGTCGTCTCGCCGGTGCGCCCGTCCGATCGCGGGCCACTGCACCAGGCGCTCACCCGGCTGACCGAGCAGGACCCCCTGATCGGCCTGCGGCACGACGAGGTCCGCCAGGAGACTTCCGTTTCGCTGTACGGAGAAGTGCAGAAAGAGGTCATACAGGCGACGCTCGCGGACGAGTACGGCCTCGACGTCACGTTCAGTGAGACGACCACGATCTGCGTCGAGCACGTCTCCGGCACCGGGTCGGCCGCCGAACTCATCGGCAAGGCGCCGAATCCCTTTCTGGCGACGGTCGGGCTCCGTGTCGGACCGGGGTCACCCGGAAGCGGGATCTCGTTCCAGCTGGAGGTCGAACTCGGCTCCATGCCGTATTCCTTCGTCAAAGCCGTGGAGGAAACGGTGAAGGAGACACTGCGCGAAGGCCTCCACGGCTGGGAGGTGCTCGATTGCGTGGTGACGATGACGCATTCGGGTTATTACGCCCGGCAAAGCCATGCGCACGGCACCTTCGACAAGAGCATGTCCAGCACCGCGGGCGATTTCCGCGACCTGACGCCGTTGGTGCTGATGGCGGCACTGCGCGAGGCCGGGACGACCGTGCACGAACCGATGCACCGGTTCTTCCTCCAGGCCCCGGCCGACACCCTCGGCCCGGTCACCGCCCTGCTGGCGCAGGCTCGTGCCGTCCCGCGTACGACGGTCACGAAAGCCGGGACAGCGGAGCTGGAAGGCGAGATCCCGGCGGCGAAAACCCATGAGGTGCATCAGTTCCTGCCTTCGGCGGCCCGGGGCGAAGGCACGATGGAGACCGCCTTCCACGGCTACCGGCCTGTCCGGGGTGCCGCGCCGTCACGGTCGAGGACCGACCAAAACCCGTTGAACCGCAAGGAATACCTGCTACGCGTGCTGCGGCGCGTCTGAGGGATCGGAGAACGTCATGGTTTCACGGCTCGGGGTCAGGATCCCGCGCGAGCTGCCCGCCGCCCGGCTGACCGGCCTCGCCCGGCGCGCGGAACAGGAAGGCCTGGACGAGGTCTGGATCGTCGAGGACTGCTTCTACGCGGGCGGGATCGCGACGGCGTCGGCGGTGCTGGCGGCGACCGAGAAGATCACGCTCGGCATCGGCATCATGCCCGCCGTGGCGAGGAACCCGGCCATCGCGGCCATGGAGATCGCGGCGCTGGCGGAGCTGTACCCGGGACGGCTGATCGCCGGGTTCGGGCACGGGGTGCCGAGCTGGATGCGCCAGATCGACGCGTGGCCGAAGTCGGCGCTGGCGGCGTTCGAGGAGACGCTGACGGTCGTCCGGCGGCTGCTGGCGGGCGAGCGCGTCTCCTTCGAGGGCGAGCACGTCCGGCTCGACGAGGTCGAGCTGGAGTTCCCGCCCGCGCTGCCGCCGAAGCTCGTCGCCGGCGTCCGCGGGCCGAAGTCGCTCGCCGCGGCGGGCCGGGTCGCCGACGGGACGCTGCTCGCCGAACCGGCGACCCCGGAGTACGTCCGCGCGACGCGGGACCTCATCGGCGTCGAAGGCCATTCGATCGCCACCTACAACTGGCTGGCCCTCGACGCCGATCCCGAACGGGCCCGCGAGCGCGCCCGGGCCGACGTCGCTTCCGCGATCGGGCCGAACTCGGGGCCGGCGCTGGAACCGCTGGACTTCGGCGCCGAACTGCTGGCCGAGGTCAAGGCCTCCACCGACCGGAAGGACCTGGCGCGGCGGCTGCGGCCCGAGTGGATCGACCGGCTGAGCATCAGCGGGCCGCTCGACCGCTGTGTCGAGCAGATCCGCGCGCTGTACGCGGCCGGGACCGAATCCGTCATCCTGCTCCCCTTGCTCGGCGAGCCGGAGGAGGAGTCCTTCGCCGCGGCGGGCCGGATCGCGTCGGCCCTGCGCGGCTGACCTCACCGCGTTTCGTCCTCTGAATGCGGCCGGGCGTCGAGCGCCCTGATCACGGCGACCATGTCCTCCGCGCCGTAACCGAGCCGCGCGGTCTCGGCGTAGAGGGCGTGGGACGCCTCGATCAGCGGCAACTCGAGTCCCGTCTCCCTCGCCGCGGCCGCGATCAGCTCGACATTGGCCAGGACGTTCGCGATCGAGGCCTGCGGCGCGAAATCCTCCTCGACGAGTTTGGGCGCCTTGACCCGCAGGATCGGGCTGGCCAGCTGGCCCGCGCCGAGGACGTCGGCGAGCAGACGGAGATCGAGTTCGTGGGCCCGGGCGAAGCGCACGGTCTCGGCCAGGCTCGTCACGACCGCGGTCAAATGCACGTTGACCGCCAGCTTCATCAGGAGCCCGTCGGGCACCGGCCCGCAGCGCACCGTTTCCCGGCACATCGGCGCGAACAGCTCCCGGACCTCCTCGATCGTGCCGGGATCCCCCGCGAGCATGGCGACCAGCTCACCCGCCTCCGCCGGGATCCGCGAGCCGGAGACCGGCGCTTCCACGTACTTCGCCCCGGCCGCGAGGAGCTCGGCCTCGAGATCACGGGAGTGGCCCGGCGCCGTCGTTCCCATGTGGACGATCGTGCGGCCGGCCACCCGGCCGCCGAACGCGGGCCCGCCGCGGTCGAGCACGGCGTCGACGGCGTCCGCGTCCTTGAGCATCAGGATCACGACGTCACACCGCGCGAAGAGCTCTGCCACGTCCTCGACCGCCTCCGCCACCCGGCCCGCTTTGCCCGGGGTACGATTCCACACGAGCAACGGGATTCCGGCGCGCGCCAGGTTCAGTGCCATCGGCTCGCCCATACTGCCCAGCCCGGCGAAACCGACTCGCGAGATATCCATGAGCCCACTTTGCGGCACGGCCTTGTCCCGGCGCGGCCGATGAGACGATCCTGCCGGAAGTCGCGAGGAACATGGCGGCCCGCCCCGCCCGGCACCGCGGCTCAGAACGGGTGCTCCATCCACACGTTCGCCTCCACGTACACCCCGCGGTCCCGCTCGACGTTCGCGTGCACCGGCGCGATCCCGCCCGGGATCACGTTGTCGCCGTCGGCGAGTTTGACCCCGGTCCACTCGTGCCAGTCCGCGATCGAGCCCGAGATCGTCACCGCGAACGGGCACACCTTGATCATCCGCGCGCCGAGCCGTTCGTGGGTGCGCAGCCAGCGGTCGGCGAACAGGCCGTCCTCGCGCCGCCGGACGGCGTACTCCTCCATGGGCACATCGGGTTCGTCCTCCTTGCCGATCGGGCGTACGGAGACGATCAGCCGCTTCAGCCCCGTCTCGGCCGCGCGCGCCTTCAGTGCCTTCAGCATCGGCGTGGACAAGCCCGTCCCGCGCATCCGTGGCGCCACGACGACTTCGAGGGCGCACAGGGTGTCCGGCGCGCGGCCGTCCATGAGATCCTGCGCGGCCCACTGGATCGCCTCGTCCCAGCCGTGCGCCGGTAGTTCGCGGCGGTCCGCGGCCGGATAGGTCAGCGGGACCGACAGCGCCCGCGCGATCGGTTCGCCGTCGTCGTCGAGCGCGATCAGGAAGTACCGGGACCAGTGGCGCAGGAACCGTTCCGGCGTGATCATCTTGCCGCTGAACCCGGCGTAGATGAACTCACCGCCGACATCGCCGAGATTCACCGCGGGTTCGAGGAGATCGGGACGGGACGCAAGATCGACGATTCGCATGCCGCCAAGTCAAGCGAGCCGGGGACCGGCCCGATAGCTGCTTCCGGGCGATGATCAAGCAGGCTGACGCGGCGCCGCCTGCAACCGGGAAAGGACGTCGGTGAGCCTGCCCGCGGCGACGTCCCATTCCTCCAGGACGCTGCTCCGCGCGAGCGCCGACGTCCGCAGGGAATGGCGGAGTTCGGCGTCGAGCGACCAGCGCAACAACGCCGCCGCGAGCGCCGAAGGGTTGTTCGGCGGCACCAGCAGGCCGGGGACGCCGCCGCCGGGCGCCGTGCCGAGCGCGTCGTGCGCGCCGGCGGTATCGGTGGCCACCACAGGGATTCCGCGCGCGAGCGCCTCGGCGACGACCAGCCCGGACGTGCCGCCGCGAGCGGGCAGGACGAGCAGATCCGCGCCGTCGTAGACCAGGTCGAGGTCGTCCGGCGGCTGGATGAGACTGATCCGGGAAGCGAGCCCGAGCCGTTCGACCGTCCAGCGCAGTTCGTCGACGTAGGCGGGATCGTGATGGGTCGCGCCGGCGAACACGCATTTGAACGCCAGTTCGTCGATCGTCGAAAGCGCGCGGATGAGCACGTCCTGGCCGTGCCGCGCGGTCATGGGCGCGAGACACAGCAGCCGGGACACGCCGTCTGCCCCGGTGGCGAGCGGGGCCGCGTCCGTGCCGGGTGTCGCGACGTAGACCCGCGTCGGGTCGAGGTCGTGCCGGTCGATCAGCTGGCGCGCGAGCCACGGCCCGGTGGCGACGATCATCCCCGTCAGCCGCAGGGTCTCCCGTTCGCACGCGTCGAGTTCGGCGGCCTGCGCCGGATCGAGCGCGGGATCGTCGGCGAGCGGCCGGTGGACCAGGACGGCCAGCCGCAGCCGCCGCGCGTGCGGGACCACGATCTCCGGCACCCCGCAGGCGACCGTGCCGTCGATCAGGACGATGGTGTCGTCGGGCAGCGCGGCGAGCGAACGGGCCAGCCTCGACCGGGACAGCGGCCCCGGCATCGGCCATTCGCCGGCGATCGGCAGTTCCAGCAGCGGGAGGCCGGTGGCCGGGAGGTTCTGGCACATCCGGCGGTCGTATTCACCGCTGGTGTCCTCGGTGTCCCCCGGCAGGACGAAGACGACCGGTTCGGTCACGCGGACATTCGAGGTGAACACGGTTACCTCCAGATGCGGGGCGCCTTATCTGGAGACACGGATACGAAGCCCGTCCGGTTCATTTCCGGCGTGACGAAGTTCAGCCCGCCGCGCGCGCAATCGCGCCGACGATCTCGTCACGCAGCCCGGCACCGACCGCGATGGTGGCCGCCGAACGCACCGTGTGGTCGCCGCCGTCGGTGTCGACGACCACTCCCCCGGCCTCCCGTACGAGCAGGACACCTGCCATCGTGTCCCACGGCTGGTTGGAGAGGATGACGCTCGCGTCGAGTTTGCCCTCCGCGACCCAGGCCAGGTCGATCGCCGCGGAGCCGAGGAAGCGGACCCGCTGCACGCGGCCGCCGAGTTCGGCGAGCAGCGCCATCCGGACGCGGTTCTTGGCCTCCGCGCCCTCGCCGACCGCGAAGTCGCCGATACTCACGATCGCGTCCGACAGCTTCGTCGCTTTCGAGGCTTCAAGACGCTCTTCGCCCGCGTACGCGCCTTGCCCTTCGGCGGCGGTGTAGGTGACGTCGAGGAACGGCAGGGAGATCGCGGCGACAGTGCTCTTGAGACCGTCGACGAGCCCGAGCGAAACGCCGCACAGCGGGATGCCGCGCGCGAAGTTCGCCGTGCCGTCGACCGGGTCGAGCGCCCACCAGAGGTCCTTGTCGCCCTGATGGCCGCGTTCCTCGCCGAGGATGCCGATCTCCGGCGTCTCGCGGGCGAGGAATTCGCGGACGGCGTCCTCGACGGCGAGGTCGACGTCGGTCACCATATCGCGATCGCCTTTGGCGGCAACGGAAAACGACGTCATCGAGCGGATGATCCCGGTCGCCTTGGCGACGGCCTCGCGGGCCACGGACAACAATGCGGCGTGGTCGGTCATATGGGTACCGTAGCCGGAATGGACCTGTTCCCGACGGCCACGACGGCCGACGAGCGCATCCGCGGCGCCGAGGTCGCGGTGCTGCCCGTCGGCAGTTTCGAACAGCACGGAGCGCACCTCCCGCTCGCCACCGACGCCCTGATCGCGACGACGATCGCCGGCGCCCTCGCCGCGGCGTACCCGGTGCTGAGGCTCCCGCCGATCACGATCGGTTGCTCACACGAACACGCGGACTGGACGGGCACGGTCAGTATTTCGGCCGCGACCCTGTACGCCGTGGTGAACGACGTCGCGGCCTCCCTGCGCCGTTCCGGCGTACCGAAACTGGTGCTGGTGAACGCGCACGGCGGCAACTACGTCCTGTCCAACGTGGTCCAGGAGTCGACGTCGCCGATGGCGCTCTTCCCCGGCGTCGAGGGCTGGCAGGCGGCGCACGACGCGGCCGGGCTGGAGACGTCGCTGGACAGCGACATGCACGCCGGGGAACTGGAGACCTCCCTTCTGCTGCACGCGCACCCATCGCTGGTCCGGCCCGGTTTCACCGAGGCGGATCACCTCGCCGACGACAGGCGGCACCTGCTGACGGTGGGCCTGCGCCCGTATTCGGATTCCGGGGTGGTCGGGCGGCCTTCGCGGGCGACGGCGGAGAAGGGACGGCTGGTGCTGGAGTCACTGGTGGAGAACTTCAGGGACACCCTGGCCGCGCTCAGCTGACTCGATCATGTCCAGATGCGGCAGGAAGTGGTGCATCCGCTCCTGTTTCGTCCGCAGGTACCGCAGGTTCTCGTCGTTCGGCGTGACCAGCAGCGGCACCCGCTCGCTGATCCGCACCCCGTGCTGTTTCAGCTGGTCGACCTTCTCCGGGTTGTTGGACAGCAGCCGCACCGACCGCACCCCGAGGTCGTTCAGGATCTCCGCCGCGGCACGGTAGTCGCGCGCGTCCACCGGCAGCCCCAGCGCGATGTTCGCCTCGACGGTGTCAAGACCTTCGTCCTGCAGCCGCATCGCCTTCAGCTTCGCGAGCAGGCCGATTCCGCGTCCTTCGTGGCCGTGGGCGTACACGAGGATTCCGGCCCCCTCGTCGACGATCGCTTGCAGCGCGGCGGCCAGCTGATCGCCGCATTCGCAGTGCATCGAGCTGAAGACGTCTCCGGTGAGACATTCCGAATGGACCCGCGCCAGCGCGCCGAAGGTCGCGACGTCGCCGTGCACCAGCGCCATCTGTTCGGTGCCGTCTGCGTCCAGGTACCCATACGCGCGGAAGACGCCGTATCGGGTGGGCAGTCTGGTCTCCACGACCCTCTCGACGGTCATCGGGTTTCTCCTGTCTGTTCGGTGACTCCTGACAGAACGCACGAGCAGGACGCCCGCACCGGGAAGGCTGGAGAAGAGCGCGAGCACGCCGTAGACGACGGCCACGGTGACGCCCTGCGCCGAACCGAGCCCCGCCGCGCCGAACAGCAGCGCGCAAACCCCTTCGCGCGGGCCCCAGCCGCCGATGTTCAGCGGCAGGCCCATCGCGAGCAGGGCGAGGATCATCAACGGCAGCAGGTCGCCGACCGGCGCGGTGATCCCGGCCACGCGCGCGGCGACGACGAACAGCGCGAGATGCCCGGCCAGGGTGGCGGCCGAAAGCAGGCTCACACCGGGCCAGGTCTCCTTGGCCAGCAGACCGAGCCGGACGTCGGCGAGGCTGACGGCGAACCCGCGGCGCCATTTCGATCCACTGTGGATCCACCGCTTTCCGGCCGTCATCCCGGTGACGATCAGTGTGAGGGCCAGTGCGACCACCACTATCCCGGCGCCCGTGACGACTCCATCGATGGGCGAAGGCACCACGGAAGGCGCGCTCAGCACGACGGCGACCGAAGCGCCGACGACCGCGATCTGCCCGGCGGTGCGCTCCAGCACCACCGCGCGGACGCCGCGCGGGACGTCACCGGCTTCGCGGCCGTGCCGCACGGCCCGGTTGACGTCGCCGAGGACGCCCGCGGGCAGGACACCGTTGAGGAACAACGCGCGGTAGTACTCGCCGACCGCGCTCGGCAGCGACAACCGCAGACTGAGCCGCCGCGCGACCAGGCACCAGCGCCAGGCACTGAAAACCGTGGTGGCGAAACCGATCCCGAGCGCGGCGGCGATCCCGACGGCGTCGACCTCGCGCAGCCCGGCCAGGAACGCACCCGTGCCCAGTTGCCAGACGAGCGCTCCGAGGATGCCGAGCGCGCCGAGCATCCGAAGCCACGGCCAGCACCGGTTCACGCGGGCACCATCAGGAGGTCTTCGTGCTGGATCACCGCGTTTAGCTCGCCCGCCGCGCACTGCGCGAGCCGCCACCGCAGGTAGGCGTCCCCGTCCGGCGCCAGCTCCGGCCGCTGCTCGCAGGCGGCGCCGACCCAGCCGGTGAGCCATTCCGCGGTCAGCGCGGCCTGGTCGGCCCCGAGCCGCCACGGGCTGGGAGCGCGCCGCACGGTGGCGCCGAGCCGTTCGAAGACGCCGAACGCGACGTCCACCGCGTCCGGTCCGAGCAGCCACCGGCCGTCGGTCACCCGGCGTTGGTGCGCGTTGAAGGCGTCGGAGATCTCGATGTCGAACTTGTCCTTGGGCGACAGCACCACCCGGCCCGAAACGCTCAACGTGAACAGGACCGCGCAGCCCGCTTCGACGCAGGCCTCCGCCAGCCGGGACATCTCATCGGCGGTGAGCAGGTCGAGCAGCGCCGACGCCGCCACGAGCGAGGTCCCGGCGAGGTCCTCCGCACGTAACTCGGTGATGTCACGCTGTTCGGTGACGACGGTGACCTCGCTTCCGTCCAAAGCGTGTTCCGGACGGCTGGTACGCGACAGCGCGTGGGTGAGCAGGTCGGCGTCGCGGTCGTGCAGGATCCAGCGCTGGCGGCCGGGCAGCCGCACCGCCAGCCAGCGGCCGAGCGAACCGGTGCCACAACCCAGATCCCGGATGACGACCTCGTCCCGCCCGCGCAGGAACGCGCGCACCGGTTCGATCAGCTCGGTCGCGCGGGCGGCGGCGTCGGCGTCCTCACGCAACTGGAGCCAGCTGGGGGCGTACTTGGTCATGCCGCCGTCCTTTCGCGCAGCAGAACGGCGGCGACACCGCGGGCCGTCTCGTCCCACTCCGTCAGCGTCTCGCGGCGAAGGCGGGCGGAGGCGCGAAGGCGATCACGCAGTTCAGGTTCGGTGAGCCAGCGGCGAAGGGCCGTGGCCAGCGCGTTGACGTCCTCACCGGGGACAAGCATGCCGGGCACGCTGCCGTCGGATGCCTGGCCGAGGGTGCCCGGCAGCGCGTCGACGGCGGTCGTCAGCACGGGAACGCCATGTGCGAGCGCCTCGGTGACGACCATCCCGTAGGTCTCCGCGCGCGACGGCAGCACGAGAAGGTCTGCGGCCGCGTACGTCGCTTCGAGTGCTTCGCCGGATCGCGGGCCGGCGAGGGTGAACCGATCGCCGAGCGTGTGTCGCCGCAGGCGTTCGACGTAGCGGGTCTCGCGAGGAATGGCGCCGACGCACTCACAGGTCCACGGGAACTCTTTGAGCGACTTCAACGCGTCCGCGAGCAGGCCCTGTCCCTTGCGCGGCGTCACGTTGGCGACGCAGACCAGCCGCGTCCCGTCAAGACTCCCGAAAGCGACTTCGGCCTTGTCCACCCCGGGCGGCACCACGTGCACGCGATGCGGGGCGAGGTCGTGGTGCTCGATCAGCCGTCGCGCGGCCCAAGCGCTGGTCACGACCACGGCCTCTACCGCGGTGAGCGTCTCCCGCTCCAGCCGGTCCAGCTCGGCGGCGAGCGAAGGCGACAGTCCCGTCTCGTCGGCCAGCGGGAGATGCACCAGCACCGCGATCGACAGCCGCCGCGCGGACGGCCCGATCACCTCCGGCACCCCGCAAGCGACCAGCCCGTCGAGCAGGACGGCCGAACCGTCGGGCAGTGCGGCGAGTTTGCGCGCCAGCGCCGTGCGCGCCTCGGTGCCGGGCCGCGGCCAGTTCCCGCGCACGGCGATCTCGTGGACCTCCACGCCCATCGCGGCGAGGCCGTCGCACAGCCGCCGGTCGTAGACGTTGCCGCCGCTGGGCGCGCCCACGTCGTCGATGTCGTTGGGCAGGACGACGTGGAGGCCGGTCACAGCGCACGCTCGTAACTCGCCCAGGCGACGTGGGATTCGTGCAGCGAGACGGTGAGCCCCTCGAGTCCGCGTGCCCCCTCGCCGAGCGCTCCGGTGTGGACCCGGTCGGCGAGCCTGTCCGCGATGACCTTGGCGAGGAACTCGGTCGAGGTGTTGATCCCGGCGAACTCGGGCACGTCGTCGAGGTTGCGGTAGTTCAGGTCGGCGAGCACCGCTTTGAACTCTTCGGTCGCCTTGCCGATGTCGACGACGATGTTGTCGGCGTCCAGTTCGGACCGGCGGAACGTCGCGTCCACCAGGAAGGTCGCCCCGTGCAGCCGCTGCGCGGGGCCGAAGACCTCGCCTCGGAAGCTGTGGGCGACCATGACGTGGTCGCGGACGGTGATACTGAACAACGGACCTCCCGGATCGAGCCCTTAACGCGTGTCCTCCATCTGATAGGTCACACGGAGGCAGAGCGTTCCTGGTTCATTCGCGGCCAGACGCGGCAAGACGTCCGGTAGTTGATGGAACAGACAGTGCCCGCTGACCAGCACTTCGAATCCTGGATCGGCCAGAAGGCGCAAGGCGAGCGCCAAGCGGTCGGCGTAGCTCCGGTTCAGCCGCCGGGACGGCGAGACCATGCCGACCTGGCTGCTGCGGATCGTCAGCCGCCGCGAATGGAAGTTCTCGCCGAGCGGGACACTGACGCGGCGGTCGCCGTACCAGCTCAGCTCGATGACCTCGCCCTCCGGCGCGAGCAGCTCCAGTGATCGCGCGAGCCCCGCCTCGCTCGCGCTGGCGTGCACGACGAGGTCGCAGTCACCCAGCGCGTCCTCCGGTGTCGAGAAGTCGACACCGAGCGCCTTCGCGATCTTCGCGCGCTCCGGGTCGACGTCGATCAGCTGGACCCTCGTCGCCGGGAAACCGGCCAGCAGTTTCGCGACACTGCTTCCCACCATCCCGGCGCCGACCACGGCGATCCGGTCGCCGAGTTTCGGCGACGCGTCCCAGACGGCGTTGACCGCGGTCTCGATCGTTCCCGCGAGGATCGCGCGCTCCGGCGGCACCCCGGGCGGCACCGCCGTGACGGCCGACGCCGGGACGACGTAACGCGTCTGGTGCGGGTAGAGGCAGAAGACGACCTGCCCGACCAGGTCTTCCGGACCACGTTCGACCACGCCGACATTGAGGTATCCGTACTTCACGGGACCCGGGAAGTCGCCCTCCTGGAACGGCGCGCGCATGGCCGCGCGTTGACTCGGCGGGACCTCGCCGCGGAAGACGAGCGTCTCGGTGCCCCGGCTCACGCCCGTGTACAGGGTGCGGACCAGCACTTCGCCGTCGCCGACCGGAGGGAGCGAGACCGGCCTGAGCTCACCGTCACCGGAACCACTGAACCAGAAGGCGCGTTCCATCGTGTCCCCTCATGTCGGACCCTGGAAGCCGGGGTCACCGCCACCATAACGAGGAGGCCTCGTGATCAACCCCGGAGTTTTCCTGGGGGTCCTCGTCCAGCTGGCGCTGCTGGGGACGCTGGACGCCGTCGCCGGGCTGGGCCCGCTGGGCTGGCTCGCCGGCGCGGCCTACGGCCTCGCCGTGGGCGGATTCCTGACCTACGGCCTGAACCGAAGCACCGCGCGCTCCCTAGGCCCCGCCGACGCCGTCACGCTCGGCCGGTCCGGGTTGGTCGGCTGCGTGACCGCGCTCGTCGTCGACACCGCGGGTCGGGAGATCGTCGCGATGGTCGTCCTCGCGTCGGTCGCGCTCGTCCTGGACGCCGTCGACGGCCAGGTCGCGCGCCGCACCGGGACGGCATCCCCGCTCGGCGCGCGGTTCGACATGGAGGTCGACGCGTATCTGATCCTGATCCTGAGCGTGGTCGTCGCGCAGTCGATCGGCCCGTGGGTGCTCACGATCGGCGCGATGCGCTACGTGTTCGTCGCCGCGAGCAGGCTTTGGCCGTGGCTGAACGCGCCGCTTCCGCCGAGCATGGCGCGTAAGACGGTCGCGGCGGTTCAGGGCATTGCGCTGGTCGTGGTGGCCTCGGCGATCCTGCCGCTCTGGATGGGCTTCGTGATCACCCTGGGCGCGCTGGCGCTGCTGACGTGGTCGTTCGGGCGCGACACGTGGTGGCTGCTGGAGCAGCACGCCTTCACCGCCGCGCCGGCCTGATCACGCGTACTGTGCTTCGCCGTTCCCGATCGACCAGTTGACCGGATCGGTCTCGGTGATCATCACGAGCACGTTCCGCGGCTCGGTCCCCGAATACTCCTCGGCGAGCTCCGCGATCCGCCGGTACAGCGACTTCTTCTGCTCGTCGGTGCGCCCCTGCCGCATGGTGATCGTGATGAACACGACCCCCTCGTCGCGGTGGATCCCCAGGTAGTCGTCGTATTTCAGAGTGCTCTGGCCGTTCAGGACCTGGAAGCGGTCGTCGGCCGGGATACCGAGCGTCTCGACCATCGCGTCGTGGACGGCGTTGCCGAGGGCTTCGAGCTTGTCGGTCCCGATGGCGTCGATACGGACGAAGGGCATGTCAGGTCTCCTTGGTGGCGAGCAGGCCGAGGGCGCCGTCGACGGCTTTCGCGAACACTTCCGGGGAGCCTGCGGCGCGGGCGAGGATGTAGCCGCCCTGCAGCACCGCGACCAGCGCGGTCGCCGTGGCGAGCGGATCGAGTTCGGCGTCGAGTTCACCGGCCGTGCGGCCCTCGCCGAGCAACTCGGCGAGGCGACCGGTGAGCCAGCCGAAGAACTCTTCGACCGGCTTGCGCAGATCCGCGTCGGCCATCACGTCGGGATCCTGGGCGAGCCTGCCGACCGGGCAGCCCTTGAGCACGTCGCGCTCACGGCG
The DNA here is from genome assembly GCF_037997115.1 of Amycolatopsis coloradensis. Lineage (NCBI taxonomy): Bacteria > Bacillati > Actinomycetota > Actinomycetes > Pseudonocardiales > Pseudonocardiaceae > Amycolatopsis > Amycolatopsis coloradensis. The sequence continues at coordinate 8,162,460 of NZ_CP150484.1, forward strand.
CAGGTAGACGGTGACACGCTCGACGACCGAGCCGGGCGCGGAGAACTCGGCCTCCGCCCTGGCACGCAGATCGTCGGCGCTGCGGGCGAGCGCGGCGAGCGCGAGTTCGGACTTGCCCTGGAAGTGGTGGTACATGCTGCCCTGGCCGGCGCCGGAGCGTTCCTGGATCGCCTTCGGGCTGGTGCCGACGTAGCCGCGCTCCCACAGGAGCTCACGAGTGCTCTCGATGAGCCTTTCCCTCTTGTCCACGACCAGACCGTACATACTAGTAGGTACAGTGAGCAAGCCGGAGGCGGGCGAGCAAGGGACCTTTGCTACCACTTTCGCGCTTATCCGCTCGGCTCAGCCGAGGAAACTCGACCTTCACACCCAAGTCCAAGCCGCAACCAGTCGATTAAACGCGCCACATCCTCAGGACCGCGAGTCCTGCCCGAACCGTTCCCACTCCCGGTCCCAGGCCGCCCACCGCGCCCGGTTCAGCAGGCGCCGCGCGACCAGATACCCCGCGGCCAGCAGCGCCACCGCGGCCAGCCACACCCCCACCCCGACGCCGATCCCCGTACTGGTCGCGTCCATCGGCAGCACCGGCGGCTCGACCATGGCACCGGCCTCGTCGAGCCACACCGTCACCGCGTCCCCCGCCGAAGCGCCGAGGTCGGCGGCGACTGGCGCCTCCCGGAATCCCCCATCCGGCAACGCCCACCGCGCCGGCACCGAAGCCGTCTCCGCGGAAGGCGTCCCGTCGACGCCGATACGCGCCGGCGGCGCGTCCTCGAGCAGGAAAGCGGTCGTCGAGTGACGCGAAGCCGTCTCAAGAGCCGAGCGCGCCATCATGGTCGCGTAGGTCTCCGAACCGGCCGCCGCGGCCAGCGGTACACCGAGCAGCGCCGCCACGAGGCCGCCGACGAGGATCGCCGCCTCGATCCGGTCGGGGATCCGGGCCAGCGGGTTCCGGCCGAGATGGATCCGGCGCCACAGGAACACGAGCCACACGACGGCCTCCTTCACCGGCCCCCACCGACAAGACTGCGCCGGAAAGAACCGGGGCGACAGGAGGCTTTGGTCCCGTCAGCGGCTCTCACCCAGGACCACGTACGCGGCGGCCGCCCGGTTCATCGCACGACGTGTTCGTACGCGCACCTCAGGTCCTCGACCCGGCCCGGCGGCGCGACCAGCGGCCCTTTCGCCCAATCGCAGCCGAGTTCGTGCAAGACCTGCAGCTGTCGCGCGGTTTCGACCCCTTCGGCGACCACCACGAGGTCGACGGCGTGCGCCATCGCCATGATCCCGGCGACGATCGGCTCGGCGTCGCTCGACCTGCCGAGATCGGCCACGAACGACCGGTCGATCTCGATCACGTTCAGATCGAGCCGGCACAGCTGGGCGAGCGAGGAATACCCGGCACCGAACCGTTCCGCGGTCACCCGCACCCCGGTCTTCCGCAGCGCGTCGACCGCGTCGGCCGCGTCCTTCAGCGCCGTCTCGTCGACGTCGAAGCTCAGGTCCCGCGGCCCCAGCCCCGCTGCTTCCAGGGTTGTCTGGACCACTTGCAGCAACGTGGGATCGCCCAGTTGGCGGGCCGAAAGACTCACATTCACATTACAGTGCACACCATGATCGGCACGCCATCGAGAGATCTCGCGGGCGGCCTTGGCGAGGACCTCCGCCCCGATGACCGTCAAAAGATCGCCGTCGTCGGCGATCTCGGCCAATTCCGCCGGATCGATCGGTCCGCGCTCCGGGTGAGCCCAACAGGACTTCGCCTTCACCGCGACCATGTCACCGGTCCGCAAATCGACGACGGGCTGATAAACGGTCTCGACCAGGCCTTCGGCGACGGCGTTGCGCAGATCCTGTTCCAGCGCGAAACGGTCTTGGACTCATTTCCGCATGATCGGCGCATAGAACGCATATCGCCCCGGCCCGAATGTCTTGGCCTGATACATCGCCAAATCGGCGTCTTCCAGCAATTCGTCGGCACTGCGCCGATCACCAGGTTTGGCGATCACTATTCCAATACTCGTATTTATATGCAGTTCGCGGCCGTGCACGGTGAGCGATTCGGCGAGCCGCCGCTGGAGGTGGTCGGCCAGCGCCCGCACCTCGGCGGCTTCGGTATAACCGGTGGTGATGACCAGGAACTCGTCCCCGCCGAGCCGTCCGACAAGGTCCGAAGGCCCGGCGGCGGCCCGCAGCCGGTCGCCGATGATGCGCAGCACCTGGTCGCCGACGGTATGACCGAGCGAATCATTGATGATCTTGAACTTGTCGAGGTCGATGAACATCACGGTGGTCGTATGCGCCGGATCGGCGTTCGTGCGGCGCAGGTGGTTCAGCGCGAGCGTGCGGTTCGCGAGCCTGGTCAGCGGATCATGGGTGGCCTCGTAGGCCAGCCGTTCGCTGATCGCCCGCCGCTCGGTGATGTCGGCGAAGGACGTCAGCACGGAGGGCACGCTCTGCCCCGGCGCCATCAGCGGACCGGAGGTCAGCGAAAGCCATCGGTGCGCGCCGTCCCGCCGCCGCACCTGCACGACCCGCCCGGTCTCGACCTTCCCGGAACGCCGCACCCGCGCGGACGGCAGATCGTCGACGGGTACCGGGACGCCGTGTTCGTCGTGCAGCCGCAACGTCCGGCTCTCCAGGCCGACCAGGGAACCCGGCGGCACCCCGGCGATGCGGTGCGCCGCGGAGTTCGCCAGTTCGATCCGGCCGCCGGGGCCGACCAGCAGCACCCCTTCGTCGAGGGTCTCGACTACGGTGGCGAATTCGGCCTCGGCCCGGCGCTGCGCGGTCTCGTCGGCGCACAGCAGCACGTAACCGTCGAACATCTCGGCCGCGGAGACCCGCACCGCCAGCGCCGTGCCGTCGGCGCTGTAATGCGTGGCCTGCACGACACCGCCCGACGCGACGACCTGCCGCGGGCTCATCGGCGCGCCGACGACCTCGGCCACCGGAACCCCGATGACCTGGTCGAGATCATGGCCGTAAACGGCCTCGGCCGCCGGATTCCAGCTCGTCACCAGCCCGTCGGGAGAGGTCGCGATGATCGCGTCGCTCGCGTGGCCGACCAGCGCGGCCTGGAACCGCAGACCGGCCTCGGCCGCCTTCTGCGTGGTCAGGTCGCGCATGATCACCTGGTACGCGGGCTTGCCCTCCCATGTCGTGAGCACCGCCTGCGATTCGACGGTGACACGCCTGCCCTGCAGGGTCCGCAGCGTCATCTCCGTCGGCTCGCTGAACGAGCCGGGCGAGACCAGCGAGCCGATCCGCGCCAGCAGTGCGTCCTGCGAGCCGACGTCGACCAGATCGGTGATGTGCATCCCGATGATCTCGGTCGACACCTTCGCGCCCACGAACCGCATCGTGGCCGAGTTCACAAAGACGACTTTGCCCCGCTGATGGACACAGATCCCGTAAGGGCTCGCCTCCACCATCGTGAGATATTGCGTCCCCAATGCGCCACCATCGGAATTTTGCTCCAAAAGGCGGTACCCCTGACCGAGAAAGGTGAGCGCGGGTTCGCCACGCTGATCCCTCTCGGTGGACAACTCGGTCAGCAGACGGACGAGCGACGCGTGCCGGTCGGTTTTTCCCACCGTGCGGGTCGCGGTGCCGTTCGCTGGCGAGGAATCCTGATCCGAGGGCCGGTGGGTGTCGGAAGTCCCACCGTCGAGATCGTCAGGATCCATCTGATCCAAACCCCCTACTCGACTGATGTAGCTTCCGATTAGATCACTAAAACGACGTAGCCGTCCTCCCCGGACAGCTGATCGGTGCGGCTATTCCACCCCAGCGTTGACTGAATGTAGTTGAAGGGAAACACGTGCGGAGCAAAACAGACATCTGCGGCATCGGCGCCGTAACCGCCTACGGCTGGGGGCGCGAATCGCTGTGGGAAGGCCTGGCGAGCGGCGTCCCCTGTGCCCAATTCGCCGACGGCTTCGGGGAAACCCCGGATCAGCCGGGTTGGGTCGCCCACGTCCCCCAGGGCGGACGGGACAGGGACGGCAGCCTGCACGCGCGCGCCCTGCTCGCCGCGGCGCGGGAAGCGATCGAAGACGCCGGAGCGCGAGGCTGGACGCCAGGGCGCCGGGTCGGCGTCATCTCCGGCGGCGTCCGCGAGGACCTGCGCACCTGGGACCGGCTCACCGAGATGGGCGAGCAGCTCATGTACCGGCGTGAATTCATCGGCATGATGCCCTCGACCCCGATCGCCACCCTCATGGCGGAGTTCGGTTTCCACGGCCCTTCCATGGCCACGTCCGCGATGTGCGCGACCGGCAGCGCCGCGGTGCTCACCGCGAAGATGTGGCTGGACGCCGGCATGGCCGACGACGTGGTCGTGGTCACCACGGATCTGTCCGCGACCAGGCCGATGGTGCGCAACTTCGTGCACTGCGGGGTGGCGGTCACCGACGTGCCCCCGCTCGAGGCGTGCCGTCCTTTCCAAGAGGGCACAAGGGGTTTCACCTTCTCCGAGGCCGCGGTCGCGGTGGTGCTGACCCAGCGGAAGACCGAGTCGTACGCGACGCTCCGAGGCGGCGCCATGACCCACGAGGCGCACAACGCGATGGCTCTCGACCCCGATCCGACGAACGCGGTCGCGGCGGTGACCGGGGCGCTGGAGAACGCGAACGCCGCGCCGTCCGACGTCCGTTACCTGAACGCGCACGGGACGGGCACGAAACTCTGCCACCGCACGGAATCCCAGATCCTCGAAGCGGTCTTCCCCAAGGAGACCGAGATCTACTCGATCAAACCGCTGACCGGGCACAGCCAGTCGGGCAGCGCGCTGACCGAGATCGCGGCGATCTGCCTCGCGGCGGAGCGGGACCTGGTCCCGGCGCCGAAACCGGTGGCTGAAGGGCATTCGCAGCTGATGGATGGGCCGTCCCGCCCGGAAAGCGGGCTCACCGTCAAGACGTCGATCGGGATGGGCGGTTACGTCGCGGCTGTCGTACTGGAGACCGCCTAGCGAGCAATTCGATAACACACGGTCTCAACGTCGTCACGAACCGTCATTTCCGGTGCTCAGGTGGTCAATACTTCCCAGTAGCGACAACGCACCGAGCACGGAGGCGACCATGAGCCCGCGAACGGCGACCGACAACCTCGTCCACAACTACCTGTTCTTGCGGCGTGCCGTAGGTTTCCTCGGGATCGGGCTGCCCTTCGTGCTGGTCTTCGGGAAAATGGTCGTCGACGGCGGCGGCCTGCTCAACTCGATCAGCGGGTACTACTACTCGGGAATGCGGGACGTCTGGGTCGGTGTCATGTGCGCCATCGGCGTCTTCCTGTTGTCCTATCGGGGTTACGGCCGGGTCGACGACATCGCCGGCAACATCGCGGCCGTGGCCGCCGTCGGGGTGGCGCTCTTCCCCACGACACCGGCGAACGGCGACCGCACGGACGAGATCGTCGGTTTGCTGCACCTCGGCTTCGCCGCGGTCTTCTTCCTCACCTTGGCGTTCTTCTGCATCGTGCTGTTCACCAAGTCGGACAAGGAGATCCCGGATGCCCGCAAACCCGCGCGGAACCAGCTGTACGTCGCGTCCGGCGTGATCATGCTGGTGTGTCTGGCGTTGATCGTGCTGTGCGGGCTGGTCTTCGACGACCTGACGAAGGATCTCTACCCGGCGCTGTGGCTGGAGTCGGTCGCGATCCTCGCGTTCGGTGTCGCGTGGCTCACCAAGGGCGGGACGCTGCTGCCGGACAAGCCGGTGACGGCGGGGACCCGGGTGACCGCCTGACCTGCGCCGGTGAAGGTAAAGGAACCTTTGCCGTCGGCCGGGTCGTTGAGGCCTTATGACCGATCGCATAGCACTCCGCCTCGGCCGCCGCGACCTGCTGGTGGTCGCGGGGATTCCCGGGGCCGGCAAGACCACCCTGCTGTCCCGGGCGGCGACCGGAGCCCTACCGGTGCTCGACTCCGATCAGGTCCGCGCGCGGCTGCGCGAACGGCTGCCGTCCGCGCTGCCGTACCGGTTCTACCGGCCGGTGGTCCACCTGTGGCATCGCGCGCGGGTCGTCCGGTTCGCACTGGCCGACGGGGGACCGCTCATCGTGCACGAGCCCTCGACCCGCGCGACGACCCGCGGGCTGCTGGCCCTGCTCGGCCTGGTGAGCCGCCGCCCGGTCCGGTTGCTGTGGCTTGACGTCACCCCGGAGGACGCCCGCGCGGGCCAAGTCGCGCGCGGGCGCGTCATCCGGCGGCACTCGTTCGCCCGCCACGTCAAGAGGGCCGAGAAGGTGCGCCGGGCCCTACGCGACGGCTGGGTGCCGTCAGGCTGGCACGGCGCGCGGATGGTGACCCGCGAGGCCACCGGGGCGCTGCGCTTCGTCACCGAGGAGGAGCCGGGGAGAGACCGCTCAGGCGACGTCCGGCTCCTTCGCGTCGAGCGGCCCGCGGCACCCGCCGTCCGCGCCGGCTAGCGGTTCCGGCTCGGGGTTCGTCCGCGGGCACGGGACGGTTCGGGTGCGGGTTCTTCGGCGTCCAGCGGATGCGTATCGGCATCGTCGTTCGTCCTTTCCACTCCGCGAAGCCCTCTGCACCGGGATACGGACGCGACGAGCGATCGGTTCAGATCCCCACGTAGTTCTCGGCGAAGAAGTCTTGGTGCGCGCGGGAAACCCGCAGGCTCTCCAGCCGCGCGTCCCGCAAAGCTCGCTGGAAGACGGCCTCGTCGTCGTATCCGGCGGGGCCGTGCAGAAGGTTGATCATCCAGAGGGAGAACTCCTGCGCGCGCCAGATCCGCGGCAGGCAATCGGCGGAATAGCGCTCGAGTGCCGCCGTGTCGCTCTCGGTGTGGGCCTTGATCAACGCGTGCGCGAGGATCTCGGCCTCCATCAACGCCAGATTCGCGCCCTTGGCCGCGGCGGGGCTGATCAAGCTCGCCGCGTCCCCCGCGAGGAACAGGTTCCCCCGCTGGATCGTGTCCATCACCCGCGACGCCATGTCCACGATCCGGCGCTCGATGATGGCGCCGCGTTTGAGCTCGCCGTAGCGGTCGGCCCGCATCCGCAGGTGCAGTTCGTCCCAGATCCGGTCGTCTCCCCAGTTCTCCGGGTCCTCGCCACGCGGTACTTCGAGGTAATAGCGCGTCACCGTCGACGTCCTGGCCATATGCCCGGCGAATCCGCGTTCGTGGATCGCGTAGCCGATCGCGGACATACTCGGCGGCGCCTCGGCGAGGATCGCGAGCCACGAGATGTCGTGGTCACGCCGGAAGACCCGGGCGGGCACGGATCTCAGCGAGATCCCGCGCCTGCCGTCGCAACCGGCGATGTACTTGGCACGCAAGAGAAGATCGTCGGCGATCACCGTCGCGTCCATCCCCGACACCGAGGTGACCTCGGTGTCGAACCTGATCTCCCCGCCGCGGGCGAGGAATTCCGCGATCAGATCGGTGACCAGGAACTGCTGCGGATAGACGGTGTGCACCTCGCCGTTCCCGAGTTCGCCGTACTTGAGCTCGAATTCGGCCTGATCATGACGAAAGGCGCAGGTGTCGTGCCTCAGGCCTTTCTCGAACAGCCCCTCGGCGAGCCCGTTCTCGGTGAGCACACGGACGCTGTTCGCGGCGAGAAACCCCGCCCTGGCCCGGTTTTCGACATGGTCACGGCTCCGGCGCTCGAGGATCATGCAGTCGATTCCGGCGGCGCGTAACAGGTTTCCCAGCACGAGCCCCGCCGGACCTGCCCCCACGATCACCACGTCGGCATCGATCTTTCCCACGAAAGCCCCCAGTACCTTCGCCCGCCCCCAGTGCGGTCCAAGGTACACAAAACGCCGTGGCGTCGTGGGCGTTCAGTCCTCCTGGGCGCGCGCCCTCGCCCTGCGTTTCCCTTCGTGCATCGCCACGACGCGGGCGATCGGGATCGTGTGCCCTTGCTCGACGAGGTCGGCGGGCAGTGTCTGCGGCTCCGGCATCGCCTCGGCCCACGGATCTTCGTCCCCCAGGAGACCCGGCGCCGTGTGGACGGTGAAATCGGCGGGGACCACGTTTTCGAGCTCGTCCCAGGCCACCGGGAACGACACCGTCAGCCCCGGCCGCAACCGGGGGCTGTACGCCGCCGCGACCGTGTTCCCGCCCGCCCGGGTCGAATCGAGGAACACCTTCCCTTCGCGGTCTTCCACGATGTACGCGGTCGTCGCGACCGCCGGGTCGACCTGCTCCGCGCGGGCGGCGAGGGCGCGGGTCGCGGCCGCGACGTCTTCGAAACCTTGTCCCGGCGTCAGCGGGACGAAGATGTGCACGCCCTTGGAACCACTGGTCTTCACCGCTCCGGCGAGCCCGGAGTCGGCGAGGGCCTGCCGCACCAGCATCGCGGCCTTCACGACGTGGGCGAAATCGTCTCCGGCGGGCGGATCGAGGTCCAGCACCAGATGGGTCGGACCCGCGTCGGCGTCCACGGTCATCAGGGTCGGGTGGTATTCGACGGCGCGCTGGTTCGCGAACCACAGCAGCGTCCGGCGGTCGTCGCAGAGCGCGTACGACACCTGTCGTTTCGACCTCTCGGCCCACATTCCGTGCCGTTTGACCCAGCCGGGCGTGTATTTGGGCAGGTTCTTCTGCATGAACGGGTCCTGGCCGCGAAGGATGCGGATGACCGAAAGCGGCCTGTTCTCCAGAACCGGGAGAATGCGGCCCGCGACGGCGTCCAGATAATCCACCAGGTCGCGTTTGGTCGCGCCCTCGAACAACGGCTGGTCGAGGTTGGTCAGCTTGACGCCGTCACGCTCCTCATCGCTCATGAGGTGAGCGTGGCACATAAAATCTCGTGAGTGGTAGTGACGGCGTCACTACCACTCACGAGAGCCGGCACCTAGCCGATGTTGGCGTCGATGCAGGCGTAGAAGGCGTTCGCCGTGTCGTAGACGTTCCAGCGGGCGAGGATCTTGTGCCGCCCGCTCTGCTGCAGGTTCACGCTGTGGGTGACCGTGGCACCCGGCTGCGCGCCACCGTCGTTGAAGCTGGCGACCTTGGCGCCGTCGACGAAGTATTCCCAAGTGCTGGTGCGGTGGCGAGCCGTCAGCGTCCACCGGAACGTGGTGGTACGGCCGAGGGAATGCACCTTCCAGCCCTTGCTGTCGTCGTTGAGGTCCGCGAAACGCCCGACACCGCCGTTACAGCTCATGAGACCCTTGGGGCCCTCGACACTTTGCGGCTCCCATTTGATGGAGCCACAGGAAACCGTGTTCTGCGCGCACTGCGCCTGCCTGCTCGCAGGCGAGGAAACGTAACCGTGCGCGTTGGCGGTGCCCGCCGGGATCGCGACCAGAGCCGCCGGCACCATCGCCGCACCTGCCGCCAGGGTCAAAAGCCGTCGTTTGAAGCTCATGCCTACCCCTTTCCCATCTCTACACCCACCGCGGACTCGAGATTCCTGGGTCACAGCGAGCGAAATACCAATGAAGGTCGGGACACATCCGCCGAAGCGCCGAGCAGGCGAATGTGGTCTAGACCATAATTGGTTCAGACGACTCGGTCAAGAGTAACCAACCGGGCACTTGGAGTCGTGAAGATCGAACAGGGGTTGTCAAGCCGGACGTTCAGCCCGCACCCAAACAGACGAACGGTCGCCGGAACGGATCAACGGCGATGGTGTCCGCCAAGGCCGTCGCCGGTCCGGCCCCTTCGGCGAGTCCGCGGTGGTAATCGTCCATCGCGGCCGCCGCGGCCTCGTCACCGACTCGGCTCAACGGCGCGATCACCGTCCGCGAACCGCTCGCGAGCAACGCGCTGGCGAAACCGAGAACCTCGTCGCCGGGCCGGATCCGGTTCAGCGCCAGTTCACAGGCCGCGAAGACGACTTGCGCCGGAGGCTGCGCGAGCCCGGCCATCTCGTGCGCGAAAAGCGCGCCGTCGGCCAGTTCCAGCCGGGAGAACAAGGCGTTCTCGGGTTCGTGCGCGCCGTGCGCGGCGATGTGCGCGAGCTTCGCGCCGTCCAGCGCACGCAAGACGGAGGACACGGTCGCGTCGGCCCCGGCCAGCGTATGCGCGGACCGGTAGTGCGGGGCGAGTTTGTCCAGCTCACCCCTGGTCCCGACGAGGCCGGGCCCGCGGACGAGGACGACCTTCCGCGCGCGGGGCATCGCCGAGCGCTCCGCGCCCAGCCACGCCGTCGCCGAGGGAGCCACGACGATCGGCCGTGACCGCAGCGCCGGCAGCACTCCCCAAGGAACGGCGAACAACGGGCCGGTCGGCACGACGACCAGACCGCGGTCCCCGAGCAGCGCTTCGAGCGGCCGGATCAGCTGGCTGTCCAGCCGTTCGGCCTGTTTGCGCGCCGAAGCGAGCACCGACCGGACCAGCGGCGCCGGCAACCGATCCGGCGCGAGGGCGTCGAGATCGACGTTCAGCATCCGCGCGGACTCCGCCGCCCGCTCGGCCGAACCGAGCCGCACCAGTTCGCACCGTCCGCCGACGACCACCATCGCCACCAGGTCGTCCCCCGACGACGCGAAACTCACCAGCGCGCGTTCGCCCAGCTCGCCGGCCACCTCGGCGAGCCGCGCGACCGGCCGCGGCCTGCCCCAGCGGCCCGTATGCCACCCGAGCCGATGCGCCTCGCGCAACCGCTCGGCGTGCTTGGAACGCAACGCCGCCGTCGGATGCCCGTCGTGCTGTGCCTGGTGGATCGCCTGATCGAGCCCCCGGACCTCACCGACCCGCTCGGCGAGCTCCGGATCGGCCGCGACAACAGGTTCGTACCGGTAACTTTGCGCGCGGGTCCGCTCCGTCCAGCCGAACAACCGGGCCGCGTCGGCGCGCTCCAGCACGATCTTGACGGCCAGATCCGCCAGCTCCCTGCCGTGCAGCGCCGTCCCGGACACCAGCTCGATGCCGCCCATCCGATCACGGACGCGGTCGAGTTCGGTGAGCCCGGCCCGGATCTCGGCCAGCGCCCTGCTCTTGTCGCCCTCGGCCACCGCGAGTTCCGCACGGCAAAGCCTGCGCAACATCCGATAATCGACGGAGGTCAGCCGCCCCGGCCGCGGAATCCGTTCGAGCAACTCGGCCGCACGCTTGCGTTTTCCCTTGCGCAGCTCGACCCGGACTGCCAGCATCCGCGCCAGCGCCGCCTGATCGGCGAGCCGCGGCATCGGCATCGCGTTCGCCGCGCGCAGCGCGCGAGACGTCAAGGCCGGCGGGATCACGTTGGTGCGCAAGGCTTCCTGCACGTCGGCACGGAGGCCGACGATGGTCGCGTTGGCGACGCAGGTCTGGCAGCCCCACCGCAGCATCCTGCGGCGTGCGGACGCGGCGTACGAACGGGCGAGTTCGAGATCATCGCTCATCAGCGCCGCCGACGCGCGATACAGCTCCACGTCGGCGAGATCACGGGTGATACTGGTCTGCTCGTGCATCACCAACAGCACATCGTCGAGGTGCCCCGCGGCCTCTTCGGCCAGTCCCGCGGCGAGCAGCGCCTTTCCTTGCTCGAGACGCAGGAGCGGATGGATCTCGACGTCGAGCGCCCGGTAGATCTTTTCACTTTCTCCGTAGAGCCGAAGTGCGACGGGGACGTTCCCGATCCTCAGTTCGAGCGAACCGAGAGGTCGCCGCGCATCCGCCGCCTGCTGCCGCAGTTCGTACTTCTCCGCGATGTCCATCGCCCTAGCAAGGTCCTCGCGAGCCCGGCCCACATCGCCCAACCGCGTATACGCGAGCCCGCGGGTGATCATCGTGCCCAGGAACGGGCCGAGCAGGGGGACCGGGTCGGGCGTCGAAGCGAGCACGAATTCCTTGTGCTCGATCGAGGCGTCGAAGTAGGCGATACCTTCTTCGTTTCTGCCCACCGCCATGAGCATGAGCCCGTAATTGTGATCGATGGCGCCGCTCAGTTCCGCACGCAGTTTCGGGTCGCCGATCCCGTCGAGCAGTGACCGCACCTCGTCGAGTTCGACGAGACCGGCGGCGACCTCGCCCCCGGTCTCCGTGCCGAGCGCGACGAGCGAATTCGTGAGCCGGATACGAGCGGACGACCATTCCCACCGGGTGGGTTCATCGTCCGGATCGACCGAGTCGAGCACCGACATGCCACGGTGGAGGAGCTTCAAGCCCTCACGCGGCCGCCCCGAGCAGACCGCGTCGACCCCCGCCCGCTGCAGGGCACGTGCCTTGTCGATGGCCTCGGCCACCCCGAGTTCTGTTACGACCACTGATCTATGACAGCACAGCCGGTAGCCGAAAGACCGCCGCTCGTCAGGGAATGCCCCAACGAGCGGCCGAAGTCTTCCGGCTCATCCGGTCAAGGCGCCGGAGGCGGGGTCTGGATGCAGCCGCCCGAGCATTCCAGCAGCTTGTCGCGGTAATGCTCACAGTCCGGACTGTGCTCGTGCTGCGGCAGGTCGGGCTTGGGCTGAGCCGGGTCGACCGGCTCCTCCTCGCCGATGGGGTCCTTGACGTCCGTAGGCGTCGACATTTGACGATCTCCTCCCCTGATGATCTTTCTTTGTCGTACCAGGCAGCCTCGATTACGACGGCCCCCCTCTGTCGCAGGCCCTCTTCCTGCGAACGGGGCAATAGTGCCACAACGGAGCAATGATCGGGAGCGATTACCTACACTGAGTCATCGTCGGCACCCAAAAGGGGGACGCCTGGTTAGCAAGCCTCACGATCTCCGCCGAATGGCCGCGCCACCCCACGCGAAGACGGGAATCGAGATCATCCCACTGCGCCATCCGGCCTAAGATCCAAACTTCTTGTGTCACAAGGGTTTCCGGCCGGGATGCCGGGGAACTCACAACCTGTCGGGGGTTCACCGGCGAAATATCCGGAGGAGATAACGATGCCCACGTGGTTGGTCATCATCATCGTCATCGCCGCGATCCTTGTGGTGGGCGCGGCCGCTTGGTTCATCGTCGCGGAGCAGCGCAGGCGGCGATTGCGAGAGACATTCGGTCCCGAATACGACCGGGCGGTCGAGGAACACGAAAACCCGAGGGAAGCCGAACGTGAGCTTTCGTCGCGGGTGAAACGACATTCGGATCTCGACATCCGGCCGCTGCCGGAGACCACAAAGGACCGGTACGCCCAGGAATGGGCGCTGATCCAGGAACAGTTCGTCGACCGTCCGTCCGGCGCCGTCGTCGAAGCGGACCGGGTGCTGGTCTCCTTGATGGCCGAGCGCGGATACCCGACCGAGGGGTACGACCAGCAGGTCGCGGATCTGTCCGTCCGGCACGCGAACGCGTTGCGGCACTACCGCGCCGGACACGACACGCTGGTGCGCCAGCGGGAATCCGAAATGTCCACAGAGGACATGCGCGAAGCGATGAAGCACTACCGCGAAGTGTTCGAAGATCTGTTGACCGATGCCGGCGAAGGAGCGGAAACCCATGGAAAGCAGGCCCCCGGAAACCGAGGGAACGGAACGCGTCGCGGGGACGACGGATCGGCCCGGCGAGGAACCGACCGCTGACGGGCAGACCTTGAGCACCGAGGACTTGGTGGCCGCCGATTCCGAGCGCACCGAAGAAGACGAAGCGCAGGCATTGTTCGCCGACGCCGATGTCGACAGCTTCCGCGAAAGCTGGCAAGGCATCCAAACGGCCTTTGTGGACGATCCGCGGCGGGCGGTCAAGGAGGCCGACGAACTCGTCGCGGTCGTGATCCAGAACCTGGCCACGACGTTCGCGGACCACAAGAAGGAACTGGAATCCGCGTGGAGTCAGGGCGAACCGGCGACCGAAGACCTCCGGATCGCGCTGCGCCGCTACCGGTCGTTCTTCAACCAGTTGCTGAGCGCGTAGGCCAAAGCGTCGTGAGTGGTAAGGACGGTTAGAACCGTCCTTACCACTCATGAGCCTTTCAGGCACCGGTGGTCGATCCGGGCCGCACGATCATCAGCACCGTCACCACGGCCCAGAGCAGATTGAACATCCCGGTGTACATCGCCACCCGCCCGGCGGTGACCGGCGCCGACGGCGGCTCCGCGTCCAGCGCGGCGAGGATCGCGTTCTGCCCCGGCAGGACCAGCAACGCCAGCACGCCGGCGGCCGCGGCGGTGAGCACGATCGACACGATCACCCACAGGTCACCGAACACCCGCATGCTGCCCGCCGTCGCCAGTCCGAAGAACGGCACCGCGAGACCGAAGATCGCGTAGACACGGCAGATCCGGTTGAGCGCGCGAAGCACGGACAGTCCGGAACCCGGCTCGGCGAAGGCCTTGCGCGCGGCGGCGGGGAACATGCTCGCCGCGACGGTGACCGGACCGACCGCGATGACGGCGGCGAGCACATGGAGAATCAAAAGGACTTTCGACACGCCACCGAGCCTATGATCGTCATCCGGGCCTCCGGTACCGGTGTTTTCGACAGATGTCGCAGGATTCCGGCCATCGGGCTACGTCCGGCGACGTACGCGGAGTGCCGCCTGTGAACGGATGTGGCGACGGCCTCACCCGGGACACCATTCGTCACCATGAACCTTCCCGTGGACACAGACGAACTCACGAAACGGTACGGCGAGCAACTCGCCGTCGACCGGATGAAGCTGACCGTGCTGCCCGGCGAGATCTACGGCTTCCTCGGCCCGAACGGCGCGGGCAAGACGACGACTTTGCGGATGCTGCTGGGGCTCGTCCGGCCGACTTCCGGCAGCGTCCGGCTGTTCGGCAGGCCACCCGGCGATCTCGACGGCGTCGGCGCGCTGATCGAATCACCGGGGTTCTACCCGTATCTGTCCGGTTCGGACAATCTCAAGGTGCTGGCCCGGTACAGCGGAACGGATCCGCTCCGCGTCGGCGAGGTGCTCGCGATGGTCGACCTCGCCGATCGCGGCAAGGACCGGTACTCGACCTACTCGCTCGGCATGAAGCAGCGGCTCGGTGTCGCCGCGGCGCTGCTGAAGAATCCGCGGTTGCTGATCCTCGACGAGCCGACCAACGGGCTCGACCCGGCCGGCATGGCCGACATGCGGGTGCTGATCCGCAGGCTCGGCGCGGAGGGCTGCACCGTGCTGCTGTCGAGCCACCTACTGGGCGAGGTCCAGCAGATCTGCGACCGGGTCGGCGTCGTCTCGCACGGGCGGCTGGTCGCGGAGAACACGGTGGCCGAACTGCGCGGCGGCACGGTACTGCACATCGAGGCCGATGACATCGTGCGCGCCGCGGACCTGGTGCGGCACTGGATCGGCGCGGAGAACGTGCGCGCGAGCGGGACCGGTCTCGACCTGACGGTCGACCCGGAACGCGCGTCGTGGCTGAACCGCGAACTCGTCACGGAAGGGATCCCGGTCCGCGAACTGCACGTCCGCGAACGGGATCTGGAACAGGTCTTCTTCGAGCTCACCGGAGAGGTGGCGGATCATGTGGGGTAGCTGTACCGCCGAGCTGGCGAAACTCGTCCGGCGTCCGGCGAACTGGTTCATGCTGGGGATCGCGGTCGCGCTCGGCCTGACCTTCACCTACCTGCTGCCGCTCGCGGGCGCGGCGGGTTCGTCGAGCGGGGCGCCCGGGGCGGACCGCGGGCTGGTCGCGACGCTTCCGGCGAATCTGGTCGGCAACTCGATCGGCGGGCTGCCGGTGTTCCTCGGGGCGATCCTGCTCGTGCTCGGGGTGCTGGCCGTCGGCACCGAGTACGGCTGGAGCACGTGGAAGACCGTGCTGACACAAGGACCTTCGCGACTGACCGTCTACAGTGGAAAATTGTTCGCGCTGGCCGTCGCGTCACTGACCGTCGTACTGACGAGCTTCGCGACCGGCGCGGTCACGAGCGCGCTCATCGCGTCTTCGGAGGGCGAGCCGATGAACTGGCCGTCGTTCGGCTCGCTGTTGACGGGGATCGGTGCCGGCTGGCTGATCGCGATGACCTGGGCGGCACTCGGCGCGGCTCTCGCCATCGCGATGCGCGGGGTGGCGCTGCCGATCGGGCTCGGCCTGGTGTGGCTGCTGGTGATCCAGAACCTGCTGTTCGGTGTCGCGGCCCCGCTGGTGGACTGGGTCGGCACGCTCCAGCTGGCGTTGCCGGGAGCCAACGCCGGTTCGCTGGCCGCGTCGCTGGGAGCTTCGGGCGCGACGCCGGGGATCGGGGAACTCGTCGATGTCTCCCAGGCGACGCTGATCGTGGCAGGCTATCTGGTGGTCTTCGCCGGTCTGGGTGGCTGGCTGCTGCGGCGCCGGGATGTCCTCTGAAGGTCCGTGAAGGCCTCCTTCCCTACCTTGAGCGTAGGGAAGGAGGCCTTCACGGANGGCCTCCTTCCCTACCTTGAGCGTAGGGAAGGAGGCCTTCACGGATCACTGGGCCAGGACGTCGAGATCCGCCAGGACATCCGCGGGCAACTCGAGTTCCGCGGCGGCGACGTTCTCCCGCAAGTGCGCCGGCGAGGACGTACCCGGGATCAGCAGGATGTTCGGCGACCGCTGGAGCAGCCACGCGAGCGCGACCTGCATCGGCGTCGCGTCGACCCGGCGGGCGCAGTCGTCGAGGACGCCGGACTGGAGCGGCGTGAACCCGCCGAGCGGGAAGTACGGCACGAACGGGATGTTGATGGCCGCGAGGGCGTCGAGGAGGCCGTCGTTGGCGCGGTTCGCGACGTTGTACTCGTTCTGCACGCAGACGACCGGCGCGATGGCGCGGGCTTCCTTGACCTGTTCCGCCGAGACGTGGCTCAGGCCGAGGTGCCGGATCAGGCCCTGCTGCTGAAGCTCGGCGAGCACCTCGAACGGCTCCGTGATCGAGACCGGGATCGGGAAGACGCCGTGCTCCCCCGCGAGCCGCAGGTTGACCACGTCGAGGACGTCGAGGCCGAGGTTGCGCAGGTTGTCGTGGACCGCGGAGGTCAGCTCCTCGCGTGAGAGCGCCGACGGCCAGCCCTTGTCCGGAGACCGCTTCGCGCCGACCTTCGTGACGATGTGCAGCTCGTCCGGGTACGGATGCAGGGCCTCGCGGATCAGCTCGTTGGTCGTGTGCGGGCCGTAGAAGTCGCTCGTGTCGATGTGGGTCACCCCTAGCTCGACAGCCTCGCGGAGGACGGCGATCGCGGCGTCGCGGTCGCTCGGCGGCCCCCAGATGCCGGGGCCGGACAGCCGCATGGCGCCGTAGCCCATCCGGCTCACGGTGAGATCGCCGAGGGTGAGGGTGCCGCCTGGGCTCATGATCGCTCCTTGTGCAAGTGGGTTCGGCTCACCTTATGCAGGCTCGCCCGTCCTGGCGCGTGCGGGAAGGGAGCAAGGGACCTTTGCTACCACTCAGGGCTCTGACCTGCACGAACGAGCAGACCCGCCAGCTGGTTCGCCAGCCCTTCGGTCAGCCCGTCGACGAACATCGCGTGGCCGGCGGGCGCCCCGCGTTCGGCCAGGACCGTCGCCACGGCCTCGCCCGGGTTCGCGTAGGGCCACAGTCCCGCGACGAGGATGAAGACGGCCTTCGCGAAGTACCCGGCCGCTTCGGCGTCCAGCGTCACTCGAGCGCGGACGATCCCGGCGAGCCGTTCGGTCCGTTCACCGGCCCGCGTCTTGAACGTCCGGGCGGTCTCCACGGAGATGTTGCGTTCCAGTACCGCGGCCATCGTGCTGATCAGCTCGCACAGCAGGCGCTGCCGCGAGATCGACGTCGCGATGACGGTCGCGACTCGCTCGTAGCCGGGGCCGTCGAGGGCGCTCAGCTCGCCTTCGAGTTCGTCGAGCCACGAGACCCAGACGGAGTCCAGGACCTCCAGGAAGATCGCCTCCCGGCTGTCGAAGTACCGCAGCACGTTCGACTTCGCCAGGCCCACCCGATCGCTCAGTTCCCGCAGGCTGATCCGGGAGACGGGCCGCTCGGCCAGGAGTTCGCGCGCCACGCCGAGGATCGCCGCGCGCCGGGCCTCGACCTGTTCCGGCCGCCGTGCGCGCTGGAAGTCGGGTGCCACGCGGCGCACGGTACCAGACCACCCGGCTGTTATTCGGCGTTCGCGGCCCTCCTGGCCTGCACCCGCTTGTAGCTCCAGATCAGCAGGGCGAACAGGATGAGCCCGGACAGGATCAGGCTCGACCCGGTGCTCCAGCCCCCGAGCGGCAGCCCCGGCACGAGCCCCCACACGATCCCCGCGGCCAGCAGGCCCAGCCCGGCCAGGACCGAACCCGCGATGCGCAGCGGCGACGAAACACTGTCCTCGGCCGCCTTCATCGCCCTGTCGCGGATCGGATCGACGTACTTCTCCACCACGGGGAACTCCGAGGCCAGCACGAGCAGACCCGCGAGCACGAGCAGCAAGCCCGGCCCGGGCAGCACGAGCAGCGCGATGCCGACCAGCAGGAGAACGCCGCCCGCTATCAGGATCAAGACCTGCTTCACGGGTTTTCCGATGCCCACCGTCTTCTCCTCGCCGTCGTCCCTTTCGTCGATTGTGCCGGTCGCGCCGCGAACGCGCTGGTCCGAATCGTCCGCGACCTGTCTGTATCGGACGAGCCCGTTCGTCGGGGATGGTGAACAGGCTCAGACAGGAGGACCGATGCGCTACATGTTGCTGATCTGCGGAAGCCCGTACCCCGGCGCGGACGACAGTGAAGACCCACTGGACGAAAAGACGCAGGCGTGGGTCGACGAGATGACCGCTCGCGGGGTCCGGCTGTCCGGCAGCAGGCTCCGGTCGGCGGCCACCGCGACCACCGTGCGCCACCGCGACGGCGAACTGCTCGTCTCGGACGGGCCGTTCGCGGAGACGAAGGAACAGATCCTCGGCTACGACCTGATCGAGTGCGCCGATCTCGACGAGGCGATCGAGATCGTGTCGAAGCATCCGGTCGCGAAGTTCGCGACCATCGAGATCCGGCCGCTCTGGCCGACCCCTGAACGCGTCTCGTGACGTGGTCGGTGGGTGCGAGTGTCACCGCGAGTAAGAGGTGTGTGGATTTCTGGTCATCCAATGCCCCAAAATCCACACAGTCGGCATCCTGAAAGCGCCTCGTGAGTGGCAAGGACGGCCCTGCCATCCTTGCCACTCACGAGAGCACACGAGCAGCAAAGGTCCCTTGCTCACCCACCGGCCAGCAGCTGCTCGAACGGCACGAACCCGCTGTCCGGAGCCGCCGCCGTCCCCTCCGACGACAGCCGCGCGGCGAACTCCCGCCCCGCCCGCGAAGCCCGCGTGTCGAGGTCACCCGGAGACGCCCAGTCCGACGAAGCCGCGTACACCGCCGTCGCGACAGGCTCGGCGCGAAGGTAGGCGAAGAGCGGACGCAGCGCGAAGTCGAGCACCAGCGAGTGCCGTTCGGTTCCTCCGGTGGCCCCGATCAGCACCGGTTTCCCGTCGAGCGCCTTCTGGTCCAGCACATCGAAGAACGACTTGAACAGCCCGCTGTACGACGCGGTGAACACGGGCGTCACGGCGATCAAACCGTCTGCGGCGGTCACCTTGTCGATGGCCGCGCGCAGGGCCGGGGAAGGGAATCCGGTCAGCATGTTCTTCGTGACTTCGACGGCCAGGTCGCGGAGTTCGATCACTTCGATCTTCGCGTCCGGCAGCACCGACCGAGTCGACAAAGCGAGCTTGTCCGCGAGCAGCCGCGTCGAGGACGGCTGGCTCAAACCCGCGGTCACGACAGCGATCGTCGTCATACCGTCACCTCCGAACGAAGCGAAGCGTGAGTAGGAGCCTCGGGCACGTGCGCCGGACGAAGCGAGTCGAGTTCCTTGCGCAGCACCGGAATCACGTGCTCGCCCAGCAGGTCGAGCTGTTCCAGCACGGTCTTCAGCGGCAGTCCGGCGTGGTCCATCAGGAACAGCTGACGCTGGTAGTCGCCGAAGTGCTCGCGGAAGGTCAGCGTCTTGTCGATCACCTCTTGCGGGCTCCCGACGGTCAGCGGCGTCTGCTCGGTGAACTCCTCCAGCGACGGGCCGTGCCCGTACACCGGCGCGTTGTCGAAATACGGCCGGAACTCCCGCACCGCGTCCTGCGACTTCGGCCGCAGGAACACCTGGCCGCCGAGTCCGACGATGGCCTGGTCCGCCTTGCCGTGCCCGTAGTGCTCGTACCGCTCGCGGTAGAGGTTGATCAGCGCCTGGAAGTGCTCCTTCGGCCAGAAGATGTGGTTCGCGAAGAACCCGTCGCCGTAGTAGGCGGCCTGTTCCGCGATCTCCGGGCTGCGGATCGAACCGTGCCACACGAACGGCGGGACACCGTCGAGCGGGCGCGGCGTCGAGGTGAACTCCTGCAGCGGCGTCCGGAACTTGCCGGACCAGCTGACCACGTCCTCGCGCCACAACCGGTGCAGCAGATGGTAGTTCTCGATGGCCAGCGGAATGCCCTGGCGGATGTCCTGTCCGAACCACGGGTACACCGGGCCGGTGTTGCCGCGCCCCATCATCAGGTCGACGCGGCCGTCGGCGAGATGCTGCAGCATCGCGAAGTCCTCGGCGATCTTCACCGGGTCGTTCGTGGTGATCAGCGTGGTCGAGGTGGAAAGGATGATCTTCGACGTCTGCGCGGCGATGTAGCCGAGCATCGTCGTAGGCGAAGAAGGCACGAAGGGCGGGTTGTGGTGCTCGCCGGTCGCGAAGACGTCGAGGCCGACTTCTTCGGCCTTGAGCGCGATCCGCACCATCGCCTTGATCCGCTCGTACTCGCTGGGCGCCTCCCCGGTGGTCGGGTCGGTCGTCACATCGCCCACCGTGAAGATTCCGAACTGCATGACCTGCTCCCTGGGCCGGGGTTACGTTGCTTGAGCGTTCAACCTCACGCGCGCAAGAAGTATTCCAGACCATCGGCGCGAGCTGAAAGGGTGACTTGATCGGCCGGGAAAGTGACCGCCCCCACACTCGAATCCATGTGGCTCACCTCCCTGCTTGTGACAACGTTGACATTCACCCTCACGCCGGCCACCACCACTCCCGAACCCAGCGTCGCCGCGACGATCTGCGCCAAGTACTGCGACAGCCGCGACCCCGCCTTGGCCGGCGGCGAAAGAAGACCCGGCACGGCGTCCGTCTGGGGCCGGGCCATCACGCTGCACCTCTCGGACGGCGACAACATGGGCTGGGGCAGCATCGCCAACGGCGACCCCGGCGACGAGGTCTGGCTCGACCGTTCCTTCGACGGCGGCCGCACCTGGGCGGGCGACAGCCGGATCGGCGACACGAAGATCCCGTCCGGTCAACGCGGCTGGCGAACCCTGATGTTCAACGCCGACGACCCCGCCACCCACCGTTTCGGCGCCCTGCGCGCCTGCGGGAAGGCGAGCAACCGGCCGGAAATCGCCTGCACGCCGTGGTTCCGCACCACGGTCGCCGCGAACGACCGCACCGAAGCCGCCGCCACCGCCCTCATGCAGTTCTACGACAACGGCACCGGGCTCTGGCAGACCACGGGCTGGTGGAACTCGGCGAACGCGCTCACCGCGATCCTCGACTACAGCATCAAAAGCGGTTCGCAGAACTACCGCTACGCCATCGCCAACACCTTCGACCGCAACCGTGGCGACAACTTCACGAACGAATACATCGACGACACCGGCTGGTGGGCGCTCGCCTGGATCCGCGCCTACGACCTGACCAAGGACCGCCGCTACCTCGACACCGCCGTCATCGCGGCGGACTACATGTACTCCTACCGCGACGGGACCTGCGGCGGCGGGCTCTGGTGGTCGACGGCGAAGACGTACAAGAACGCCGTCACCAACGAGCTGTACGTCAAGGTGGCCGCGTCACTGCACAACCGGCTCCCCGGCGACACGCTCCAGCTCGCGCGGGCACGCGAGGTCTGGGACTGGTTCCGCGCGAGCGGCATGATCAACGGGAGCGGTCTGGTCAACGACGGCCTGAACTCCTCCTGCGCCAACAACGGGCAGGCCGTCTGGAGTTACAACCAGGGCATCGTCCTCGGCGCGCTCGTCGAACTGAACCGCGCGACCGGTGACGCCGCCCTGCTCACCACGGCCCGGAGACTCGCGGACGCCTCCACCACGACGGCGCTGCTTCACTCGAACGGGATCCTGCGAGACCCGTGCGAGTCCGGCGACTGCGGCGCCGACGGGCCGTCCTTCAAGGGCGCGTACGCCAGAGGGCTCGGCGAGCTGGACCGGGCGCTGGCAGGCAGGCCCTACCGCGCCTACCTGACGCGCCAGGCGAACTCGACGATCGCGAACAACCGCACGTCGCTCGATCAGCATGGCCTCCGCTGGGCCGGGCCGGTCGACAAGATCGACGCCGCCCGTCAGCACAGCGCGCTGGAGGTCCTCACGGCAGCTCTTTGAGCACCGGGTCCGGGACGTGCAGCCAGGCGCGGACCTCGGTCTCCTTCTCGTGCACGAGCACCTGCCGGTAGCTCATCGTGTCGAGACCGGGGCCGCCCTGGTCCTGGACGTCCTCGTGGAACCGGTCGGAGACGAGCACCACCACGGGCGACTCGTCCGGCGCTTCGGCGAGCGCGTCCCGCAGCACCCGCGAATCGAGCAGCCGGGCGAGCAGCACCTTCGGCCGTCCCGTCACGCCGTACTCGTCGAGCGCGATCTCGCCGGCGTGGATCGCCACCCGCACGCGGATCCGCAGGCCGGGCTCGGTGACGACGTTGTACCTGGCGAGTTCCGCGGTCAGCCGGGAAACCAGCGGATACACCAGGCGGAACTTCGGGAAATGCGGCGGGACCACGACGATCATGCCGTCGCCGGTGTCGCGTTTCAGGCAGGCGTCCCAAGCGATCCCGCTGGCCTCGAAGGCGTCGGCGAGCAGGCCGAAGAGCATCCGCCGGACCTGGACGAAGACCTCGCTGCTGCGCCCGACCTGGCCGAATCCGGCGATGTCGATCGAGAACAGCCCGCAGTGCATGCCGGACTCGACCCACGCCGTCGGCGGCGGGTAAAGGATCTTCTTCCGCAACAGCGCGAGGTGGACACAGGCCACGGTGACCAAGAGGATGGTGCCGAAGAGCCAGGCGAACGAGAGCATCGCCTCCGACTCGCCTTCCGCCGCCGCCCGTTCGAGCAGGAGCAGCATCGCGACGGCGACGCCGCCGTAGCCCAGCACGAACAGCCAGAGAGCGGCTCGCCGCAGGCGGATCGCGGCGTGCGCGACCGGTAACAGCGCGAGCATGCCGAACGACCCGACGACCACCACGAAATACCAGAGACTCACGACGCGTTGTGCGGTCGAGACGCGTGTGGGACCGGTTCCGACGGCCACCTTCTTCCCCCCGTCACCCTGTGACACCGGGAACGATAACGCCTCACCCAAGCCCGGAGAAAGCCGCTTTCCCAGCCGGGACCCGGCCATCGGGACAACGTGATCCGCCACACCCGGGGCTCGGGAGGACGAAGCTGTCGGAGGGGACGGATATCCTCCAGTACGGTGTCGCGTTGAACACCACCTCCACGAGCTAGTTCGCGAGCCACGACTCCAGGAGAAGTACCCAGTGACTGCTGAGACCCTGTACGGGGCCGACGACCTGACGCATCTCGAGGGTCTGGAAGCGGTCCGCAAGCGCCCCGGCATGTACATCGGCTCCACCGACAGCCGCGGCATCAACCACCTGTTCTCCGAGGTCGTGGACAACTCGACCGACGAGGGCGTGGCGGGTCACGCCACGAAGATCGTGGTCACCCTGCACGCCGACGGCAGCGTCCAGGTCGATGACGACGGCCGCGGCATCCCCACCGGCACGCACGCCAAATCCGGTTTGTCCGGTGTCGAACTGGTGCTGACCAGGCTGCACGCGGGCGGCAAGTTCGGCGGCTCGGGCTACAAGACCTCCGGTGGTCTGCACGGTGTCGGCGCCTCGGCGGTGAACGCGCTGTCGCACCGCTTCGACGTCACGGTGAAGCAGAGCGGCAAGGTCCACCAGATGTCGTTCGCGCACGGCGTCCCCGGCGTGTTCGACGGGCCCGGCCCGAAGGCCAAGTTCACCCGCAAGTCCGGGCTGAACATCACCGGCAAGATGAAGCGCGGCGAGCGCTCCGGCACGTCGATCCGGTACTGGTACGACTCGCGCTACTTCGAGAGCGGCGCCGCGCTCGACGTCGAGGGCGTCCGCGCGAAGATGCGCAACACCGCGTTCCTGGTCCCCGGCGTCACGTACGTACTGCGCACCGCCGTCGACGACTCGATCAGCGAAGAGACCTTCCACTTCCCCAACGGCCTCGCCGACATGGTCGACTTCCTCGCCCCGTCCGACGAGAAACCCGTCTGTGGCACGCTGATCATCAACGGCGAGGGCACGTACAAGGAGAACGCGGCCGACGCCAGCGGTGTCATGCAGTCCAATGTGGTGCGTCACGCGGAGGTCGAGGTCGCGCTGCGCTGGGGCACCGGCTACGAGCGCACGGTGGAGTGCTTCACCAACACCATCCGCAACGTGCACGGCGGCACGCACCGCCGCGGTTTCGACCGCGCGGTGCTGAAAGCCTTGCAGGACGCCATTTCCAAAACCCGCGGGCTGCTCAAGCCCAAGGAGGAGATGCCGACCGTCGAAGACGTCCTCGAAGGGATGACGGCGGTCGTCCATGTCCGGCTGCCCGAGCCGCAGTTCACCTCGCAGACCAAGGACGAGCTGTCCACCGCCGGCATCACCCGCGTCATCCAGGGCATCGTCGACAAGCACATCCGCGCCTGGACCGAAGAGCGCAAGACCAAGTCCGAGGCGAAGATCGTGCTGCAGAAGGTGGTAGACGCGGCACGCGTCCGGCTCACCCAGAAGCAGCAGAAGGACGCCGCCCGGCGCAAGACCGCGCTCGAAGGCGCGGCCATGCCGCCGAAACTGGTCGACTGCCGCACCACCGGCGTTTCCCGCAGTGAGCTGTTCCTCGTCGAGGGTGACAGCGCGCTCGGTTCGGCGCGGATGGCGCGCGTGTCGGAGTACCAGGCACTGCTTCCCTTGCGCGGCAAGATCCTCAACGTCCAGAAGGCGTCGCTCGGCGACACCTTGAAGAACGCCGAGATCGCCTCGATCGTGCAGGTGCTCGGCGCGGGCAGCGGTCGCACGTTCGACCTGTCGACCATGCGCTACGGCCGGGTGATCCTGATGGCCGACGCGGACGTCGATGGTTCGCATATCCGCACGCTGCTGATCACGCTGTTCGCCAAGTACATGCGGCCGGTGATCGAGGACGGCAGGCTGTACGCCGCGATGCCGCCGCTGCACAAACTGGTCACCAAGGGCCGCAACCCGGAGTCCCACTTCACCTTCACCCAGAAGGAGATGGAGACCAAGTACGCGGAGCTGGAGCGGGCGGGCAAGCAGATCGTCACGCCGGTTCAGCGGTTCAAGGGTCTCGGCGAGATGGACGCCGAGGAACTGTGGGACACCACGATGAACCCGGCCACCCGCGCGGTCCGCCGGATCACCATCGACGACGCCGAAGCCGCGGAGAACGCGCTCGAACTGTTGATGGGCGAGAAGGTCGAGCCGCGCCGCAACTGGCTGGTCGCCTCCTCCGACCGGGTCGACCGCGAAGCCATCGACGCCTGATTTCGCTGCTATTCAAGGAGCTTTGAGCAATGGCACGCCGTAAGGGCCCCACCACGAAGGTCGACCCGAGCGCGTTCGACCGCCCCGGCGCGAACGTCTTCGACAACTCGCTGAAGACGGAGATCGAGGACTCGTACCTGGAGTACGCGTACTCGGTCATCCACTCGCGGGCGCTCCCGGACGCGCGGGACGGGCTGAAGCCGGTGCACCGCCGGATCATGTACTCGATGAACGAGAACGGTTACCGGCCGACCCACGCGTACGTGAAGTCGGCCCGCGTGATCGGCGACGTGATGGGCCGGTACCACCCGCACGGCGACACCGCGATCTACGACGCCATGGTGCGGCTCGCGCAGGACTTCTCGCTCAACGTCCCACTGGTCGACGGGCACGGCAACTTCGGCTCCCCCGACGACGGCCCTGCCGCCTCGCGGTACACCGAGGCGCGGCTCTCACCGGAGGCGATGCTGCTGGTCGGCGAACTCGGCGAGGACACCGTCGACTTCCGGCCGAACTACGACGGCTCGCTCGAAGAGCCGTCGGTGCTGCCGGCGGCTTTCCCGAATCTGCTGGTCAACGGCACTTCCGGGATCGCGGTCGGAATGGCGACCAACATGATCCCGCACAACCTGACCGAGGTCATCGGCGCGGCGCGGTGGCTGATCAACCACCCGAACGCCACCCTCGACAAGCTGATGGAGTTCGTCCCGGGCCCCGATCTGCCGACCGGCGGATCACTGCTGGGACTCGACGAAGTCCGCCGCGCGTACGAGACCGGCCGTGGTGTGGTGCGCATGCGCGCCAGCGCCGAGACCGGCCCGTTGGAGGGCAGCCGCGGCCGCCAGGCGATCACCGTCACCGAACTGCCGTACGGCGTCGGCCCGGAGAAGGTGATCGAGAAGATCACCGACGAGGTCAACAAGTCCAAGCGGCTCACCGGCATCGCCGACGTCAAGGACCTCACCGACCGCGAGAACGGCACGCGGCTGGTCATCGAATGCAAGGTCGGTGTGAACCCGCAGGCGCTGCTGGCGGATCTGTACCGGCTGACGCCGCTGGAGCAGTCGTTCGGCATCAACAACCTGGTGCTGGTGGACGGGCAGCCGCAGACGCTGGGGCTCAAGGCGCTGCTGGAGGTCTTCCTCAGCCACCGCTACGAGGTCGTCACCCGCCGCACGCGGTACCGGCGCCGCAAGCGCGAAGAGCGTCTGCACCTGGTCGACGGTCTGCTGATCGCCCTGCTCAACATCGACAAGGTGATCAAGCTGATCCGCGAGAGCGAGAACGCCGCGGCCGCGAAGGACGGCCTGATGAAGCGGTTCAAGCTCTCGGAGATCCAGGCGACCTACATCCTGGACACCCCGCTGCGGCGGCTCACGAAGTACGACCGGATCGAGCTCGAAGCCGAGCAGGACAAACTGCGCGAGGAGATCGCCGAACTGTCGAAGATCCTCGACGACGAGTCGGTGCTGAAGAAGGTCGTGTCGGCCGAGCTGGCCAAGATCGCCAAGGATCACCCCACCGAACGCCGCACCGCGCTGATCGACGGTGACCTCAAGGAGGTCCTCGCCGCGTCGAAACCGTCGGGGCCCCTGGAGGTCGCCGACGATCCGTGCCAGGTGATCCTGTCGGCCACCGGACTGGTCGCGCGGACGGCGGCGGAATCGGAGGAGGCGTCGGAAGTGCGGCGCCGCAACGGCCGCGTCAAACACGACTCGGTGTCCGCGGTGGTCCATTCGACCGCGCGCGGTCAGGTGCTGCTGGTGACCAACCGCGGCCGCGCGTTCAAGACCGACGTGCTGCCGCTGCCGGTGCTGCCCGAGCAGGCGGGCACCGTCTCCCTGCGCGGCGGGATGGCCGCGAAGGAACTGGTGCCGCTGGAAAAGGGCGAGCGCGTCATCGGGCTGGCCCCGCTCGGCGAGCAGGCGGCCGGCTCCCCAGGGCTCGCGCTCGGCACGAAGCACGGTGTCGTGAAGGTGTGCGCGCCGGAGTGGCCGGTCCGCTCCGACGAGTTCGACGTGATCAGCCTGAAGGACGGCGACGAGGTCGTCGGCGCCACTTGGCTCACCGACGGCAACGAGACGCTGGCGTTCCTGTCGTCCGAAGCGTCATTGCTGCGCTACCCGGCTTCGCTCGTGCGGCCGCAAGGTCTCAAGGGCGGCGGCATGGCCGGGATCACCGTGCGAGGTGAAGCGGAAGTGGTCTTCTTCGGCGCGATCCGCACCGACGACGCCGAACACGGCGAGCCGATGGTCGTCACCGCGACCGGCGCGAGCGTGAAGGTGACCCCGTTCAGCGAGTACCCGGCCAAGGGCCGGGCGACCGGCGGTGTCCGGGCGCAGCGGTTCCTCAAGGGCGAGACGCGGCTGGTCGTCGGCTGGATCGGCCCGCGTCCCGCCGGCGCCTCGCGCACCGGTGACCCGGTGGAGTTGCCGGAGGTCGACGTCCGGCGCGATGGCTCCGGCCACGCACACCCTGGCCCCGAGGTCGTCGGCCACCTGATCGAACGAGACTGACCCCGTCCCACGCGTACTCCAACCCGGATCACGCGTGCTGGAACGCGAGACACGCGTGCTTGGAGCCGGAACACACCGCGTGTTCCGGCTCCAGTCACGCGAGTTCCGCCCCCAAACACGCGTGTCGTCCGTCCAATCACGCGTGTCGTCCGTCCAATCACGCGTGTCGTCCGGTCGGGCAGCCGCCTCCCGCGCGGTAGCAAAGGTCCCTTGCTCTCCTCAGCGGCCCAGCAGGCCCTTCGCGATGTGTGTCACCTGGATTTCGTTGCTGCCCGCGTAGATCATCAGCGACTTCGCGTCCCGCGCGAGCTGCTCCACCCGGTACTCCGCCATGTACCCGTTCCCGCCGAACAGCTGCACGGCCTCCATCGCCACCTCTGTGGCCGCCTCCGACGAGTACAGCTTCATCGCCGAAGCCTCGGCCAGCGTCGGCATCTTGCCCGCGCGCAGGGTCTCGATCAGCTGGAAGACCATGTTCTGCACGTTGATCCGCGCGACCTCCATCTTCGCCAGCTTGAGCTGGATCAGCTGGAACCGCCCGATCTCCTGGCCCCACAGCTTCCGGTTCTTCGCGTAGTCCACGCACAACCGGTGACATTCGTTGATGATCCCGAGCGCCAGCGCCGCGACGCCGATCCGCTCGACGGCGAACCCGGACTTCACCTCGGCCTTGCTGTCACCGTCGCGGCCGGTCTCGGACTCGCCGAGCAGCCGGTCCGGCCCGAGCCGGACGTCGCTGAAAAACAGCTCGCCGGTCGGCGACGACATCATGCCCATCTTCTTGAACGGCTTGCCCTGCGTGAGCCCGGGCATCCCCTTGTCCAGCACGAACGTCAGCACCTTGCGGTCCCGCACGTCCGAGCCGTCGTCGAGCTTCGCGTACACGATGATCGTGTCGGCGTAAGGCCCGTTGGTGATGAACGTCTTCTGTCCATTCAGGACGTACTCGTCACCGTCGCGCCGCACCGACGTCTTCATCCCGCCGAAAGCGTCCGAGCCCGAGTCGGGTTCGGTGATCGCCCACGCGCCGACCTTCTCGAACGTCGCCAGCCCGGGCAGCCAGCGCTCCTTCTGCGCTTGCGTGCCCTTGGTGAGGATCGTCTGCGCGGTCAGCCCGATGCTCACGCCGAGCGACGCGACGATGCCGAGGCTGACCCCGGCCAGTTCACTCACCGCGATGAGCGCCATCGCCTCCTGTCCGCCGAACGCCAAGCCGCCGCCACCCGAGCCGCGTTCCTTCGACAGCAGTTTCGACACCGATTCCCGCGCGAGCGCGTCGATGCCGAAGGACGCGAACATCTTCCGGATGATGTCGTACGGCGGCAGCTCCCCGCTTTCCAGCGCGTCGAGGTGCGGCCGGATCTCCTTGTCGACGAACTCCCGGATGGCGTCCCTGATCAGCAGTTCGGTCTCGGACCACTCGATCACGGCAGCCTCGCGGCGATGTCGTCGATCTCCCAGGCGGCCTCGGTTTCGATCACCTTGACGTCGTGCCAGCCCGCGAGTTCGGAGATCGCGCCGCCCTGCACCGCGAACACCTTGCCGGTGATCGGGCATTTCTCGGTCGCGAGGTAGGCCACCAGCGGCGAGATGTTGGCCGGGGAGAACGCGTCGAACTCGCCTTCCTCGACCTCCTGGGCGAAGATCGCGCCCATGCCCGGCGTCGCCAGGGTGAGCCGCGTGCGCGCGATCGGCGCGATCGCGTTGACCCGCACGCCGTAGCGTTCCAGTTCCTCGGCGGCGACCAGCGTCAGCGCGGCGATCCCCGCCTTCGCCGCGCCGTAGTTCGCCTGCCCTGCGTTCGGCAACGTGGTCCCGGACGCCGAGGCGGTGTTGATCACCGAACCCGCCACCGGTTCGCCGGCCTTGCTCGCGCTCTTCCAGTACGCGGCAGCGTGCCGCAGCACCGCTGCGTGTCCCTTCAGATGCACCGCGATCACGGAATCCCATTGGGACTCTTCCAGTCCCGCGATGAACGCGTCGCGCAGAATGCCCGCGTTGTTCACGACGACGTCCAGCCTGCCGAACTCGCTCACCGCCTGCGCGACCAGTTCCTCGGCGCCCGCCCAGTCGGCGACGTTGGCCGTGTTCGCCACGGCCTTCCCGCCCGCCGCGCGGATCTCGTCGACGACTTCCTGTGCGGGCCCGGTGTCACTGCCGCTGCCGTCGTTCGCGCCGCCGAGGTCGTTGACGACGACGCTCGCGCCCTCCCGCGCGAACAGCAGCGCGTGCTCGCGGCCGATCCCGCGTCCGGCGCCGGTGATGACGGCGACCCGCCCGTCGAGTGCTCCCATGGCTTTTGCTCCTACTCCGCGAATTCCGCGAGGCCGTCCTTGATCACGACGGTTTCGCCGACGGTGGTTTCGAACGCGTAGCTCCCGGCACCCGCACTCCAGATGGACGTCGTCAGGTCCTGCCCGGGCAGCACCGGTTTGGCGAATCGGACGGCGAACCGCTTCAGTCTGTCCACATCGGACCCGGCGACCTCGGTCAGCAGCGCCCACGAGGTGAACGCCATGGTGCACAAGCCGTGCGCGATGATCCCCGGCAGTCCGGAATCCTTCGCGACCTCTTCGTCGAGATGGATGGGCATGGGATCGCCGGCGGCGGGCGCGTATCGGTACGTCTGGTCGTCGTCGACGTGCTGGCTGACCTTCGCCACCGGCGCCCGCGAACGCAGGCCTTCGTCGAACTTGTGCTCCGGCCCGAGTTCACCCCGTGTCTCGCCGGTGTCGAACCCGCGCACGAACAGGGTCACGTACTGCTCGTTGACCAGGTCGCCGTCCTCGGTCCGGCATTCGAGGTGGATGGTGCCGCGCGTGCCGTTCTTCAGTCCTTCGTAGCCGGTCATCCGTGCTCGCGACACGAGCTTGTCGCCGGGCCGGATCGGCCGCTGGAACCGGAATTCCTGTTCCCCGTGCACGATCCGGCCGAACAAACCGACCGGGACGACCTCGAGCGCGGGCTCCATCAGCGACTCGAACACCGGCACGATCGCGAACACGGGGCTCGCGACGTCCCCGGTGAGATGCGCCGGGATCGGGTCGTTGGTGGCCTTCGCGTACTCGATCAGCCGCTCACGGGTCACCTCGAACCGGGACTCAGCGGTCCACTTGCCGAGCCCGCCGGGGTCGAATCGCTCGGTCACGCGACCAGCGCCTTGAGGTTCTCCAGGGAGGCGTCGAGGTTCTTCTTGCCGTCCTTCTCGACGGCCTTGCCGAGCGCGCCGACGATCATCTGGCCGGCGAACTCCGCGTCGATGCTGGCGAGTGAGCCCTCTCCGGAAGCCTCCACCGACAGCTCGAACTTGACCTTCACCCCGGCCATCCCGGTCCCGGAGATCGCCAGCTTCGACGGCGCCTCGAACTCGTCGACGGTCCAGGTGATCGTGTTCGGCATCCCGAGCATCGTGACGACCTCGGAGGCCTGCGCTCCCTTGGAGAATTCGGCCGGGACCTCGCCCTTCCACTTGGTGTGGATGGTCAGCCACTTCTCGAAGTTGTTGGGATTGGAGAACTCCGCCCACACCTTGTCGGGAGCGGCGGGGAGTTCGACGGAGGCACTGATCTTGCCCATGGTTCTTCCTTTCGATGGGATCAGCGCTCGGCGCGCTGGTAGGCGGTGACGACGGCGGCGCCGCCGAGTCCGATGTTGTGCTGCAGCGCGGCCTGGACGCCGTCGACCTGGCGTTTGTCCGCGGTTCCGCGCAGCTGCCAGGTGAGTTCGGCGCATTGCGCGAGGCCGGTGGCGCCGAGCGGGTGTCCCTTGGAGATCAGCCCGCCGGACGGGTTGACGACCCACTTGCCGCCGTAGGTGGTGTCCCCGGAGTCGACGAGCTTCCCGGCCTCCCCTTCGGCGCAGAGTCCGAGCGCCTCGTAGAGCAGGAGTTCGTTGGCGGAGAAGCAGTCGTGCAGTTCGATGACCTGGAAGTCCTCCGCGCCGAGCCCGGCCTGGTCGTACACCTGGCGCGCGGCCTGGACGTTCATGTCGTAGCCGATGATGTTCTTCGCGGTGCCGTCGAAGGTGCTGGCGAAGTCGGTGGTCATCGCCTGCCCGACGATCTCAACGGCCTGCCCCGCCAGCCCGTGCGAGTCCACAAAGGACTCGCTGGCGAGGATCGCCGCGCCGGACCCATCCGAGGTCGGCGAGCACTGGAGTTTGGTGAGCGGGTCATAGATCATCCGCGAGTCCAGGATGTCCTGCAGCGAATAGCTTTCCTGGAACTGCGCGTACGGGTTGTTCACCGAATGCCGGTGGTTCTTCTCGCCGATCTTGGCGAAGTGCTCGGCGGTGGTGCCGTAGGTCTTCATATGCTCGCGACCCGCCGCGCCGAACATCCACGGCGCGGGCGGGAAGAGCACCTCGGAGATCTCCGCGAGCGCCTGGATGTGCCTGCCCATCGGCTGTTCGCGGTCGTCGTAGGTCGAGCCGAGTGATCCAGGCTGCATCTTCTCGAAACCCAGCGCGAGCGCGCAGTCCGCGCGGCCGCCCCGGATCGCCTCCGCGGCGAGGTACAGGGCGGTCGACCCGGTCGAGCAGTTGTTGTTGACGTTGACGACCGGGATCCCGGTCATGCCCAGTTCGTAGACTGCCCGCTGCCCCGAGGTCGACTCGCCGTAGACGTAGCCGACGTAGGCCTGCCGCACCTCGTCGAAGGAGATCCCGGCGTCTTCGAGCGCCTTGGTCCCGGACTCCTTGGCCATCTGCGGGTAATCCCAGTCTTCGCGACGTCCGGGCTTCTCGAACTTCGTCATGCCCACGCCGACGACGTAAACCTTGTTGGCCACCACGACGCTCCTTGTCGTTGCTGTTGGAACTGAAGATACAGACAGGACTGTATTTATCAACCCCTTACATACAGGTCTGCATGGATGTTACTTGGTTCCCGTTGAGTGTCAGGTGACGCAGACAAGCGGCTCGCACCCCGGTTAAACAGGGCGGACACGACTCACAGGGGGTTTCGATGAAACGTACGAGCTTGGTCCTGGCAGCCACTGTCGCCTCGGGATTGCTGTCGGCGGGCACCGCGTCGGCGACAGACTGGACGATGAGCTACCTGCCGGTGCCCTTCGGCACTGTCCAGGTAGTGGCCACCGACGGGGCCGGAAGCTACGCGGGACACTCCGAAAGCGGCTTGCTCACCTGGTCGGGAGGGACCGTTCAGAACCACGGCCTCCCGGCGGGCTACGACACGATCGTGACCGTGGACGAGAACGCGTCGGGGTCGATTCTCACGAACAGCTACGCGATTTCGACCCGGACCTATCGTTCGTTCGTCTTCGAGAACGGTGGCTTCCAGCTTCTGGAGAAGGTGCCGAACTACGCCCAGACGCGGGTTACCGGCATGAACGACCGCGGCGATGTCGTCGGCTTCGTGCACAACGACCCGCGATTCGGTTCCTGGGCGGCGATCTGGCCCGCCGACGACCGCGCGCACCCGGTACTGCTGGACAGCCCGCCATTGCTCGGCCCGGTGGACATCGACCACGACGGCACGATCCTGATGCAGGAACACTCCGGCGGCGCCTGGCTTTGGAAGGACGGCGTGGCCCGGCAACTCGTCCTCCCGGAGGGTGTCCGCGAAGCACGCGCCCTCGCGATCCGGGACGGCAAGGTGCTGGCCAGTGTCCAAGGAGGCGACCGGCTTTGGACGGCCTACGACACCTCCGTTCCGGTGCCGGACTCCATGACAGCGGTCTCGCTCAACAGGTCGGGAGTCGTCACAGGTTGTTTGAGGACACCGGACTTCTCCACGGTTCCCGCGGTGTGGTCGCCGGGCGGCGCGGTCGAGACGCTTCCCGCGCCTTCCCCCGGCTGCGGCGCCCTCGTGGGCGAGAACGGCGAGGTCATGGGCTCCGTGCGGGATGACAGCAGCCCGAACCACAAACCCGTGGTGTGGCGCCGTGGCTAAAGTCGGGATATGGATCCCGAGGAGCTTCGGCAGCGGTTCTCCCTGCTGACCACCGCGCATCTGACCGACGGCTGCGTCCGCGCCGGCGTCCCGGTCCGGTGCGCGCCCGCCGGTACGCACGCGGTCGTGCCCGGCGGCCGCGTGGCCGGGCGGGTCACCCCCGCCCGGCACGTCGGCAGTGTCGACGTCTTCCTGGAGGCGTACGAAACCGCGAACCCCGGCGACGTACTCGTCGTCGACAACGGCGGCAGGCTCGACGAGAGCTGCGTCGGGGACCTCGCGGTGCTCGAAGCCGAGGCCGCCGGGCTGAGCGGCGTGGTCATCTGGGGGCTGCACCGCGACACCGCCGACATCAAGAAGATCGGGCTGCCGGTGTTCAGCCTCGGCTCGATCCCGACCGGACCGCTCTCGGTCTCGGCCCGCCCGGACGACGCGCTCGCGTCGGCCGTCGTCGGCGAGTGGACGGTGACGCGGGAAGATCTTGTGTTCGGCGACGAAGACGGCGTCCTGTTCGTCCCGGCAGACCGGGCGGACGAGGTACTGGACCGCGCCGAGGGCATCCGCGACACCGAGCGGCTCCAGGCCGACCGGATCCGCGCCGGAGAGTCCCTTCGCGGGCAAGTGCGCTTCGCCGACTTCCTCGCGGAGCGCGCGAAGTCGCCTTCGCTGACGTTCCGGCAGCACCTGCGGGCGGTGGGCGGCGCCATCGAGGAGTAGCAAGGGACCTTTGCTACCGCCTGACTCCGGGCGCGCCGCGAAGGCCGTCCGTGAAGGCCTCCTTGCCTACCCTGAAGGTAGTGAAGGGGCCCTTCACGGACTTTGGGTCCCTCAAGGAGGCCTTCACGACACCCGCGGGAGAGCAAGGGACCTTTGCTACCACCTGCGGGCCGCCGCTGTGGCAGTCTGGGTCCATGCAGGTCAAGACCGGCCGCTGGGCCCGGATCGCCACGGTCGGCCAGGCCCACTGGTTCTTCGGCAACCTCTACGAAGCCGTCGTCGACATCCCCCGCCTCACCGGCGAACGATCCCCCGGGCTCCTCACGCCGGGCAGCCCCGCGCGCTACTTCATCCCGGCGGCGCCGGCGACGATCGCGTCGACGGCGCTCGCGCTCACCGGCAGCTGGCACGAAGGCGGCGACCGGCGCGCGATCGCCATCGCAGCGGCGGGCACGGCCGCCGCCACCGGCATCACGGTCCAGCTCGTCCGATCGGTCAACCTGCCACTACTGAAGGAACAGCCGGACCTGGTACGCCGCGAGGAACTCGCCAGGAAATGGCATCGGGCGAACCTGGCCCGCCTGGCCCTGCTCATTCTCGTGCGGTTTGCCTTCCGCCGAGCCACAGCAGACCGTCGATGACGAAGCGGTTCTGCACCTCACTGCCGAAGGTCGACGAAAGCGGCTGGTTCGTCTCGTAGTTCATCTTGTCGTGGCCGAAGTTGGCGTACAGCATCTTGTACTTGGCGTTGGTCCAGAGGATCGGGTAGTACCCGCTGTACCAGGACTGGTTCGGATCGGTCCCGAGCGGAAAGCTCACCGGATCCACCGACGCGAGGATTCGGATGTCCGGGTTCTTGCGCAGGTCCCTGTTCCAGGCGTACCACTCGCTCACCGACGAGGTGAAGGTCGCGGGCAGCCGTGTGGTCGACGGATGCGGCCGGTTCTCCACCTTCAGCGTCGCCGTCGTCGGCCCCCAGGTGTTGGACTTGAACGCGCCAGTGCCGAGGAACCCGTTGTGGTACCAGTCCCAAGTGGACGGATTCGTGGTGAACGCCGCCACGTGGAAGCCGAAGAACGCCCCACCCGCGTTCATGTAACGCTCGAAGCCCGCACGCTGCGCCGAGGTCTGCGGCAGATCATCGAGGAACAGCACGACCTGGTACTGCGAGGGCTGAAGCGAGTTCAGCCGGTTCCAGTCGTTGGTCGCGGTGTAGCCGAAGTTGTGCTGTGAAGCGGTTTTCGGGAACCACTGGTTGGCTTCCTTGACGAAGCTGATATGCGCCGCGTCGTAGGTGCCGTTGTAGAAGGCCAGCACGTTGAACGCGGGTGCCGCCTGTGCCTTCACCGGCGCCAACGCCAGTGCGAGGCACGAAACGAACAGCAGAGCGAGTTGGACCGCGAATTTCCTCATACCTCACCACCCATGCCGAAAGTGCGTAAGTTCACATCTTGAATTAATACATGACAAAGCGCTAGACCTGCGGAAAAGCCGGTTCCCGCTGATCGGAACCGGCCCGGACCGATAACCTGGAGATTATGGAACTGCGGGACATCGAGATCTTCCTGACGCTGGCCGACGAACTGCATTTCGGCCGCACCGCGGAACGCCTGCACGTCTCGCAGGCACGGGTGAGCCAGACGATCAAGCAGGTGGAGCGCCGGATCGGCGCGCCGCTCTTCGCCCGCACCAGCAGGCGGGTCCGGCTCACGCCGATCGGCGAACGGCTGCGGGACGACCTCGGCCCCGCCTACCGCGCGCTGCACGAAGGCATCGACCGCGCGATCGCTGCCGGACACGGGATCGGCGGCGTGCTGCGGCTGGGTTTCGAAGCGCCCGGCGTCGCCGACCTGATCGAAGATCTCCTGGACTTTTTCCGGCAGCGCTACCCGGACACGGAACTCCTCATCCGCGAAGCCGATTTCGCCGATCCGATGGCGATGCTGCGCTCGGGTGAGATCGACGTGCTGGTGACCCTGCTTCCGGCCGACGAACCCGATCTCACGACCGGACCGGTCGTGTACACCGAACCGATGGTGCTGGCGGTGTCGTCGAAACACCCTTTCGCGCGACGGAAGTCCGTGTCCCTGGACGACCTCGCCCGCGACACCGTCCTTCGCGCGGCGCATCCGCCGGAGCCGTACTGGGTCGAGGAACCACGCCAGTGGTTGACGCCGGCCGGACACCCTGTGACGCGGGGCAAGCCCTTCGCGACCTTTCAGGAACTACTCGCCGCGATCGCCACCGGCGCCGGCATCTGCCCGCTCGCCGCACACGCGCGGGAGTACTTCAGCCACCCGCGAATCCGCTTCGTGCCCTTCGCAGGCTCTCCCGACGTCGAGTGGGGCCTCGTCTGGCCGCGCTCAGCGGAGACGGCCCGCGTACACGCCTTCGCGACTGTCGCCTCCGCTTCGCGCCCCTGACCAGCGAAAAGGGAGCAAGGGACCTTTGCTACCGCCCGGGGGTGTGTGGAAATAGAGACGTTGAGTGTCCCTATTTCCACACACCCAGCACTCTGCGTAGCGATGCTGACCGACCGTGTGGGATTCGGGACGTCAGGTGTCCTGAAACCCACACGCTCACCTGCGGAAAGAGAGCAAGGGACCTTTGCTACCACCCGGCCGCCCCCACCGGCCCCGAACAGCGTGAAGGCCCTCTTCCCTCGGCTCAGNAACGCCCTCTTCCCTCGGCTCAGCCGAGGGAAGAGGGCCTTCACGGGACAAGCTAGCTGACGACCTTCTGCACCCAGTCCTGCTCCAGCTTCACGACCTGCCCGTTCGCCGTGACGGTCGGCGTGCCGAAACCGGGGCCGTTGCCGAAGTCCTGCTGCAGCGACGGATCCGTGGAGATCTTCTTGTACGCGTCCTGGATCTCCTGCTCGTACGCGCCACTGTTGACCTTGAGCACGAAGGTCGGGTCGGTGATACCGACGTCCTGGCCGAGCTTGATCAGCTGCGCCTTGTCGAACCCGCGTCCGCCTTCCTCCGGCTGGTCCTTGAACAGCGCGTCGTGGAAGGCGAGGAACTTGCCCGCGTCGGCCGCCGCGAGGGAGGCGTTGGCGGAGTCCAGCGAGTAGCCCGGCGGGTCGGAACGCTGGTTCAGCATCGGCAGCATGTGGTACCGGACCTGCAGGGTCCCGTTGTTCACCTGCTCTTCGATCTGGCCCTTGAACGACTCTTCGAACTGCTTGCAGACCGGGCAGAGGAAGTCGGCGTAGATGTCGATGGTCTTCTTCGCCTCGGGCTTGCCGACGACCACGGCCGCCCCCTCGCGCTTCTCGACGACACCGGGCGCCGACGTGGTCGGCTGCGCCCCGATCACCTTGCCCGCGGTGCTGTCCTTGCTGGACGTCGTCCAGATCACGCCACCGATCACCAGCGCGGCGAGCACGACCACCGCGACGGTGATCGCGACGACCTTCTTCTTGTCGCCGCCCGCGACGCCCCTGGCCTGTGCCACCGAGCGCGACGCCGTCTGCTGCTGCTTGCGTTTCCGAGCGTTGCGCTCAGCTCCACCCACGATTATTCGTTCCCTTCAGCGATACCCACATAGTCGTCGTCGGCGGGGGCGCGAGAGTTCCCGAGCCAGCCGTCCACGGACAGCCAGGTCCGCGGCCGCACGATCAGCCAGACACCCAGTAGCGCGAACCCGAGGTCCCTGGCGATCTCCTGCGGATACCTCGTCTGATCCGCGGCGATCTGACCGCCACCACCGAAGCAGCCACAGTCGATGCTCAGTCCGCGCGCCCAGGATTGGGCGATCGCGGCGATGAGCACCGCGAGCAGCAGCACCGACAGCACCGACACCCACCGGGTCACGAACCCGGCGAGCAGGAACAGGCCGAGCGCCAGTTCGACGAGCGGCATCCCGATCGCGACCGGGCGGACGAGCCCGTCCGGCAGGACGTCGAAAGCCTGGACCGCGATGTAGGTCTGCCCCGGATCGCTGATCTTCAGCCATCCGGAGACCAACCAGACGGCGGCCAGTCCGAGCCGGGCGAGTGTGCCCACGGCGTCGAGTACGACTTGGGGCGGTCTGCGCACGGGCCTAGGCTAACCGCCGACCCTGAGAACAACGTGAGGCGGCGGACGGAGGCACCCGATGAGGGGACGCGCCCTGCTGGTGACCGGGTTGATGCTGGTCACAGTGGCGGCCTGCGACACAGAGGCCGGTCCGTCGGATTCTCTCGTCGCGCGCGCGGTCGCGACCAACAAGCTCACCATCGGCATCCGCTTCGACCAGCCGGGACTTTCCCGGAGGACGATTGACGGCCGGTACGTCGGCTTCGACGTCGACGTCGCGAAGTACGTCGCGAGCGAATTGGGTGTCGACGAGGATCACATCACCTGGCACGACAGCAGGCCGTCGTCGCGCGAGACGGACATCACCTCGGGGATCACGGATCTGATGGTGGCGACCTACTCCATCACCGAAAAACGCAAACAGGTGGTCGCGTTCGCCGGGCCCTATTTCGACACGGGCCAGGATCTCCTCGTCCGCCTCCGGTCGACCGACATCACCGGCCCCGAGAACCTCAACGGCCGCAAGCTGTGCGCCGTGGGCGGCACCACCTCCGCCGAACAGGTGCGCGACAAGTTCGCGCAGGCCGTCCAGCTCGTCGAATACCCGCGCTACCAGGACTGCGTCACGGCACTCCTCGCCGGACAGGTGGACGCGGTGACCACCGACGACGTCATCCTCGCCGGTTACGTGGCGCAGAACCCGGAGCTGCTGCGAGTCGTCGGCAAGCCGTTCTCGAAGGAGAAGTACGGTGTCGGCCTGCGCAAGGAAGACACCGAGGGGCGGGCTGCGGTGGCCAAGGCGATCCAGAAGATGATCTCGTCCGGCGAATGGCTCGAATCGCTGAACCGCAACATCGGCCCGTCCGGCTACCGGATCCCGCCTCCGCCACAGGTCACCGAGAAGTGACCCTTCCCGATCTGCCGGTTCGCGCGGTCCTGCCCGAACTCGAAGCCGCGCTCGACGCCCATGGCACCGCCGTACTCGTCGCGCCCCCGGGAACCGGCAAGACCACGTTGGTGCCGCTCGCGCTGGACAACGGCGAAGGCCGGGTGATCGTCGCCGAACCGAGGCGGCTGGCGGCGCGGGCCGCGGCGGCGCGCATGGCGTCTCTGCTGGGCGAACGGGTCGGTGAGACGGTCGGCTATTCGGTCCGCGGTGACCGGAAGGTGTCTTCTTCGACGCGGATCGAAGTGGTGACGTCGGGCCTGCTGGTCCGGCGAGTGCAGGGCGATCCCGAACTGAGCGGGGTGTCGACCGTCCTGCTCGACGAATGCCACGAACGCCATCTCGACGCGGACCTGTTGCTCGCGCTACTCCTGGACGTGCGCGCAGGGCTGCGGGATGACCTGCGCCTGCTCGCGACGTCCGCCACCGTGGCCTCCGGACGGCTGGCCGCGCTGCTCGGTGACGCGCCGGTGATCACCGCGCACGCGAGGACCTATCCGGTCGACGTCTCGTATTCCCCGCCCGCGCGCGGCGAGCGGATCGAGGCGACCGTGGCCCGAGTGATCCACAAAGCACTGTCCGAAGGGGACGGTGACGTCCTCGCGTTCCTGCCCGGCGCGGGAGAGATCGCCAGGGTGAGCGGCCTGCTCAGCAGCCTCGACGCCGACGTGCTGCCCCTGCACGGGCGGCTGTCGGCGGCGCACCAGGATGACGCGCTGCGCCCCCGCGCCCGCCGCCGGGTGGTGCTCTCGACGTCGGTCGCCGAGTCCAGTTTGACCGTGCCGGGGGTACGCGCGGTGGTGGACTGCGGCCTGTCCCGCGTGCCCCGTGTCGATCACCGGCGTGGCCTGCCAGGGCTGGCGACGGTACGCGTGTCGGCCGCGGTCGCGGAACAACGCGCCGGCCGGGCCGGACGTGAGGCACCGGGCCGCGCGTACCGATGCTGGGCGGCGCACGAACAGGGGTCCCTGCCCGCGTATCCCGAACCCGAGATCCGGACGGCCGAGCTGGCGCGGTTCGCACTGGAGCTCGCGTGCTGGTCCACCCCGGACGGTTCCGGCCTCGCCTGGTGGGATCCGCCCGGTGAGGGTGCGCTGGCCGCCGGGCGCGCGTTGCTGACCACGCTCGGGGCAACAGCGGAAGACGGCACGGTGACCGAACGCGGCCGGAAAATGGCCGGTCTGGGCCTGCATCCGCGGCTGGCGAGGGCGTTGCTGGACGGCGCGGCGCGGACCAACGCGCGTTCGGCGGCCGAGGTCGTCGCGCTGCTGGACAGCGGCGGCACGCTGACCGACCTCGAAGCCGAGCTGCGGCGAGTACGCAGCGACGAGCGCTGGAAGCGTGACGTGCGAAGGCTTTCCCAGCTGGTGCCCGACGGCGGCGACGCCTCCGATCCGGCACTGGTCGTGGCGCTGGCGCATCCCGAGCGGCTCGCGCGCCGGCGTTCTGCGGGGACACCGGTGTATCTGATGGCCGGTGGAACTGCGGCCGAACTGCCGCGCGGCAGCGGACTGGCCGACGTCGAATGGCTGGCGGTGGCCGAAGCGACCCGGGATCCCGGCCGTGCGCAAGGAATCATCCGGCTGGCCGCGCCCGCTGACGAAGACCTCGCCGTGCGCGCCGCGCCGAATCTGATGTCCACAGTGGACGAAGTGCAATGGTCCTCGGGCGACGTAGTGGCGCGGTCGGTGCGGCGGCTCGGCGCGATCACGCTGTCGGAGAAACCGTTGCGCTCGCCCTCGCCGGACGCGATCCGCGCCGCGCTGCTGGACGGGCTGCGCACCGAAGGGCTCGGCCTGCTGCGATGGTCGGAAGACGGGAAGAGGCTGCGCGAGCGGCTGGCCTTTCTGCATCGCGTGCGGGGAGCGCCTTGGCCCGCGGTCTCCGATACGGAGCTTCTGTCCACTTTGGATAGCTGGCTGGATCTCGGCTCGGCCCGTCGCCGGTCCGATCTCGCCGCGCTGGACGCCGGCGCGGCCCTACGCGGACTGTTGCCCTGGCCGGAGGCGTCGCGTTTGGACGAACTGGCGCCGGACCGGCTGGAGGTACCGTCGGGTTCGCGGATCAGGGTCGATTACTCGGGTGAACAGCCCGTGCTCGCCGTCAAACTGCAGGAGACCTTCGGCTGGCTCGCGACGCCGGAACTGGCGGGCGTTCCCGTCGTTCTGCACCTGCTCTCCCCCGCCGGACGGCCCGCGGCGGTCACCGCGGATCTGGAATCGTTCTGGCGCAACGGCTACGCGGCCGTGCGCGCCGATCTCCGCGGGCGCTACCCGAAGCATCCCTGGCCGGAGGACCCGCTGAACGCCGCCCCTACCCGGCGCACCTCACGAGGTCAGTCCATCAGCTGATGCTGAGGCCGGGTCGGCAGCTGCGCCGCCAGCTCCTCGTCGTCCTCACGCTCGTTCAACCCCAGCTGCACAGCGGTGCGGATCTGCTCCCGGTTCTCCCGCACCACATGCGCGAAGAACTCGTCGATCCGCGGATCGGTCAGCACTTCGAGGATCAC
Organism: Amycolatopsis coloradensis; assembly: GCF_037997115.1. Classification (NCBI taxonomy): domain Bacteria; kingdom Bacillati; phylum Actinomycetota; class Actinomycetes; order Pseudonocardiales; family Pseudonocardiaceae; genus Amycolatopsis; species Amycolatopsis coloradensis. The sequence continues at coordinate 8,204,469 of NZ_CP150484.1, forward strand.
GCGCATCGCGGTGTCGATCACCGAACGCACCACCTCGTCATGGAACGGCAGCTTCGAAAGCCGTCCGGCCTGCGGATCGTTCTTGAGCTTCTCCGCGATGATCCCCCGCAGCAGCGACTGGTTGTCACTGAGTGAGCGCGCGAGGTTCTGCGGATAGTTTCCGGTTTCCAGCACTTTGACGACCTCGTCGAGTACCGCGATCGTGATCGGTTTCTTGATCGCCAGCACGATCGGCCGGGAAAGCCGTTCGACCAGCCGCTGCGTGAACCGCTCCCCGAACGCGCGGTCCGCGGTGCGCGCGAGCCGGACCAGGACCACGATGATCCGCAACAGCCGGAACCCGCGCAGCGCCGGATGCGCGATGGGGATCATGCCGATGATCTCGTACCAGTTGCGCAGCGGGAACCACTTCTCCCAGCGGTGGCGCCGCCACCGCCACAGGAATTCCAGCGCGAAAATTCCGCACACCGTCGTGTCGATGACGAAGACGCGGTGCGCCGTCTCCTCCGAATGCGGGAAGAACGTCACATAGGCGAGCAGCCCGACGGAGAACACGGCGAGGACGAGCATCACCAGGTCGAGCGGATTCACGCGCCGTTGTTCGCGGGTGGTCATGGCGCCGATTCTGCCTTTCCGCGGTGACTCGTGCCGAGCGGCACCTGACGAAAGTAAGGGATGGCCGATGACTTCGGGGCGATGTCCGCGGGTGGCCCCGCATCGGAGGATTCGGGGACACGAAGGAGGGCGCGGATGATCACGCTTCGAGGACTCACGAAGCGCTATGGCGAGAAGACGGTGGTCGACGGGCTGACGTTCGCCGTCGAACCGGGCAAGGTGACCGGTTTCCTCGGTCCCAACGGCGCGGGCAAGTCGACGACCATGCGGATGACGCTCGGCCTCGACGCGCCGAGCGCGGGCGAGGTCCGTATCGATGGCAAGAGGTACGAGGACCTGCGATTCCCGCTGCGCGAGGTCGGCGCACTGCTGGAGGCCAAGGCGCTGCATCCGGGCCGGAGCGCGGGCAAGCACCTCCTGGCGATGGCGCGCAGCAACGGGATCCCGGCGAGCCGGGTGGACGAAGTGCTCGCGACGGTGGGCCTCACCGACGTCGCGGGCAAACGCGCCGGGACGTTCTCGCTCGGTATGGGGCAGCGTCTCGGGATCGCCGGTGCCCTGCTGGGCGACCCGGGCGTGCTGATGTTCGACGAGCCGGTGAACGGCCTCGACCCCGACGGCGTCCGCTGGGTGCGGCAGCTGATGCGATCGCTCGCGGAGGAGGGCCGCACGGTTTTCGTGTCAAGCCATCTGATGAGCGAGATGCAGCTGACCGCGGACCGGCTGGTCGTCATCGGCAAGGGGAAATTGCTCGCCGACGCGCCGGTCGACGAGTTCATCGCGGGCAATTCGCGGACGTCGGTCGCGGTGCGGGTGCCCGCTCCCGCTGATTTGCGTGTCCTCGAGCAGCGTCTTCGCGCGCTCGGCGCGACCACGGAATCCGATCAGGACGAACTGCTCGTGCACGACCTGCCCGTCCATCTCGTCGGCGACGCGGTGCACGAGCTTGGGATCCGGGTGCACGGGCTGACCGAACGGACCGCGTCACTGGAACAGGCGTACATGGAACTGACCGCGTCGTCGGTCGAATACGGAACGGGAGTCGCGGCATGAAGTCGCTCATGGTCCTGGTGGCGGTGATCGCCGGCCTGCTGGGGGTGCCGGCGGCCGCATCGGCGGCGCCGGAACTGTCGCTGCCCGCGCCGGGCGGCCCGCTCCCGATCGGGCTGCGCACGCTGCACCTCACCGATCAGCGACGAGCCGACCCCTGGGTGCCGGAGAAGCGGCGCGAACTGATGGTCAACGTCTGGTACCCGGCCGTCCCGATCGGACGCGCGCCGCTGTACATGACCGAGGCCGAGTCCGCGGCGACGGTCGCCGGGCGGAACCTCGACCTGCCGCCGGACGCTCTGAGCAAGGTGCGGGTCCACTCGCGGGAGAACGCGCCTTCCCTGCCAGGACGGCGTCCGCTGGTGGTGCTTTCGCCGGGCGCGGGCAACAACCGGATCACCCTGACCTCGGTGGCCGAACACCTTGCCGCGCAAGGCTTCGTGGTCGCCGGGATCGACCACGCCTACGAAGCCTGGGCGACGGAGTTCCCCGACGGGCTGCGCCAGTGTGTCGCTTGTGGACTCCCCGGTGAGCCGTGGCCCGCCGCGATCGCGAACCGGGCCGTGGACACCACGTTCGTCGTCGACACGCTGCTGAAGGACCGGCGCTGGTCGATCGACGCGACGAAGATCGGGATGGCCGGTCACTCCGCCGGGGGTTCGGCGACCGCCGCCGCGATGGTCGCCGACCGGCGGATCAAGGCGGGCGTGAACATCGACGGCCCGTTCTTCGGCGGCGTCTCCCTCGACCGGCCGTTCCTGCTGCTGACCAGCCCGACCGGCGAGAAGTACTACCGGGCGTCCTGGGACGAGACCTGGCCGCGGCTCATCGGGCCGAAGAAGCAGGACCTGGTCGAGAACAGTGGCCATTCGTCAGTGACCGACGCCGCGATCCTGATCGACCAGTTGGGACTGCGCCCACACCTCCCGCCGTCCGAGATCGAGAACCAGTACGGCTCGATCGACTCACGGAAGGCGCTGGAGTTCTTCCGTAACGAGCTGACCGGCTTCTTCAAGCAGTGGAGCGCACGATGAACACGATCTCTTCGGAATGGACCAAGTTCTGGTCGGTCCGGTCCACCTGGTGGTGCCTGATCAGCGGGCTCGCCCTGATGCTCGCCTACTCGGCGGCTCTCGGTTTCGCGCTGCAGGACGGCAGCGATCGTCCGATGGCCCCACACGCCGTGGTGACCGGAGCGGCGTTCTATCTCACGCAGTTCGCCGTGGTCGCGCTGGCGACGCTGTTCATCACGAGCGAATACGCCAGCGGCAGCATCCGCTCGACCCTGCAGTGGGTCCCGGTGCGGAACCGGGTCCTCGCGGCGAAATCGGCCGTCCTGCTGCCGGTGCTGTTCGGCTACGGCGTGCTGAACACCCTCGCCGGCGTGGCGGTCTCGGCGCCGCTGATCCCCGCGCCCGGCTCCTCGGTGGGCGAGGTCCTCGCGACCGCGGCGGGTATGGGCGGCTACTTCGCGCTGCTGGGGCTGCTCTGCCTCGGCCTCGGGACGGCGCTGCGCTCGACGGCGGGGACGATCGTGACAGTGTTCGTGCTGCTGGTGATGATCCCGATGTTCGCCGGCTCGCTGGGCTGGGAAGACCTCGTGAACTACTTCCCGGGCTTCGCGGGTGTCAACGCGATGGTCACGCCAGGGCAGCCGAACCCGATCTTCGGCGGCGTCGCGCCCTACGCGCCCTGGGTCGGCGTCGCGCTCTGTGCGGCTTGGGCCGCTGCTGGTCTGGTCACCGGTTCCACGGTGCTCAGGCGGCGGGACGCCTGACGGGGAGCAAGGGACCTTTGCTACCGCTTGGGTGCCCGGGCACGTCGCGAAAGCCACTTTCAGGAGTGGCTTTCGGGACATCCCGTTCCGGAGCCCGCGGGTCGACGCGCTTGTCTCGACATTGAGAGAAGCGGGAGCAAAGGTCCCTTGCTTCCCTGCACAGCGGAACGCCCGAGGTGACCGTGTGGATTCTGGGACGTCAGATGTCCCAAAACCCACACAGTCACTACGCGACGTACAGGGTGTGTGGAAATAGAGACACTCAACGTCTCTATTTCCACACACCCCGGGCGGCAGCAAAGGTCCCCTGCTCTCTTTCCGCAGGTCAGAGCCTCAGGCGGTAGCAAAGGTCCCCTGCTATCCCGCCACCCCGAGCCCCGCCAACACCTCCCGCGCCCCCCGCGTCAACTCCTCCAACCCGGGCGGCCGCAACGACCCCGTCCCGGCCAGCGCGTCGAAGACCGTCCCTTCCAGCCACGCCACGAGCACCCGCGCGTGCCGCTCCGGCTCCGCCGATCCGCACGCGGCGAGCACCTCCGCGCACCGCCGCCGGATGACGAGCCCGCCCCGGTCGTAGGCCTCCCGCAGCTCCGGCCGCCGCGTCGCCTCCAGCGCGAACTCGTACCGCGCGAGCATCCGCGTCCGCCCGTTCGTGATCGCCGCGTGGGCGAACCCCGCCACGTACTCGGCCAGCTGCCCGGGTGGCGGGTCGAGGGTGACCTCGTCGAGTTCGATCATCCGCGAGATCGCCAGCTCCAGCAGCGCCGCCCGCGTCCGCGCGTAGTACGAGGTCGAACCCGGCGGCAGCCCGGCGAACCGGTCGACGGCGCGATGCGTCAGCCCCCGCATCCCCTCGGCCGCGATGACCTCGATGGCCGCGTCCCCGATCGTCGCCTTTCGCACTCTACAAGTGTAGTAGTACTCTACAACTGTAGAGGAGGTCGACATGCGCAAAGCGATCGTGATCGGCGGGGGAATCGGCGGGCTGAGCGCCGCCATCGGACTGCACGGCATCGGCTGGGAGGTCACCGTCCTCGAACAGGCGCCGGAGCTCACCGCTGTCGGCGCGGGCATCTCCCTGTGGCCGAACGCCCTGCGGTCACTCGAAACGCTGGGCGTCCGCCTCGCCGGACAACAGGAACAATCCTCCGGCGGTCTCCACGACCGCGACGGCCGCCGCATCACCCGGTGGGACGCCGAGGCGTTCCGCCGTCGCCATGGGCGCCCGCTCGCCGCCATCCACCGCGCGGATCTCATCGGCGCGCTCCGCGACGCCCTCCCCGACGGCTGCGTCCGCACCGGCGTCGAGGTCACGAACCTCGACGATCTCGACGCCGACGTCATCATCGCCGCGGACGGAATCCACAGCACGGCCCGCAAACAACTCTGGCCACGGCATCCCGAACCGGTCTACAGCGGCAGCACGGCCTACCGCGCGGTGACCACCCTCCCTCACCCGACGGAACTCAGCACGAGCTGGGACGACGGAGCCGAGATCGGGGTCATCCCGCTGCACGACGGCCGCGTCTACTGGTGGGCGAGCTACGTCGCCGAAGCGGGCGTCCGTCACGAGGACCCGAAGTCGTATCTGCGAAACCGCTTCGACGGCTGGCACGAACCGATTCCCGAGCTCATCGAGTCGACCGCGCCCGAGACGCTGCTCCACCACGATCTCTACCTGCTCGGCACTCCCCTGCCCACCTACGTCAAAGGTCGTGTCGCGCTTCTCGGAGACGCGGCCCACGCCATGCCGCCGTTCCTCGGCCAAGGCGGCTGCCAGGCGATCGAAGACGCCGTCGTTCTCGCCGCGGCGCTCAGCACCACCGAAGACGTCGACGCGGCACTGAAGAGTTACGACGAGCAGCGCCGCCCGCGCAGCCAATCGGTGGTCAAAGCCTCGGTCCAGGCCGGAAGAATCGGCCCGCAGCTGCGCAATCCGCTCGCCGTGGCCGTCCGCAACGGCGTGTTCCGGCTACTCCCCGGCGCGCTCACCGCCCGCATCGGCGCCGGCGTCAGCGGCTGGACGCCTCCGGTCCCCCGCCGACCAGCCCCGCCTCGTACGCGGTGATCGCGGCCTGCACCCGGTTCCGCGCGCCGAGCCGGTTGAGGATGGTGCTGACGTAGGCCTTCACCGTGCCCTCGACCACGAACAGCTTCGCGGCGATGTCCGCATTGGACAGTCCGGAACCGAGCAACGCCAGCACTTCCTGCTCACGCGGGGTCAGTTTGCCGATCAGCGCCTTCGCCTCTTCGGCGCGGGAGACCTGGTTGCCGGAGAAGCGGGCGATGACCCGCTGCGCGACCTTCGGCGAAAGGAACGCCGCGCCACCCGCGACCGCGTGGATCCCGCCGAGCAGTTCACGGGGATCGCCGGATTTCAGCAGGAAGCCGCTCGCGCCGAGACCGAGCGCGCGTTCGATGTAGGCGTCCTCGCCGAACGTGGTCAGCATGATCACGCCCACCTCGGGCAGCAACCGGCGGATCTCTTCGGCCGCCTTGAGCCCGTCCATGACCGGCATCCGGATGTCGAGGAGCACGACGTCCGGCCTGGTCGCGCGGGCCTGCTCGACGGCGGCGCGCCCGTCCTCTGCTTCCGCGACCACCTCGATTCCGGCGTCCGCGGCCAGGATCGCCGACACCCCGGCGCGGATCATCGCCTCGTCATCGGCCAGCACGACCCGGATCATCCGGGTTCCCCCTTTGCTCGTCTTCACTGATCACGTTCTTCGCCACGAGTTTCCCGTCGGCGAAGCACAGCCGGTAGGCCTCGTAGTTCAAGTTGAACACGCTGCGCTCGGTGCCGTAGTACTCGCATGCCGCCCCAGCGGGCACCGGCGGCTCCACCGCACGTGGCCGAGTGATCCGCTGACCATCAGGGAGGAGGGAGGCGATCTCCGCGCGCGTCTGGCCGATCCGGATGCGGTCGTAGTCGCCGACGGCGAGTTCCGAGCGGTACCACTGGACGAGGAACACGGCCCCGCTGATCCCGACCACCACGCCGAAAAGCCCGATCGGCACGACGATCGCCTGGATCAGGCTGCGCCGGACGTCGCGGCGGGCCCGTTCCAGTTCCCTCGCCGACGTCGACTGCCCCACCTCGGCGTCCATCGCCGCCTGGCTCTCCGGCGATTCCTCCGAAGGCGCCGCGTCGTGCGGCAAGGTCGCGCTGACCTCGAATCCGCCGTCGCGGGGGCCCGCCCGCAAGGTCCCGCCGACCAGCCGGACCCGTTCGCGCAGGCCGATCAGCCCGCGTTTGCCCGACGTCCGGCCCGGGAGCGGGCCCGCGGGCGGCGCGGCGTTGGTGACCACGACGTCCGTCCGCCCCTCGGATCGCACGACCCGGACCGTGACCGCGGCACCCGGCGCGTGTTTCACCACGTTCGTGACCGATTCCTGGACCACGCGATACGCGGCGCGGTCGACCATCGGCGGCTCACCGTCGACCGGTTCGTCCACAGAGGACTTGATCAGCACGCCCGAAGCCCTCGCCCGGCCGAGCAGTTCGTCGATGCTCTCGTGCACCGGCTCGGTCGGCGCGTCGTCCTCGCGCAGGACGCCGATGATCTCGCGCAGCCGCTCGGTCGCCGTCGCGGCGCTCTGCCGCAACTCGCCCGCGGCCTGCCGCTGCGGTTCGTCGAGTCCGCCCGCGACCTCCAGCGCCGCCGCGCGCACGGCGATCAGGCTCAGCTCGTGGCCCAGCGAATCGTGCATGTCGCTGGCGATCCGGGTGCGCTCACGCAGCCGCGCGCGGTCGGCGACGAGCCGCTGGCGGCTCTCCATCTCCTCGGCGCGCCGCCAGCCGTCGCGCGCCATGTCCTCGCGCTGCCGGACGTACCTGCCCAGCAGCCAGGGCGTCACCCCCGCGAAGACCAGGACACCGAGCAACGCACCCCAGGACGCGAAGCCGTCCTTACTCCACAGCAGCGCGACGGGCACCGCCAGCACCGAAACAGCGGCGAAAAGGCGCAGCATCGGTTTCGCGACCGGGTGCCGATAGCCGGCGAGGTAACCCACAGCGACGAGGACGAACCCCTCCCAGATCGGCACCCGGCCACCGAAACTGCCCAGCACGATGAAGCTCGCGACCATGGCGATGGCGAGTGAGACCAGCGGGTACCGGCGCGCCACCGCGATCGCGGCCGTGGTCGCGACGAGTCCGAAGAGCAGTTCCCAGTGCTTCGTGCTGGACCCGGCGTCGATGACCACCCAACCGCAGAGCCCGAGCCACAGCGCGACGTCCATCAACAGCCGCCGCCCGCGCCGCACGGGCTCCTCTCCGTCCATCACAGACCTGGACGCTACAAGCCGTGACGAGCGGTCCGCCATGGACGAAAGTAAAGGTCCCCTGCTTCCCGCGTCCGATGAGGCATGATGATCGACCATGGCCGAGCGCACACTCACCGGTCAGCTAGGCGGTCCTGTCCCGGCAGGCATCGAAGCGCTGGCCGACAACGAGAAGCAGGACCTCTCCGACGCGCTGCGCGACGCGCGCCACCGCCAGGCCAAGGCATTGGCCGAAGCGGGCGAAGAGGGCCTGAAGTACGTACCCGCGCTGCTGCGCGGCACCGTTCGCAAGGTGGTGGGCCTGTGACCACCGAAAACTTCGCCGCGCAGGCGGAGATCCTCAAACTCGCCCGCGTCCTCGGCACCACCCCGGAGCGGCTCTCGTACCTGGAGAAAGTGGACCCCGCCGAACTCCAGGCGTTCCGCGAACAGGTGACGGACACGCTGTTCGACGCCAACCTCGCCGCCCTCGAGCGGATGGCGATGGCGAGCAAACTCGTCCCGAGCCCGATCCTCGCGAAGATCGCCGAGAAGGTCTTCGGCCCGCTTCTGTGCGCGCGGATCGCCGGGCTGGTGGACGTCTCCCGGGGCGTCGACGTCGCGAAGCGGCTGAAGCCGCCCTTCCTGGCCGACGTCGCGGCCGAGCTGGACCCGCGCCGTGCGAGCGCGATCATCGCCAGGATCCCGCTCGACACCGTCGTCGCGGTCGCCGTCGAACTGGTGCGCCGCGAGGACTGGATCACCGTCGGCCGGTTCGTCGGCCACCTTCCCGATCCGACGGTGCGCCGGGCCCTGGCCGTCATCGGCGACGACGCGCTGATCCGGATCGCGTTCGTCCTCGACGACAAGAGCCGGATCGATCACGTCCTCGGACTGCTCCCCGAAGCCCGGTTCCGCGGCCTCCTCCAGGTCGCGGCCGCCGACGAGGACCTGTGGGCTCCGGTGCTCGACCTGCTCACGCACCTGAGCGAGAAGCGGGTCGAGCAGTGGTCGCACCTGCTCGGCGAACTCCCGCCCGCCTTGCGTGAGCGCGTCCGGGAGACCCTCGACCAGACCTCCTGACCACTGCGGGGGAGCAAGGGACCTTTGCTACCACTTTGAGACGAAATCGCTGGTCAGACGCCTACCGCGCCACCACACGCCGGCCGTAAGCGGCACCCCTGGCCGGTAGGCGAGGTGCGTCGTGGAAGGCGCCTCCAGCACGTGAAGATCGGCGCGCGCCCCCGGCCGCACGAAACCCACGTCGTCACGCCGCAACGCGCGAGCGCCACCCGCCGTCGCCGACCACACCGCCTCGTCGATCGTCATCCGCATCTGCAGCACCGCGGTCGTGACGCAGAACGCCATCGACGTCGTGTACGAGCTGCCCGGGTTCGCGTTGCTGGCCAGCGCCACCGTCGCCCCCGCGTCGAGAAGGCGCCGCGCCGGCGCCAGCGGCTGCCGGGTCGACAGGTCACACGCCGGCAGCAAGGTCGCCACGGTGTCCGAAGCAGCGAGAGCCTCGACGTCCGCTTCGCTCAGGTACGTGCAGTGGTCGACGCTCGCCGCCCCCAGCTCGACGGCGAGCCGCACACCCGGGCCCTCCCCCAGCTGGTTCCCGTGCAGCCGGAGCCCGAGCCCGCGTTCCCGCGCCGCCTTCAGCACCCGCCCGGACTGCGCCTCGTCGAACGCGCCGGTCTCGCAGAACACGTCCGCCCACCGCACGAGCGGCGCGACGGCGTCGAGCATGTCGCCGCATACCAAGTCCACATAGGACTCCGCGTCCGCGCCCTGCGGCACCAGATGCGCGCCGAGGAACGTGACCTCGTCGGCCACCTCGGCGGCGATCCGCGCCGAACGCGCCTCGTCTTCGACGTTGAGCCCGTATCCGGTCTTCGTTTCCAGACAAGTCGTGCCCTGCCTCGCCGCTTCGTCGACGTGTCGCCGCAGATTCGCCGCCAGCTGCTCGTCGGACGCAGACCGCGTCGCGTCGACGGTGACCGCGATCCCTCCGGCGCTGTACGCCTTCCCGGCCATCCGCGCCTCGAACTCGGCGGTCCGGTCCCCGGCGAAGACCAGGTGCGTGTGACTGTCCACCCAGCCGGGCAGCACCGCGCGGCCTTCGACGTCGACCCGCTCGTCCGCGTCGGGCGCGTCCGCGGCCGCGCCGACCCAGGCGATCGTTTCGCCCTCGACGACGACGGCCGCGCCGTGGAGCTTGCCCAGTTCGGCGTCGTTCGTGGTGAGTTCGCCGATTCCCGTGATCAGGACTGCCACAATGCCTCGATCTCCTTGGCCAAGACCGTTTCCGGCCGGTCGATCAGCTGATGCGCGCCGTCGCGGACGATCTCGCGCCCCGCGACGACGACGTCCCGGACGTCCGCGCCGGCGGCGGCGAAGACCACCCCGGACGGCTCGATCCCCGCGGTGCGCACCGAACCGAGGCCGACCGTCACCAGGTCCGCGCCCGCGCCCGGAGCCAGCGCGCCGACCTCGTCCCAGCCGACCGCGCCGTGATCCGTCGCCGCCGCGAGCAGTTCCTCCGCGGTGAACCGGCCGCGTTTCTCGCTGGCGAGCCGCTCGTTCAGTTCCAGCGCCCTGGTCTCCTCGAACGCGTCGACGACCGCGTTGCTGTCGCTGCCGAGCGACAGCCGCACCCCCGCGTCCAGCAGCGTCCGCGCGGGGCCGATGCCGTCACCGAGATCCCGTTCGGTCGTCGGGCAGAAGCAGGCACGGCTACCGGCCTCGCCGAGCCACTGGATATCGCCCGGCGTCAGGTGCGTCGCGTGCACCGCCGTGAGCCGCTCGCTGAGCACGCCGTTGTCCCAGAGCAGCCCCGTCGGAGTCCAGTGATAGGCCGCCATGCACTGCTCGTTCTCGGCCCGCTGCTCCGAAAGATGGATGTGCAGCGGCCGATCCGCGGGTGTCCCGTTGTCCACTTCGGACAGTTGATCTTCGGGGACGGCACGCACGGAATGGATCGCGCCGCCAACCCGGAACGTCTCATCCTCCCGCAATTCGCCGGCTCGTTGCGCCCACTTCGAGGCTGTCCCGTCGGAGAACCGCTGCTGCACCTCGTCGGGTTCCACCCCGATACCGCCCGCGAGGTAGCACGTGTCGAGCAACGTCAGCCGGATTCCGGCGTCCCTGGCGGCCTGCCGCAGCGCCTCACCCATCGCGTTCGGCTCTACGTAAGGCTTTCCACCCGGCGCGTGGTGCAGGTAGTGGAACTCGCCGACGCTTGTGTACCCGGCCAGCACCATCTCCGCGTAAACGCCGCGCGCCAGGCGGTAGTACGAATCCGGGTCGAGCCGTGACGCGAGCGAGTACATCCGCTCGCGCCACGTCCAGAAGGTTCCGCGATCGTGGTGCGTCCGGCCGCGCAGCGCACGGTGGAACGCGTGCGAATGCCCGTTGGCGAACCCCGGCAAAGTGAGTCCATTGAGGACAGTTCCTTCGCGAGGCGCTTTCGCCGTCACCGAAGTGATCTCGCCGCCGTCGATCTCGATCCGGACGGCATCGGCGATCCCGTCCGGCAGCCAGGCACGTTCACACCAATATGTCGTCATGTCGACAGTTTCTCCAGGACGTCCGCGAGCGCGCGAGCCCCGTGGTCGACGTCCTCCGCCTCGGAGAACTCCTCCGGCGAATGGCTGATGCCGGTGGGGTTGCGCACGTAGAGCATCCCGGACGGGACGAACCCGGCGAGGATCGCCGCGTCGTGCCCGGCGCCGGTCGGCAGTTCCGGCGGCCCGCCCAGCCAGGTGCCCAGGTCACGGCGCAACGCGTCGTCGAAGATCACGTCGTCCGAGTACGACTCCCTGCTGACCTCGACGCGGCAGCCTTCCTGCCCTGCCGCGTCTTCGGCCAGCTTCGCGATCTCGGCGACCAGCTCGGGCGTGTCCGCACCCGGCACCCGCGCGTCCAGCCACAAGTCCACAGTGGACGCGATGACGTTGGTCCCGCCGGGAGTGGGCACGAGCCTGCCGACGGTCGCCCTCGCGTCGGCGGTGGCCTTCGCCAGTTTCCGCACGGCGAGCACGGTCTCGGCCGCCGGGATCATCGGGTCGCGACGATCGCCGATCAGCGTCGCGCCGGCGTGGTTTCCCTGTCCCTGGAAGGAGAATCGCCATCGGCCGTGCGCGATCACCGTATTGCCGACGGCGACCGGCGAGCCGAGGTCGATCAGCCCGCGTCCCTGCTCCACGTGCAGTTCCAGGAACCGCCCGATCAGCCCGAGCCGCTCGGGGTCCCGGCCGACCCGCTCGGGATCGAGGCCGGATTTCGCCGCCGCTTCGGCGAACGTGACACCGTCCGGGTCGCGCAGGCTCCGCGCCTTGTCCGCGTCGATGGTCCCGGTCAGCAGCCGCGAACCGAGGCACGGCACGCCGAATCGACCACCTTCCTCCTCGGCGAAGACCACGACGGCGAACGGCTTCGCCGGACGAAATCCTTTGGCCTGCAAGATCTCCACCGCGTCGAGCGCGCTCGCGACGCCGAGCGGGCCGTCGAACGCGCCGCCGCCGGGCACCGAGTCGAGATGGCTCCCGGTGACGACCGCGTCCGGGCCTGGTGTTCCCCACCAGGCCCAGATGTTGCCGTTGCGGTCGGTCTCGACACCCAGGCCCAGCCGCCCGGCGCGCTCGACGAACCACGCGCGCAGCTCGGTTTCGGCCGCGTCGAAGGCGTGGCGGGAGTAGCCGCCCCGCTTCGGGTCGCGGCCGACGTCCGAAATCTCCTCCAGCAGCGAGGACGCGGTCACTCGGCGTCCCGCATCGGCACGCGCACGCCGCGCTCGTCGGCGACTTCGGCGGCGCGGTCGTACCCGGCGTCGACGTGCCGGATGACGCCCATGCCCGGGTCGTTGGTGAGCACACGTTCGAGTTTCTGCGCGGCCAGCTGGGTTCCGTCGGCCACACTGACCTGGCCCGCGTGGATGGACCGGCCCATACCGACGCCGCCGCCGTGGTGGATCGACACCCAGCTGGCGCCCGACGAGGTGTTGACCAGCGCGTTCAGCAGCGGCCAGTCGGCGATCGCGTCGGAACCGTCGGCCATGCCCTCGGTCTCGCGGTACGGCGAGGCGACGCTGCCCGAGTCGAGGTGATCGCGGCCGATGACGACCGGCGCCTTCAGCTCACCGCTGGCGACCATCTCGTTGAACCGCAGGCCCGCGAGGTGCCGCTCGCCGTAGCCGAGCCAGCAGATCCGCGACGGAAGGCCCTGGAACGCGACGCGTTCACCGGCCAGCCGGATCCAGCGCGCGAGGGATTCGTTCTCCGGGAACAGTTCCAGCATCGCGCGGTCGGTCGCCGCGATGTCCTCGGGGTCACCGGACAGGGCCGCCCAGCGGAACGGGCCGTTGCCCTCGCAGAACAGCGGGCGGATGTAGGCGGGCACGAACCCCGGGAAGTCGAAGGCCCGTTCGCAGCCGCCGAGTTTCGCCTCGCCGCGCAGGGAGTTGCCGTAGTCGAAGACCTCGGCGCCCTTGTCGAGGAAGCCGAGCATCGCCTCGACGTGCTCTGCCATCGATTCACGGGCGCGCTCGGTGAACTCGTCGGGCTTCTTGTCCGCGTAGTCCTGCCACTCGTCGACGCCGACGCCCTTGGGCAGATAGGAAAGCGGGTCGTGCGCGGAGGTCTGGTCGGTGACGATGTCGACCTCGACGCCGCGGCGAAGCAGTTCGGGCAGCACCTCGGCGGCGTTGCCGACCACGCCGACGGACAGCGCGCGCTTCTCCTTCTTCGCGGCCTCCACCCGGCGGATCGCGTCGTCGAGGTCGTCGGCGACCTCGTCGAGGTAGCGGGTCTCGACACGGCGGTGGGCGCGCTGCGGGTCGCATTCGATGACGAGGGCGACACCGTCGTTCATCGTGACGGCCAGCGGCTGCGCGCCACCCATGCCGCCGAGACCGGCGGTGACGGTGAGCGTGCCCTTGAGGCTGCCGCCGAAGCGCTTCTTCGCGACGGCGGCGAAAGTCTCGTACGTGCCTTGCAGGATTCCCTGCGTGCCGATGTAGATCCAAGACCCCGCGGTCATCTGGCCGTACATGGTCAGGCCCTGCGCCTCCAGGCGGCGGAACTCGGGCCACGTCGCCCAGTCGCCGACGAGGTTGGAGTTCGCGATGAGCACGCGCGGCGCCCATTCGTGCGTGCGGAACACGCCGACCGGCTTGCCGGACTGGACGAGCAGCGTCTCGTCCGGCTCCAAACCGGTCAGTTCGCGGGTGATCGCGTCGAAGCTGGCCCAGTTGCGGGCGGCCTTGCCGGTGCCGCCGTAGACGACCAGGTCCTCCGGGCGCTCGGCGACCTCGGGGTCGAGGTTGTTGTGGAACATCCGCAGCGCGGCTTCGGTCTGCCAGTTCTTCGCGGTGAGCGTGGTGCCTCGGGCGGCACGGACCGTGCGGGTCATGGGCTCAGACCTCCAGTTGGGCCGCGGCGAGGACGGCACCCGACGCGACGAGTTCTTCGGCGGCGGCGATCTCCGGCGCCAGATGACGGTCGGGGCCGGGGCCCTCGACCTTGGTGCGGACGAGATCCCGGACCCGGCCGGTGACCGGCGACGGGACCAGGGGCGCGCGCATGTCGAGTGCGCGCGCGGCGGTGAGCAGTTCGATGGCGAGGACGGTGTTGAGGCCTTCGACCGCCTTGCGCAGCTTGCGCGCGGCGGACCAGCCCATGGAGACGTGGTCCTCCTGCATGGCGCTGCTCGGGATCGAATCGACCGACGCCGGCACCGCGAGCCGCTTGAGCTCGCTGACCACGGCCGCCTGCGTGTACTGGGCGATCATGTGGCCGGAATCGACGCCGGGATCAAAGGCGAGAAACGGCGGCAGGCCGTGCGAGCGGGCCTTGTCGAGCATGCGGTCCGTGCGGCGCTCGGAGATGCTGGCGACGTCCGCGAGCGGGATGGCGAGGAAGTCGAGCACGTACGCGACCGGGGCGCCGTGGAAGTTGCCGTTCGACTCGACGCGGCCGTCGGACAGCACGACCGGGTTGTCGACCGCGGAGTGAAGCTCACGCTCGGCGACGAGTTCGGCGTGCGTGAGGCTGTCGCGGGCTCCGCCGTGCACCTGGGGCGCGCAGCGGAGGGAGTACGCGTCCTGGACGCGGTTGCAATCCGGGCCGCGGTGGCTCTCGACGATCTTCGAGTCCTGAAGCGCCGTCCACATCCGCTGGGCACTCAGCGCCTGGCCCGGGTGCGGGCGCAGCGCCTGGAGGTCGGCCGCGAAGGCGCGATCGGTGCCGAGGAGCGCTTCGACGCTCATCGCCGCAGTGATGTCGGCGGTGTCGAGAAGCTTGCGAAGGTCGGCCGCGGCCAGCAGGAGCATGCCGAGCATGCCGTCGGTCCCGTTCGTGAGGGCGAGGCCCTCCTTCTCCGCGAGAACGACGGGCTCGATGCCAGCGTGCTTCAGCGCTACGCCCGCCTGGACGACTTCGCCGTTGTACTCGACTTCGCCCTCTCCCATCAGCGCGAGCGCGACAGCGGCGAGAGGCGCGAGGTCACCGGAGCAGCCGAGGGAGCCGTACTCGTGAACGAGCGGGGTGATCCCGGCGTTGAGCAGGGCCGCAAGCGCTTGCGCGGTCTGCGGCCGGATGCCGGTGTACCCGCTGGCGAGAGTGCGGAGGCGCAGCAGCATCAGCGCGCGCACGACCTCGGTCTCCACGACCGGGCCCGCGCCCGCCGCGTGCGACCGGATCAGCGACCGCTGAAGCGCGGTGCGGCTCTCAAGCGGAATGTGCCTGGTCGCGAGCGCCCCGAAGCCCGTCGAAACGCCGTACGTCGGCGTCTCGGCGTGCGCGAGGTTGTCGATGTGCTGCCGCGTCGCGGCGAGGTTCTTCTCGGCCGCTTCGCTGACCGCGACGGGCGAGTGGTCACGGGCGACCGCGACGACCTGTTCGGGCCGAAGCGGTTCGGAGCCCAGAAGTACGGTTTCCGGCATAGCCCCATTGGACAACGCCATGCCCGCTGGTGGGAGGCGCCAACCGGTGGTTGTGTCTGGTATCCAAGACACGCACGGTGGGAGCAAGGGACCTTTGCTACCGCGGCAGCGGAAGGTGTGTGGAAATAGAGACGTTGAGTGTCCCTATTTCCACACACCCCGTACTCCGCGTAGCGATGCGTACCGACCNCGATCTCTTGTCTCAACATTGAGGCAAGCGGCAGCAAAGGTCCCTTGCTCCCCGCCGAAGCGGAACAGGAGGTCGACATGGGTGAGAGCAGCGAGGTCCCGGCTCTGCGACGCGGCCTCGGCATCCTTCGCGCCCTCGCCGCGCGGCCGGGTCCGGTGTCGGCGGCCGCGATCGCGCGCGAACTCGGCCTTCCGCGTTCGACGACGTATCACCTGCTCGCCGAGCTGGAGGCCGCCGGTTTCGTGACGCACTTGCCCGCCGAGCGCCGGTACGGACTCGGCATCGCCGCGTTCGAGCTCGGCTCGGCCTACCTGCGGCACGACCCGCTGGAGCGGCTCGCGCTCCCGCTGCTGCGCAAACTCGCCGACCGCGTCGGCCACACCGCGCATCTGGGCGTGCTTCACGGCAACGAGTCGCTCTACCTGGTCAAAGAGCGTCCCGCCCGCCCGGAAACCCTGGTGACCGAAGTCGGCGTCCGGCTGCCTGGCCAGCTCACGGCTTCGGGCAGGGCGATGCTGCGGCATCTGCCGTCGCCGCACGTCCGCGCGCTCTTCCCGAACGCGGCGGCGTTCGTCCTGCGCACCGGCCGCGGCCCGCGCACCCTCGCCGAACTGCGCCGGACGCTGAACGCGGAGGGCAGGCTCGGCTGGGCGGTCGAAGACGGACACGTCACCGAAGGATTCGCCTCGGTGGCCTGCCCGGTCTTCGACCACGGCGGCCGGCCGATGGCCGCGATCAGCGTGACCCTCCGCCACCTCTGCCCGGGAGCCGAGGGGTGCGAGGAGACTTGGCCGGACCTCGCCGAAGAGGTCCGTCTGACCGCGGCCGAACTGACCACCCGGATCGGGGGTCAGATGCGCTGAGCGTGCTTCTTCTGGACTCCCTCGAGCCCGAGCATCGCCAGCAGTTCAGCACAGTCGAGGGCATCCGAAGCGTGCCCTGCGACGGTTCGTGCGGCTCTGCCGTTCTGCAGCGTGAGGCGGACTTCTTCCTCCGCTCGCACACCGGCCATCCGGCTCTGGTCTTCAGCGGGGTCGGGACGACTGGAATGCCTAGCCCAGGTCATCTGCCACCTTCTTCCGGCCCTCCGGCGACACGGGGTCGTTTCGAAAGAGGGCCATGGTCGGACACTCAGCATGACATCCCACTCCACGACAGTTCCCGGCGCGGGTGAATTGAGACGAAAAAGATCTAGATTTCGCTACTCTGCGTGATTCAGGAAAGACTCGAGCCGGGTATTGAACGGCGCACCCGCGTCCGGCACCAAATGCCCCATCCCTCGCACGATCTCGCGGCGCGCACCGGTCCCGTCCGCGATCGCGTCGGCGATGATCTCGTACTCCGGCCGGTGGTCGCCGGTGATCACGAGCATCGGGAAATCCGCGGAGGCCAGCGCGTCGAGCGGCAGCTCCGCGTCTCCCGGCGGCCGCATCCCGACCAGCGCGCGGGCGCCACGCCGCAGGGTCTGCGGCACCGGATCGGGAATCGGCAACGGCACACCGGCTAGCGGGAAGAACGCCTTGAATACTTCGCGAGGATCGTCGAGCGGCCCTTCGAGAAATCTCCGCAGTTCGGCGTCCCACGCGTCGACGACCTCGTCACCTCGGACGATTCCGGCCGCGGGCGGTTCGACCACGGTGAGCGTCCGGACCATCTCCGGCCGCCGCACGGCGGCGAGCATGGCGACGATCGCGCCGTAGGACAGCCCGACCAGATGCGCGGGCTCGTCGAGCACCTGCTCCGCGATCAACTCGGCGTCGACTTCGAAATCCTGTACGCCGTCCGGCGATTTGCCGTGCCCGGGACGGTCCGGCGCGAGCAACGTCCACCGCTCGGTCAACGGGCGCTGAGCCCGCCACGCCTCCCGGCCGCCGAGCAGCACGCCGTGCACGAGAACGACACGCGGACCGGATCCCCAACGATGCACATGAAGCCGCATTTCCCGAGCCTATGGGGTTCTCAGGAGTAGAGCCCGCCCCATCGGGCACACTCCGCGAGGATCACTTGGTGTCGGCGGACGCAACCCGCACTGCCGAGCCGACCGACACGCAAAGAAGCGGCCCCACCCCTCAGGGGCAGGGCCGCTTCGGCGAAACGGTGGAGGTGCCGGGAATTGAACCCGGGTCCTCTGGCGCATCACCAGGGCTTCTCCGTGCGCAGTCCGCTATGTCTCTACTTGGCCCCTTCAGTCACGCGAACAAGCTGAAGTGACGGGCCCAGCCACTGTTTGTTTCCCGACCACACCCCGTAGCCGGGTGTAGCGGTAAGCCTCCTAGCTGATGCCGGTGACCGGGTCGGAGGCGACCCCGGACCGACAGAGTTGCTCTACTGCTTAGGCAGCAAGAGCGAACTCGCGCTGGCTCTTAGGCTCGGCGCTTATTGGTTTGCGATGACGCTTACGGTGGTCTCTCGCCTGCACCGGCACGCTTCTCCTGATTCAACGTCCAAAGTCGAAACCGTTCACCCCCTTGGTGGGACACAACCTGCACATCATAACTCGATCGGCAACCGGGTTATTCCCGCAGGTGGGGCTAGCCCCACCTGGGAGATGCCCGTGAGCACCATGTCGGCGAGCGCGCGCGAGCGCGATGCTGGTCTCCTCGATCCAGAGAGGAGCACGACCATGAGTTCGCTGGCGGCCGAGCGGGAGCTGAGCAGGTCCGATCCGTCGTTCGGCGGCTCGCTGGTCTACCTGCTGATGAACCTGCCGATGGGCGTTCTGGCCTTCGCGCTCCTGATGTCCTTCATCTCGGCGGGCATCGGCACGGCGGTCGTCTGGATCGGGCTGCCGATCCTCGCGCTGGTGATCCTGTCGGTCCGCGGCGCGGCCCGTATGGAACGCGCCAGGGTGTACGCGCTGCTCGACCACTACATCGACCTGCCGTATCTCCCGCTGCCCGTCGCCGGTCAGTCCGTGCGCTGGAAGGCCCGGCTGAAGGACGGCTCGACCTGGCGCGACCTCGCCTACTTCTTCTTGCTCTTCCCGCTCGGCATCATCGAGTTCGTCCTGGTCACCGTGTTCTGGTCGACCAGCCTCGGCCTCGCAGGCCTGCCGATCTACTACCGCTTCCTGCCCGGAGGCGAGTACCGCTTTCCGACCTGGGAGAACGCGTGGTTCACCGTCGATTCGACGGTCTCGGCGCTGCCTTGGGCGGCGCTCGGAGTGCTCTGCATCGCTCTCTCGGTAGCGTTGACGAAGGCGCTGGCCGGTATGCATGCCCGGCTGGCGACGGCGTTGCTCGGGCCGACCCACGCCCAGCATCGCCGTCTGGAGGATTCATGGGGCGAGGTTCACGGATGACGATCGACCAGCAGGTATCGCAGGTGGGGATTCCGCGACCGCGGCCCTTGAGATCGATCGTCTACATGATCGTCAGCTTCGTGTTCCGGCTCCTCCAGTTCGTTCTCATCGTCGTCGGCCTGGCGGTCGGCATCGCGACGGCGGTGGTGTGGATCGGTTTCCCGATTCTCATGGCCACGACCAACTTCATCCGCTGGTCCGCCGACCGCGAGCGAGGCTGGGCGCGCACGATGCTCGAGACTCCGCTGGAGCCGGTCGAACGCCTGCCGGTCGAGGGGCTTTCGCTGGTCAAGCGCTGGCTGACCCGTCTGACCGACGCGACGACGTGGCGCGACCTCGCCTACCTGATGGCGGCCTTCCCGTTGGCGTGCCTGGAGCTTCCGATCGCGATCGCGTCGATCGTCCTGCTGCCGATGGCGATCTGGGTGACCCCGTGGGTCGCGTGGCTCCACGGAAACCTGGCGTTCTCGCTGCTCGGCCCGAACCGCACCCAGCGGTTGGAGGAGAAGGCCGAGCGGTTGCAGGCGTCGCGGGCTCGCGGGGTCGACGCCGCCGAGGCCGAGCGTCGCCGCATCGAGCGAGACCTGCACGACGGCGCCCAGCAGCGCCTGGTCGCCGTCGCGATGAGCCTCGGCCGCGCGAAGTCGAAGTTCGACCAGGATCCGGACGCGGTACGCGAACTGATCGACGAGGCGCACCTCGACGCCAAGCTCGCGGTGTCGGAACTGCGCGATCTCGCCCGTGGGATCTACCCGGCCGTGCTCGGCGACCGCGGTCTCGACGCCGCCTTGTCCGCGCAGGCCGCGAAATCGCCGATCCACGTCGACGTCGAAGTGGACGTGGAACCGCGGCCGCCCGCCGCCGTCGAGACGACGGCCTACTTCATCGTCGGCGAGACGCTGACGAATATCGCGAAGCACTCGGGAGCGACCGAAGCGGGTGTGAAGGTGTGGCGCACCGAGTCGATGGTCATCGTCGAGATCACCGACAACGGGCACGGTGGCGCCGAAGTCCGGCCGGGTGGCGGCCTCGCCGGGCTCGCCGACCGGGCGGCCACGATCGACGGCGTGATCACCGTCGTCAGCCCGCCCGGTGGTCCGACGGTGATTCGCGCGGACCTGCCGTGCCAATGGTGACCCGCTCGTGAGTGAATAGGCTCTGCCATTCACTCACGACGCTGGGGGCAGCATGCGGGTTGTCATCGCCGAAGACGCGGTTCTGTTGCGCGCGGGGGTGATCCGCCTCCTCGCCGACGAGAACATCGAGACCGTCGCGGCCGTGGACAACGGTGACGACCTGCT
This sequence comes from Amycolatopsis coloradensis, assembly GCF_037997115.1. NCBI lineage: Bacteria > Bacillati > Actinomycetota > Actinomycetes > Pseudonocardiales > Pseudonocardiaceae > Amycolatopsis > Amycolatopsis coloradensis. Next base: position 8,224,908 of record NZ_CP150484.1, read on the forward strand.
GGGCGCGGTCAAGGAACACCGGCCGGACCTCGCGATCGTCGACGTGCGGATGCCGCCCACCTTCACCGACGAAGGCCTGCGTGCGGCGCTGGGCGCCCGCGAGGTCATTCCGGGCCTGCCCGTTCTCGTGCTCTCCCAGTACGTCGAGGAGAGCTACGCGGTCGAGCTCCTGTCCGGCGGCGCGGGCGGAGTCGGTTACCTGCTCAAGGAACGTGTCGCCGACGTCGGGGACTTCCTCGACGCGGTCAAGCGTGTCGCCGGCGGTGGCACGGCCATCGACCCGGACGTCATCGCGCAGCTGATGGCCCGTGGCCGCAAGAACCCGCTCGACTCGCTCACCGCCCGCGAGTCCGAGGTGCTGGGCCTGATGGCGCAGGGCCTGTCGAACACCGCGATCGCGAACTCCCTCGTCGTTTCGCACGGCGCGGTCGAGAAGCACATCGGCAACATTTTCGCGAAGCTCGGCCTCGAAGCGAGTTCGGTGGAACACCGCCGGGTCCGCGCGGTGCTCACTTACTTAGGACGCTGAAGTAGCTCTTGGTGGCGACGCCGTCACTCACCTAACATGGGCAGACTGTAGGTGGGTGACGCGCCGAACCGAGGAGGACCCATGACCGACAGGCCCTCCCACAGCGCCCGTTTCTTCGGCGGTCCTCTCGACGGTCGCGTCCAGGAACTCGGTGACACCGAGCCGGTCGCGGGCACCGTCCTCAAACACGTCCATCTGCACGACGGGCCGAAGATCGAGACCCGCTACGAACTCGGCCTCGCCGAGGACGACTGCTGGGAATTCCGGCTGTGCTCCGCTCCGCTCCCGGAGCCCGAGACCGACGGCGTGGGGTAGGGAAAACTCCACCTCCCGAGGGCGAAAACAAGAAGAGCGATACGGCGGCCCGCACCGCTGTTTTCGCGGCCCCGAAGCACCAGGCTCTTTTCCATGCACACGAGCCAGAAGCAGGGCCGGGACAGGTTCCTGGACATCGTCCGAGCGGTCGCGATCCTCGCGGTCGTCGTCCAGCACTGGGGTATGCCGGTGCTCTCGTACGCCGACGGCCACCTCTCCACCGGGAACGCCCTCGCGACGCCCGGTTGGTGGGTCATCACCTGGCTCAGCCAGGTCATGCCGCTCGTCTTCTTCGCCGGCGGCGCGGCGAACCTGATCTCGTTGAACCGCGCGGAAAGTTCCCGTTCCTGGCTCGCGGCCCGCCTCAAGCGCCTGATGATCCCGGTGCTGCCACTGGTGGCCGTCTGGCTGTTCGTCCCGGACATCCTGCGCGGGATGGGCATTCCGGAGCAGCCGCTGCAGGTCGGCGGAGCGATCGCCGCGCAGCTGCTGTGGTTCCTGGCCGTGTACGTGCTCACCGTGCTGCTCACCCCGCTGCTGGCCGCCGCGCACCGGCGCTGGGGCCTCAAGGTCCCGCTCGTGATGCTCGCCGCCGCCGTCCTCGTCGACGTCGCCCGCTTCAACGACCTCGGCCTGATCGGTTTCGCGAACGCGATCTTCGTCTGGATGGCCGTGCACCAGCTCGGTTTCCACTACACGCGAGGCCGTCTCGGTTCGCTGAGCCGCAACGCCGCGCTGCGCATGGCGGGCGCCGGCTTCGGCATCACCGCGCTGATGGTCGCCTTCGGCCCGTACCCCGCCAGCATGATCGGCATGCCGGGCGCCCCGGTGTCGAACATGAGCCCGCCGACCGTGCTGCTGGCCTTCCTCGCGATCGGCCAGATCGGGCTCCTGCTGGCCTTCAAACCGCAGCTGAACGCCATGGCCACCCGGCCGGGTCTCGACGCCGCGCTGAAGTGGATCGGCCCGCGGTTCATGAGCGTCTACCTGTGGCACATGCCGGCGCTGATCGTCGTCTCCGGTGTCGCGGTCTACGGCCTTGGCTACGAAACCCCCGAACCGGGTTCCGTGCTGTGGCTGACGATGCTCCCGGCCTGGCTCGGCGCCTGCGGGCTGGTGCTCTTCGGTCTGCTACGGATGTTCGCTCGCTTCGAAACTCAGGGTTCCGGCCCCGCGTCGACCGCCCACACACCTCAGCTGGTGGTGGCCGGGCTGGCGATCGCGGGCGGCCTGCTCGGGCTGGCCGCGCACGGTTTCGCCCCGCTGTGCGACGGCCTCGCCCAGGGTCCGGCGCCGTGGGTGGCGCTGGCGACAGGCGGATTCCTCCTGGCGGGCAAGCAGATCCAGGTTTCGGAGCTGGGGACGCGGTTGCTCGGCCGCGCCGTCTCGGTCACCGAGGTGGCCCAGCTCAAACGCTGAGCAGTTTCGCGGGGGTGTCGTGCAGCACCGCCCGCAGGAACGGCTCACCCAGGCGATCGTCGGCGGCCCAGCCGGCGATCGCCTGCAGCTGTGTGGCGTACGAGTACGGGATGTTGGGGAAGTCGGTGCCGAGTACGACGCGGTCGGGGAATTCGGCCAGCAGGTCCGTCCAGTCCGGCGGGAGCGGGTTGCCGCGCGAGGTGAACTCCACCCCGACCATCGTGGTGTCGAGGTACACGCGCGGATATCTCCTGGCCAGCTCGAACGCGAAGTCGATCTCCGGCATGCCGGCGTGCGCGAGCACCAGTGTCAGACCGGGATGCCGGACCAGGATCTCCTCGAACAGCCGTAGCCCGGTGTAGGCGCCCTTCAACGGACCGTGTCCACAGTGGACGACCACCGGGACACCCGCGTCCGCCAGCGCGCCCCAGACGCCGTCCAGCAGCTCGTCACGCGGATCGTAGGCACCGACCTGGACGTGTGCCTTGAAACAGCGGGCGCCCGCGCGCAACGCACCGTCCACAACGGACAGCGCGGACGGCTCCGGGTAGAAAGTGCCGGTCGGCACCGCCTCGGGGACGCGTTCCGCGAACTCCAGCGCCCACGACGTCAGCCATTCGGCCATTCCCGGCTTGTGCGGATAGACCAGCGGCGCGAACCTGCGCACACCGAACGAGCGCAGGGTTTCGATCCGCTCGTCTTCCGCCGTGCGGTAGTGCACCGGCCAGGCCAGGCCGTAGTGCGCTTCGGCCTGGTCGAAGTAGGCCCACACCTTGTCCATGACCTGCTTCGGCAGGAAGTGCAGATGAAGGTCCACGAGCCCGTCGATGCCGAGCGCCGAGATCCAGCCGGGGATCTCGGCGTCCGAAGCGGGCCCGTGGATCAATCGTTGTACCGGCCCTTGAGCGCCCGGCCCATGGCCCGGCTGATGGTGCGCTGCGCGTCGCGCTTGGCGATGTCCTGACGCTTGTCGTAGGACTTCTTGCCCTTCGCCAGCGCGATCTCGACCTTGACCTTGCCGTCCTTGAAGTACATCGACAGCGGGACGAGCGAAAGGCCGCTCTCCTTGGTCTTGCCGATGAGCTTCTCGATCTCCTGGCGGTGCAGCAGCAGTTTCCGGGTGCGCCGCGGCGTGTGGTTCGTCCACGTGCCCTGCACGTACTCCGGGATGTGCACGTTGCGCAGCCAGACCTCGCCGTCGTCCACCGTGGCGAACGCGTCGGCCAGCGATGCCCGTCCTTCACGCAGGCTCTTCACCTCGGTACCGACGAGCACGAGACCGGCTTCGTAGGTGTCGAGGATGGAGTAATCGTGGCGAGCCTTGCGGTTCGACACGATCACCTTGTGTCCACGTTCCTTGGGCATAACGGCGACTCTACGTGAGTTTCTGTGTTCGGGCAGGTGGTTATCGGCCGGCTAGTGGCGCACGTACAGGCGCAGCGTCACGTAGCCGGTGATCGCCGAAATGACGATCGAGACGGCGAGCAGGATCGGCGCCACCGGGAACAGCAACTCGAGCATGCCGACCGCGGGGAACACGTCTCCCGTGAGCACCAAGTCGAGCAACAGCACCTTGGTGAGCACGAGGAAGACGATGCCGATGATCGCACCGACCAGGCCGGCGACCACCGCCTCCAGGAGGAACGGCAGCTGCGTGTACCACCGGGTCGCGCCGACCAGCCGCATGATGCCGACTTCGGTGCGCCGGGTGAACGCCGACACCTGGATCGTGTTGGCGATCAGCAGCAGCGCGGCGATGGCCATGATCAGCGCGGCGCCGAAGGCCAGGTTCCGCACACCGTTGAGCGCGTTGAACACGCGGTCCAGTGCCTTCTGCTGGTCGTCGACCTTGCTGACGCCCGGTTTGCCGGTGTACTCCTGGATGATCGCCTGGCTGCGCTCGGGGTTCTTCAGCTTGACGTGGAGCGACGCGGGCAGCGCCTCCGGCCCGGTCAGCGCGAGCAGTTCCGGCTGGCTCTCGAACATCTTCTTGAACCGCTCGTAGGACTGCTCGCGGTTCTCGAAGACGACCGACTCGACACCTTCGTTGCCCTGAAGCTCCTGCCGCAGCGACTGGCAGGCGGACTGCGAGCAGTTCGGGTCACCCGCGCTGATGTCGTTGACCAGATAGACCGAAACCTCGACGTCGGCGAGGAAGTTGGCCTTCATCTTGTCGATCGTGCCGACGGCCAGCAGACCGAAGCCGAGCATGGCGAGGGAGACCGCGGTGGTGAGGATCATCGCGATGGTCATCGTGACGTTCCGGCGCAAGCCGGTGACTACCTCGCTGAAGACGAAACTGGCGCGCATCGGGGTTGATGTCCCTTGGAAGTCGTGGGTTACGGAGGAGGGCGGGGCCGGTCAGCGGCCGATGCCGTAGACGCCTCGGGCGTCGTCACGGATGACCTTGCCGAGCTGGAGCTCGACGACCCTTCGCCGCATCGAGTCCACGATCGAATGGTCGTGGGTGGCCATCAGCACCGTCGTGCCGGTGCGGTTGATCCGCTCCAGCAGCAACATGATGTCCTGGCTGGTGTCGGGGTCCAGGTTCCCGGTCGGCTCGTCGGCGAGCAGCACGAGCGGGCGGTTCACGAAGGCGCGGGCGATCGCGACGCGCTGCTGCTCACCACCGGAGAGTTCGTTGGGGAGACGGTCGGCCTTGCCGTCGAGGCCGACGAGTTCGAGCACCTCGGGCACGACCTTGCGGATCGTGGGGCGCGGCTTGCCGATGACTTCGAGCGCGAAGGCGACGTTCTCGGCGACGGTCTTGTTCGACAGCAGACGGAAGTCCTGGAAGACGCAGCCGATGGTCTGCCGCAGCCGCGGCACCCGGCGACGGGCGAGCTTGGCGACGTCGAAGTTGGAGACCATGACGCGACCCTTGCTCGGCACCTCTTCGCGCAGCAGGAGACGCAGGAAGGTCGACTTCCCGGATCCCGAGGGACCGATCAGGAAGACGAACTCGCCTTTGTCGATCTCGACCGACACCCTTTCGAGGGCGGGACGGGTCGAGGTCTTGTAGACCTTGGAAACCTCTTCGAGCCGGATCACGGTTCGGCATACTACCCATGCCCATCGTTAAGCCCGGGTAGCCCGGTCCCGGCGGCCAAGCGAGCAAGGGACCTTTGCTCTCACTCTCTTCCGGAAAGTGACAGCAAAGGTCCCTTGCTCTCTCACGCAGGGTTGTTACGCGGCTCCGGACTGCTTGCGCCAGCGGATGCCGGCCTCCAGGAAACCGTCGATCTCGCCGTCGAGCACGGACGACGGGTTGCCGACCTCGAACTCGGTCCGCAGGTCCTTGACCATCTGGTACGGGTGCAGCACGTAGGAGCGCATCTGGTTGCCCCAGCTGGAGCCGCCGTCCTTGAGCGCGTCCATCTCGGCGCGCTCCTCCTCCTTCTTCCGCTGCAGCAGGCGCGCCTGGAGGACCTTCATCGCGGCCGCCTTGTTCTGCAGCTGCGACTTCTCGTTCTGGCACGAAACGACCACGCCGGTCGGGATATGCGTGATCCGCACCGCCGAGTCCGTCGTGTTCACGCTCTGGCCACCGGGGCCGGACGAGCGGTACACGTCGACGCGGATGTCCTTCTCGGGGATGTCGACGTGGTCGACCTCCTCGACCTCGGGCATCACCTCGACGTGCGCGAAGGAGGTCTGGCGACGGCTCTGGTTGTCGAACGGCGAGATGCGCACCAGCCGGTGCGTGCCCTGCTCGACCGAGAGCGTGCCGTAGACGTAGGGCGCGGTCACCTTGAAGGTGGCGGACTTGATGCCCGCTTCCTCGGCGTAGGAGATGTCGTAGACGTCCGTCGGGTAGTTGTGGCGCTCGGCCCACCGCAGGTACATCCGGAGCAGCATCTCGGCCCAGTCGGCCGCGTCGACGCCGCCCGCTTCGGACCGGATGGTGACCACGGCGTTGCGCGGGTCGTATTCACCCGACAGCAGGGTGCGGACCTCGAGCCCGTCGATGTCCTTGGTGAGCGCCGTGAGCTCGGACTCGGACTCGGCCACGCTGGCGGAGTCGCCCTCGGCCTCGGCCAGTTCATAGAGAACGCCCAGATCGTCGAGCCGCTGCCGCAGCTCGGAAATGCGTCGCAGCTCACTCTGCCGGTGGGACAACTGGCTGGTGACCTTCTGCGCCGCTTCGGGGTCGTCCCAGAGGTTCGGGCTGGATGCCTGTTCCTCCAGCTCGGCCACCTGGGCACGCAGCGCATCCAGGTCCATCACCGACTCGATCTGCGTCAGCTTGCCGGCCAGGTCCTTCAGTGCCGCATCGAACTCATCACTCACGTCGGCCAAGGTTACGGCAAAACCCACGACCGGTTGCGGGGAACCGGTCGTGGGCACCTGTCCGGGTCAGGACTGGGGGATGGAATCGAGCAGTTTCAGTGCGGCTTTCGCCTGCGCCTGGGCGAACTCGGCGACGGCCTTGGCGTACGGGCCGTCAGCGGCCTTCGTGGCGGCCTTGGCCTCGTCGAGCTGCTGGGTGTAGCTCGCACGAGCCGACTCGAGCAGGGCCGAGCGCTGCTTGACCGTCAGCGAACCGGCGTGCACGAGACGCAGGATCAGCGGGCTGCGGAGGTGGTCAGGACCGGCTTCGGAGGTCAGCCACGTCTTGAACGCCTTCTTGCCCGCCGCGGTGATGAGGTACTGCTGGCTCGACCGCGGGCCCTGCTTGCCGAGGCGGACGAGGCCCTCCTTCGACAAGGCGGGGAGCTCCCGGTACACCTGGCTGCGGGTCACGCTGAAGAAGGCGCCGAAACGCTCACCCGCCCCCGCGACCAGTTGCCCGCCCGTGGCGGGACCGTCGTGGAGAAGACCGAGCAGTGCGGCGGCTGTTGCATTCAATTCGGACACGTCCTCTACGGTCCCACTTTTCGGAACCTGTGTCCACTGTGGTCAACACATCTGTCCATTGTGGCTAGTGATATGCGCTCATTCGGCCCAACGCACTACGCCTGTCCACAATGGACCGGACACGCTGCGCAACCGGCCTCCGCCACGGACAGCGGCACCCGCCCCCGCCCCGACCAACGACGGAAGTGATCGCCCGGGAGGGCGCGCTCGATACGAAACAGGGAAAAAAGAGGCGCGGGTCTGCGATTTCCGCAGACCAAGAGGCCGTAAAGCACCGCGAACAGCATCAGNTGGTCATCAGCCGCGGCGAGGAGAAGACGAAGATCGAGGTCGACGCGGGGGAGGAGCCAGGCCCCGCCATCGAGGACGCGGACGCGCCCGAGTGCGCTTCGGCGGCACTGGGCGGCCTGATCGCCGATCGCCGTGAAGCCCTCACCTCATGCCCGGCGGACGCGCTTTCCAGTGAGGACAGCGGTTCTCTCGTCAAACTCGTCGAATTCCTCGCCGGACGCAAGCCGTCCGCGCTCACCCTCGTCGAGGACACCTCGCCGCGCAGCGTGGCCGCCGCGAAGCTGGTCCGCGAGACCGCCGCGCGTTTCGGTCTGCGCAATCCGCAGACACGGGCCTCCTCCCTCTGTAGCGGGGACAGGATTTGAACCTGCGACCTCTGGGTTATGAGCCCAGCGAGCTACCGAGCTGCTCCACCCCGCGTCGTGACACCTACCTTACGCCTACGTTTCGAGCAGGCGCAAAGCAGGTGCCCTTTAGGTAAGCGACGTCACCCTCCAGGCTGGCCGGAGGTCGGGGGCGCACCGGACGCCGGCGGGTTCGCCTTGGCCGACTCGTAGGCCTTGGAGGCCGCTTCGAGCGCGGCCAAGGCGGCACCCTGGTCGGCGTAGTTCCCGGATTGCTGGGCGGCGCGGAACTTGACCCAGGCGTCGTGCATGTCGCCGGCGGCCTTGTCCAGCGCCGGGTTATCGCCGGCGGGCGGCTGCGGCGTCGTCGTCCCCGGCGGCGGAGGCGTCGTGGGTCCGGGAGTGCCGCCGGTCTGCGGCGGTGTGACCCCGGAGCCCGTGCCCGCGCCGAAGACCTGGTCGAGCGCTTCGTTCAGCGTCGGCGCGAACCCGATCTTGGTGCCGTAGGAGACCAGGACACGGGCCAGCTGCGGATAGCTCAGCTGGTTCCGTTGCCGGATGTAGACCGGTTCCACGTAGAGGAAGCCGTTGGCGACGGGCAGCGTGATCAGGTTTCCGTAGGTGACCGTGACGTTCGGGTTGTTGAACAGCGTCCGGTCCTGTGCGACCCGTGGGTCACTTTGGAATCTGTTCTGGACCTGGACGGGACCGTCCACCTGTGTCGATCCGCTGGCACCTGTCGGCAGTCTCAGGACGCGCATCTTCCCGTAGTCCTCGGGATCTGAGGACACCGACATCCAGGCCGCGAGGTACTGCCGTTGGAGACCGGTCAGCGAACTGGTGAGCTGGAATCGAGACTTGGTGTCGCCCGGCGCGGTGGCCAGGACGTAGTAGCCGGGCTGGTTGGCGATCCCGGAGGCGGACGCGTTCACGCCGCCTTCCTGCGTCGGGTCCTGCGGAACGCTCCAGAAGGCCTGCTGAGCGTAGAACTCCGCGGGGTTGTTCACGTGGTACTTCGACAGGAGCTCCCGCTGCACCTTGAAGAGGTCTTCGGGGTAGCGGAAGTGCGACCGCAGGTCCGGCGAAATCTCACTGCTCGGCTTGACCAGGCCCGGGAAGACCTGCTTCCAGGCGTTGAGCACCGGCTCGTTGTCCTCGACCCCGTACAGGGTCACGGTGCCGTCGAACGCGTCGACGGTGGCCTTGACCGAGTTGCGGATGTAGTTGATCGAGGAGTTCGCCTGGCGGGTGGTGCCGCTGAGCGAGTCGTTGGTCGCCTGGCCGAGCTGGGTCTGCTGGGCGTACGGGAAGTTGTTCATCGTCGTGTAGCCGTCGACGATCCACTTGATCTTGCCGTCGACGACCGCCGGGTACGGGTCACCGTCGAGGGTCAGCCACGGCGCGATCTTGGCGACCCGATCCCGCGGTTCGCGGTTGAACATGATCTTGGATCCGTCGCCGATGGCATCGGAGAAGAGGATGTTGCGCTCTCCGTACTCGGCGGCGAAAACGAGGCGGTTGAACCAGTTGTCGATCGGCACGCCGCCGGAACCCTTGTAGATGTAGGCACGGTCGACGGCGGTGTCGTACTCGCCCGGCGCCTGCCCCGCCTTTCCGCCGACGATCGCGTACGCGGCGTCGGTCGCGAGCTCGCCGTAGTAGATACGGGGCTCGTCCACCTTGATGCCCGGCTTGTTCGGGTCGGTCGACCCGGCGCCCGCCGGGTTCTGGGTGTCGCTGGTGGTGGCGATCGGGTAACCGCCGTCGGAGTTGGCGTCCTTCAGCGCACGGTCGATCGTGTTAGCCGGCGCCGCGACGAAACCGTTTCCGTGTGTGTAGACGAGGTGCTTGTTGATCCAGTTCGTCTGGTTGCCGGTGAGACCTTCGGTCTTGATCTCCTTGGCCGCGACGATGTAGTCCTGCGTGACCCCGTTGAGGGTGTAACGGTCGATGTCCAGCTTGGACGGGAAGCCGTAGAAGTTCTCACGACCGACGCGCTGGGTGAACGTGTCGCTGAGGACGTTCGGGTCGAGGAGCCGGATGTTCGGGACGGTCCCCTTGTCCGCCTTGATCTCCGCGGAGGTCGCCTCGGACTTGCCGGTGTAGTCCTTGTACTCGACGTTGGTCAGGCCGAACGCCTGGCGGGTCGCGTCCATGTTGCGCTGGATCGACGCGGATTCCTTCTCGTTCGCGTTGGGACGCACCGAGAACTGGTCGAGCACCGCGGGCCACGCGACGCCGACGAGCACGTTCGACAGGATCAGCAGCACCAGCGCGATCGCGGGCAGCTGCAGGTTGCGGAGGAACGCGCCGGCGAAGAACGCGACGGCGCAGATCACCGAGATGCACAGAAGGATCAGCTTCGCGGGCAAGACCGCGTTCAGGTCGGTGTAGGTCGCACCGACGAACAGCGGTGCCCCGCGGTCCGAGAGCAACAGGTTGTAACGGTCGAAGAAGTACTCGACCGCCTTCAACAGCACGAAGATGCCGATGGTGATGGCGAGCTGGGCGCGGGTCGGACCGGCGAGCTGACCGCCCTTACCCGCGAGCCGGATGCCGCCGAAGATGTAGTGCGAGATCAGCGCGCCGAAGAACGCGATGACGACCGAGATGAACAGCCAGCCCAGGAGCCAGTTGTAGAACGGCAGGTCGAAGGCGTAGAAACCGACGTCGTTGCCGAACTCGGGATCGGTCTGTCCGAACCGCGTGCCGTTCAGGAACAGCTGCACGACCTGCCAGTCGCTCTGCGCGGACGCGCCGGCGATGAGCCCGGTGAGCACCGGGATGCCAATGCCGAACAGGCGGATCCGGCCGACGATCGCCGACCGGTAGCGCGCGAGCGGGTCGTCGTTGCCGGAAATCGGCACGAAGACGGGCCTGGACCGGTACGCGATCATCAGGCTGACCGCGAGCGACCCTCCCACCAGCAGCCCTACGGCGAAGAACAAGACCACACGGGTGATCAACACCGTGCTGAACACCGTGCGGGCGCCGACCTCGCCGAACCACAACCAGTCGACGTAGGTGTCCAGCAGTCTCGCGCCCAGCAGCAGCGCCAGAATGACGACGGCGGCGATGATGAGCAGTATCCGGCTGCGCCGGGACAGCTTCGGCAGGCTCACGGGGGGCCGAGTGGCCACTGCACACGCTCCTGGTTTGGTGAACTTTTCGCGGGGGCGCGCGTACCGCGTGCGGCCCCTGATGCTCTAACTCTACGGATGCCGTCGGAAGTTCCCGGAACCCGCCCAAACCGGACTCGGAAGGCCACTGTCCCGGTCGCCTGGAACGATGTGCCAATGGCACCGAGTGAGCAGCAGGGCGTGGCCGGCCTGGCCCGCGAAGTCGAGGAGTTCGTCGCTTCGGGAGGCTGGGACCAGCCCCCGCAGTTGTTCGCGCTGGTCCCGACCGCGGCGCTGCTGGACGAACAACCCGAACTGGCCGGGCAGCTCGACCCGTCGGCCCCGCTGACGCCCGTCGCGCAGGAGGCTCTGCCCGACGGTGACCTGGGTGAAGCGCTGGCGCAGATCGCGTGGCCCGATCTGGTGCTGGGCTGCGCGCTCGCGCAGGAGATCATCGTGCTGCCGCCGGACGCCGAAGCCGAGCTTCCCGTCGTGCCCGAGACCGATGCCGAACGCCTGCGTCAAGCGGCCGCCGACCACCCCCGCCGGACCGAAGCCCGCCTCGTCGCGGCTGTGCTGCGGGATGGTGCCGGAGCGTGCGTCATGCGGCTTCGCGGTGCCGGGCAGCCCTCCGGACCCGGTGACGTCCCTGTTGACGAGATCATCGAGAACCCGGAGCTGGCGCCCAACCTGCTCGAAGCACTGAAAGCCACCCTGCTGCCCTGACCTGCGGAAAGAGAGCAAGGGACCTTTGCTACCAGCTGCCGCGGGTACGCGGCCGATAGCAAAGGTCCCTTGCTCTCTTCAGCCAGAACCGCGAGGTGGTAGCAAAGGTCCCTTGCTCCCCCGGCGGTCAGCAGGAGGCGGTCGGCCTACCCGCCTTGAGGTTCTCGAGCTGCGCGATCGCCTCGTCCAGCGTGGACACCTTGATCAGGTTCAGGCCCTCGGGCGCGGCGGTCTTCGCCTCGGCGCAGTTGTGCGCGGGCACGAGGAAGTCGGTGGCGCCGGCCTCGCGAGCGCCGACCACCTTGAACGAGATGCCGCCGATCGCGCCGACGACGCCCTTCTCGGAGATCTCGCCCGTCCCGGCGATATGCCTGCCACCGGCGAGGTCGCCGGGCTCCATCTTGTCGACGATCGCGAGCGCGAACATCAGGCCCGCCGACGGGCCACCGACATCCTGCAGCGAGATCTTCACGTCGAAGGGAACGTCGGCACGGTCCACCGCGGTCAGGCCCATGAAGCCTTCCGGCCCATCGGGCCGCTGCGCGAGCGTGAGCGGCACGGTGCGTTCGGCCTGACCGTCGGATTTGAAGGTGATCTGGACGGTCTGCCCGGGCTTCGTCCCGTTCAGGGCGGCCCGCACTTCGGTCGCCTCCGTGACCGTCTTCCCGTTGACCACCAGAAGCCGGTCGCCGGGGGCGAGCACCTTGTCCGCGGGACTGCCGGAGACGATCGTCTTCGCGAGCACCTTCACCGGGAACTTGCGGCGCAGCGCGGCGACCTGGGCAGCGGTCTGCGAGTCCTGCAACTGCTGGATGTTCTCCTGCCGGACCTGCTCGTTGGTTTCGCCCGGCTTGAAATATTCCTCGCGCGGCGCCAGCGCGTACCGGCCGCTGGCCCAGAGCCCGAGCGCGTTGAACAGCGTGATGCCGCCATCACGCAGGGAGACCGTCGTCATCCGCAGCTCACCGGAGGTCTGGAAAACCTCGTGCCCGTTGACCTGGATCACGGACTGGCCGGCCGCGTCCTTGCCGAGGGTGTCGTAGGTCGGCCCGGGGCTGATCGCCACATACGGCACCGGGATGAAGAACCCGACCAGCGCGAAGGCGACGAACAGCGCACCGCTGACCAGCAGCGTCCAGCCGCGCCGGGTCAGCCGCCGTTCGGAGCGGTCCTGGTCACCCGCGGAGCCCGCACGGCTCCGCGCTCCTGTGGTCTCCTCCGAGGGCTCTGTCACGCGTGACAGCGTACGGTGACGGTGTTCGCTTCTCGGTGAAGGCCACGCTCATCACTCCACTTGACGAGCTGTGAATCCCGGGACCCGCGTACGGTGGTGCCATGAGCAAACCCCCGTTCGGCTTCGGACCGCCCGATCCCGACAAACGAGGCGAGAACGAGCCGTCGGATTCCGGCGGCCAGCCCTCCGGCGCCGAGGCCTTCAATCAGCTCGGTCAGATGCTCAGCCAGCTGGGCCAGATGCTCAGCCAGGCCGGCAGCTCGACCGGGCCGGTCAACTATGACCTGGCGAAACAGATCGCGTTGCAGAACCTCAGCAGCAGCGGAAGCGCCGACGTCAAACTCGGCTTTTCGTCATCCAGTGGTGGCGACTCGAGCACGGCCGTCCGCGACGCCGCCCACCTGGCGGAGCTGTGGCTGGACGCCGCGACGATCCTGCCCGCAGGGGCCACGACGACCGTCGCTTGGTCCGCGCGTACCTGGGTCGAGAAGACCCTGCCCACCTGGCAGCGCCTCTGCGACCCCGTCGCCCAGCAGGTCTCGGGCGCGTGGGTACAGGCCCTGCCCGAGGAGGCCAAGCAGGCCGCCGGCCCGCTGCTCTCGATGATGGGGCAGATGGGCGGGATGGCCTTTGGCTCCCAGCTCGGTAACGCTCTCGCTCAGTTGGCTTCCGAAGTGCTCACCTCCACCGAGGTCGGTCTCCCGCTCGGCCCCGCGGCCACCTCCGCGCTGCTGCCGGCGAACATCGAGAAGTTCACCGAGGGCCTGGAGCTGCCGACCAGTGAGGTGCTGGTCTTCATCGCCGCGCGCGAGGCCGCCCACCAGCGGCTGTTCGCCCACGTCCCTTGGCTGCGGCAGCGACTTCTGGCCACCGTCGAGGAGTTCGCGAGCGGCATCTCCGTCGACACGTCGGCGCTGGAGCAGCTCGCCGGCCAGATCGACCCGTCGAACCCCGCCAGCATCGAAGAGGCCATGTCCTCCGGCCTGCTCGAGCCGCAGACCTCGCCCGAGCAGAAGGCGGCGCTGAACCGCCTGGAAACCCTGCTCGCGCTGGTCGAAGGCTGGGTCGACGTCGTGGTCGCCGAGGCCATCGGCGACCGGCTTCCGGGCGCGGACGCGCTCCGGGAGACACTGCGCCGCCGCCGGGCCACGGGTGGCCCCGCCGAGCAGACCTTCGCCACCTTGGTCGGGCTTGAGCTCCGGCCAAGGCGGATGCGGGCGGCCTCCTCGCTGTGGAAGCTCGTCGGCGACCAGCACGGCATCGAGAAGCGGGACGGCCTCTGGTCCCACCCCGACCTGATGCCGACCGCCAACGACCTCGACGAGCCGCTCGACTTCTCCGAACGCCTCGGCGATGGCGAGTCGACGCTCGAAGGCATCGACCCGATCGCCGAGATCGAACGGACCGAGCGCGAGAAGAACAAGCCCAAGGGCGACGAAGAAGAGAACTGAGGCACGTCAGTCCTCCGCCGCGATGCCCCATCCGGCGGCGGAGGACAGACCCTCCAGGTAGCCGATGGCGCGTTCGGTCTTGGGATAACGGCGAACGAGCTCCCAGAATGCCGCGTTGTGCCCTGGTTCCTTCAAGTGCGCGAGTTCGTGCACGAGGACGTAGTCCAGCACCCATCCCGGCACCCGGCGCAGACGATCACTGACCCTGATCGTCGCGTCGACCGGTGTGCAGGACGCCCACCTCGTCCTCATCGGCGGGACCCAGCGAACGCTCGCGGGTATCGCCTTCCCGTCCAGATACTTCGCCGAGAGCACGGCGCAGCGTGCCAGCAGCGCCTCGTCCGACGCCTTCGGCGGCGCGGCCTGCCGCGGGCCTTTGCGCAACAGCTTGCGCTGCATCTCGGCAACCCAGTGCTTCTCCTCCGCCCGGGTCATCCGGGCAGGGATCAGCACGACGAGGGTGTCCTCGTCCCAGTACGCGGTGACGGTCCGGTGGCGGCGTTGGCTACGCCGTACCTCGACCTTGTGTTCGGGAGTGTCCGACGGATTCGTCGTGTCCCGGCCCCTCAATGAGGGCGTCCGTGCTTCGACCACTCGACCACGGTAAGGCCAGTCACCGACAACTCCGAGAGCCGAAAGGTCACAGCCTCCAGTTGTCCACAACGGGGCCAACCTGTGGATAACTCGCGTTCTTCCGAGCGGACGGACCGCGAATGGGTGCGATCCTGCGATCATGAACCTTCGCGAACCGGACCTGCGATCGATCATCCTGCCCGCCTTCCCCACCCTGCTTCCGGGGCTGGATGTGCTGGAACGGGGAAACGGCGAGATCCAGATCGGCCTCGACCCCGCACACGCCGTGGTGATCGCCGGCGTCGCCACCGAGGTGGCCGAAGCTCTCCGCGGGCTGGACGGGAAACAGGCCGCGGACGACATCGTGCTCGCGCAGAGCGAACACGACGAACAGCTGCGTGAGCTGATGACGGACCTCACGGCCCGAGGTCTCGTGACCGATGCGGGCCAGTCCGAACGGCATCCGAGACCGAGACCGGAGACCGGGCTCTGGTCGCTTCGCGCTCGCCACCATCAGGCGGCCATGACGGCCCGCCGCAAGCGCACCGCGGTGGCGATCCACGGCGACGGCAGGCTCGCGGTGGCCATCGCCGTCCTGCTCGCCAACGGCGGAGTCGGGCATATCGACGTCCGGGCTTCGGGCACGGTTCTCGAAGGTGACCTGGGCTCGGGCTACACCGAAGCCGAAATCGGGATGCCACGCCGGGACGCGATGGCTCAGGTCGTGCACCGCACCAGGGCGAGCACCGTGACAACGCGGCTCTACTCGGACCGACGGCCGGAACTCGTCTTGCTCACCGACGCCGTGGTACCTGCCCCCGAAGTGGTCGACGAACTCGTCCGCGACGGGGTCAACCACCTGCCGGTGCGCGTCCGGGACGGGGTCGGCATCGTGGGACCTTTGGTGGTGCCCGGCCGCAGCAGCTGCCTGCGCTGCGCCGACCTGCACCGGGCCGGCCGCGACGATTCCTGGCCGAGGGTGGCGAGCCAGCTCGTCGGCCGTGTGCAGCGAGCGGATCTCGGGTCCGTTCAGGCCTGCGCCGCGCTCGCCGCCGCACAGGCGCTCAGGCTTCTGTCCCCGAGCGATCAGGCGCCGCCCGCTTGGAACGCCACGCTGGAGATCGACTTCTTCGACGGCAAGATCCGGCATCGCGACTGGCCGCCGCACACCGCATGCGGATGCGGCGCTCGTTGATACGGCAAGCGACGTAGCCCACACGCACTCCCTCAACAGGCTGCGCGGGCGCGGTGAATCAAGGCAGAATCGCGAAGGTGACCGACTCCCGCAACGCCGAGGACCGTGAAGCCGCCATCCCCCGCAACGGGGCCGCGCGAACGGCGAAGCTGGCCAGTATCCCGCTCGGCATAGCGGGGCGGGCGGTCGGCGGCTGGGGCAGGCGGCTGACCGGGCAAAGCGCCGAAGAGGTCAACGCGACTCTGTCCGCCAAGGCGGCGGAGCAGCTCTTCGAGGTCCTCGGCACGCTCAAGGGCGGCGCGATGAAGTTCGGCCAGGCGCTGAGTGTCTTCGAGGCCGCGGTGCCGGACGAGATGGCGAAGCCCTATCGCGAGGCCCTCACGAAGCTTCAGGCCGCCGCACCGCCCATGCCCGCCCGGCAGACCCATCGGGTCCTCGCCGAGCAGCTGGGACGCACCTGGCAGCAGCGGTTCGCGGCCTTCGACGACGAGCCTGCCGCTTCCGCGAGCATCGGCCAGGTCCACCGCGCGAACTGGCACGACGGCCGCGAAGTCGCCGTCAAAGTGCAATATCCCGGAGCTGACGACGCCTTGCGGAGCGATCTCCGGCAGCTCCAGCGTTTCAGCAGATTGTTCCAGGCGTTCGTGCCGGGGACCGAAGTGAAGCCGCTCCTGGCGGAACTCGCCGAGCGGATGAACGAAGAGCTCGACTACCAGGCCGAAGCACAGAACCAGCGTGCTTTCGTCAAAGCGTTCGAAGGCGTCCCCGGGTTCCTGATCCCCCGCGTGGTCGCCAGTGCGCCGAAGGTCGTCGTCACCGAGTGGGCCACCGGCACCCCGCTGTCGAAGATCATCGCCGGCGGTGACAAGGAGACACGAGACCGCGCCGGCCGCCTGCTCACCGAGTTCCACTATTCGTCGCCGGAACGGGCCCGGCTCCTGCATTCGGACCCGCATCCCGGCAACTTCATGCTGACCGCCGACGGCAGGCTGTGCGTCATCGACTTCGGCGGGGTGTCCCGGCTCCCCGAAGGAATCCCGCAGCACCTCGGCGAGATGACCAGGCTGGCGCTCGACGGTGAGTCCGCGAAGCTCATGCAGCTGCTCAGGGAATCCGGCTTCATCCGGGGCGACGCGGATCTCCGGGCCGACGATGTGCTCGCCTACCTGGCGCCGTTCACCGAGCCGCTGGCGGGCGACACGTTCCACTTCACCCGCCGTTGGATGCAGCGGCAGGCGGGCAGGGTCGGCGACACCCGCGGCCGGGATTTCCGGATCGGCCGCTCCCTCAACCTGCCGCCCGAGTACCTGATGATCCACCGGGTGACCGCCGGATCGACCGGCATCCTCTGTCAGCTCGACGCCGAGATCCCCGCCCGCGCGATCGTCGAACGGTGGCAGCCGGGCTTCGCGGCCTGAGAAGTTATCCACAGGGGACTTTGCGACTGAGCCGAAAACGGGGTTGCTCGGGCGAGTTGTCCACAAGTTCGCGGAAGTGGTTCCACCCGGTCGGCCCAGCGGCCATCCTCGATTCATGACCACTACACGAAGCGCCCGACTCATGGCGCTCAGTAACACCAGCGAATCCGGCATCGTCACCAGCCGCGAGCTGCGGAAGGCGGGCGTCACCGCGCGCTACGCCGCGAAGCTCTGCGGCCCGGGCGGCCCGTGGCGAAGGCTGATGCCGGGCGTGATCCTGTTGCGCGACTCCGCGCCCACCCGGCTTCAGCTGCTGCAAGCCGCTGTCGCGCGGTTCGGGCCGGAGGTCGTGGTGACAGGTGCCGACGCGCTACGCGCACGAGGTGTCGGCTGCCCGCTGACACGGGAGGTCCATCTCCTTGTCCCCGACTATCGGCGCATGCCAGCGGAGCCCGGCATGCTGCCGCGAAGAACCACCCGGATGCCGCCGCCGACCATGATCGACGGCGTCCCGTTCGCCCCACCTGCCCGGGCGGCACTCGATCTCGCCCGGCTGGAGCTCGATCCCACGCGAATCGACGAGCTGATCTCGCTGCCGCTGTATTGGGGGCTGTGCACGCTCGACGAACTCAGCGAGGAGCTCGATTCCGGTAACCGGCGAGGCTCGGCCGCGGTCCGCGCTGCTCTGCGACGTGTCGATCCCGAAGAGACGTACGCGCACGGGCTGGCGAAGAAGGTCCTCAGCGGCTGCCCGCTGCCCTCGCCTTCGTGGAACACGACACTCTGCGACAGGCGGGGACGCCCTATCGGCACCGCCGACGCCTGGTGGGACGACATCGGCATGGCGTGGCAATTCCGGACACCGAAACAAGGCGCCGCGAATTTCCACCCTCTGGCGCTGACCGCGACCGGGACCGTATTGGTCCGCTGCACGATCGACCAGCTGAAGAAGGTTCCGCTGGAAGTCGCGTCGGAGCTCGTCAGGGCGTTCGCCGAAGCGACGCGGACGCCGAGGCCGAAGGTCCGTACGATCGGCCGGATCGACGCCGCCTAAGGCTCACCAATACTCGTCCGGCAGCTTTCCTTCGATGTCGCGGGTGTGACGGCGAGCGCAAGCGGGGCACATCCAACGCACGACGTTCTTCTCGCGAGTGGAAACCCAGGCGAGTGTCTGCGCGGGCTCCTCGTCGCCACCGCGGATCCGGCCGCACAACGAGCAAGTGGCCTGGTCGCTCACGATCGCCATCCACAATGGACGGTCTTCGCCCCCTGAAGGAACAGGTCCGGGCGAGCGCCCAGGAAGGCCTGGTTCTCCGGATCCACCAGCGCGGCCGCGGTCTCGTGGTCGTCATCGCCGAGGCGATCGCCCGCGACCTCGTTCAGCCAGGTCACCCGCTCGATGACGAACTCGCGCAGCAGTTCCGGGCCGGGCGCCGGGTGGTGAATGAGCACCCCGAAGGAATCGACGTCGACGAGCCCGGCTCGCTGCAGCGCGATGTTCCAGCCGTAGGGCATGGAAACGGAGCCGGGAATTCCTGCCCGCATCTCGGCGAACCACTCGCCGCGTGCGGCGAGGAGCCTCTCCTCGAGCCCCGGGCGGCCGATGCCGAGATCCCAGGGGAGGCAGTTGAAGTCCAGGCCGCCCTCGGAGATGGCGACCAGCCCGCCGGGTCGGGCGAGCCGGGCGAGGGTGTCGATGGCCGCCTGCTGGTCGGGCAGGTGGTGGACTACTCGGGAAGCCCAGACGAGATCGGCGGCAGGGAGCTTGGCGGGCAATCCTTCGTCGGCCACGTCGGCGTGGATCGTCTCGACGACGGCCCTCTTCCCCGCAGCCGCGCTGACGACTCGGTGCGCTTCGGCGAGCAGATGCTCGGTCGCATCGACCAGCACGATCTTGGCGCCGACAGCGGCGAGCTCCTCGGCGAAAAGCACACTCATCCCGCCCGCGCCGCAGCCGACATCGAGGATGGTCAACCCGTCCGGCATGCCCTCCAGCAGCCGTCGAGCCGCCGCTCGCATCGGCTCGGCATCGAGTGCCTCCGCCATGCGAAGCGAGCGAAGCCGATCAGACCAGTCGATGTCGTCATGTGTGTGTACGGCCATTCCCCCAGTGAACACCACGCTGAGCCGCACCACTTCCCAAAAGGGAGCGCGACGGTTCGCTGACCGGGCGGTACCGCCGGTTCCGCAGCCGTGAAGAGGTCACGATGCTGGCCTTCGACACCGTGCCCGGCAGCCCGGAGACGTTCACCGTCCCGGAAGGCGACCCACAACCCGCGCTGGACAAGATCAAGCGGTACGCCGAGGGCCTCGACGCGAACGGCGGTACNCGCCGCGGGCAAGTACCGGAACCTGCACACCGACCGGCTGGAAGGCGCCGTCGAGGCGCTGAGGGCCGCCGAGGAACTGGTGCGGGAGGACGCCGAGATCCGCGTCGAACTGCCGGAAACGACGGTCCCGCGGGGAACGGACGTGCTCCGGATCGACGCCGTGCCTCAGTTCGGACCGGCGGTGGACCTGCACGTCATGGGCCCCGAGCGGATCGCGCTCGTCGGCCCGAACGGTTCGGGGAAGACCACCCTGCTGCGGACGATCGCCGGCGAGCTCCCGCCGAAGTCGGGCGAGGTGGGGCTGTCTGATTCGTTTCCGGGCAAAAACTGTCGGTGGGTGGTCGCATGATCACTGTGTGGACAGAACCTCGAGCGCCCGGCAGAGGGTGCTGGCAGCGATGTTCCCGGACGGCGTGGCCGCCCGGGCGAAACTTGTCGCCCTCGGGCACTCCCATTCCTCGATCTCGCGCCGTTGCCGCGAAGGCGGCCCGTGGCGCCGTCCGATACCCGGCGTCATCCTTCTGACCAGTGCCACACCGACCAAGCACCAGCTCTTGAGGGTCGCACTGACTCACGCGGGCCCGGAGGCGATGCTCACCGGAGTGCAGGCCGCCAGGCTGTACGGGGTCCGAAGACTCCCGCCAGAAAGACGGGCGCACACCCTGATCCCCCACCGGAGCAAGGTCGCCACCTGGGGATTCGCCGTCGTAGAACGAACGATCCACCTGCCGGAACCAGTGGAGATCGACGGACTGCCTGTCGCTCCTCTAGCCCGGGCTCTCATCGACGCCGCTCGACGTATGGACGAGCTCAGGTCGGTGCGGGCGATGATCCACGACGCGGTCCACCGTGGCCTCTGCACTCCAGAGGAACTTCGAGACGAGCTGGCTCAGGCCAGCACGATCGGCTCGGCGCTCCCTCGAATAGTCGTCAACGCCCTCCAGGACGGTGTCGACTCCGCCGTCGAGCAGTGGCTGGAGTCTGTGGTCGAGCGCAGCGACCTGCCCAAACCCGTGCGGAAAGCAGAGCTACGGACTCCGGACGGAGTGGTTGTCGGGATCGCCGATGCCTGGTGGCCGCAGGTCGGCGTCGCGCTGCAAGTCCGCTACGACGAAGTCTCTCTCGAACCGGACAAGAGATCCGAGATGCCGACCCTGGTCGCTCCAGGCCTCATCGTCGTCCAGGTGAGCCCGGCACAGCTACGTGACGAGCCGCTGGTGGTGATCCACGACCTGCGAGCAGCCCATCGCCGCGCCCGACAACGACCGCCTCCAGATCTCGGGAGCGTGCCTGCGGCGCCGGCCGCCTGACCGCTGCCGCTTCCTCCGGCGAGAGCAAAGGTCCCTTGCTCTCCACCTGTGGTCATCGCATGCGGATTACGACGGTTCCGGTCAGCCGGTCGAGCCAGCTTCGCCCGTCGATGTTGCGGATCGCGGCTGGAATGATCACAAAGGTCAGTGCCCCTCGCACTACTGCACGCCACACCCCGACCATTTGCGCGCCGTCGAGCCTGGCGACGCGGATTCCGACCACTGCCATACCGGGAGTGAACCCGAAGAAGGCGGCGGGAATGACCGTGATCGCTGCCCAGACGCCGACCGACCAGAGGTTGAAGGTCTGCATGACGGCCGGATCCTGAAGGCTGGGAGTCACGAAGAGGGTGGTGACCAGCGAGGCGAGAACAAGGTCGATGAGCAGCCCGAGAAGGCGTGCGCCGCCGCCCGCTACCGAGCCGACACCCGACTGGGGCAAGCCGAGTCGCTCACCACGCCAACGCTGCGTACCCTCGCCACCGGCCGTCGTCTCATCGCCGGCTCCGGGCAGCCATTCTCCGGTCCATCTCGCCACCCATCCAGGGTATGCCGGTGGCGCCGGCCACATTCGCCCTGGTCGACTACCCGATATCGCCGCCCCGTTAACACCGGCGAAACATACGGGTGACGGTCGGGCAACACCGCGCTCTTAGCGTGAGCCGAAGAGAGTACTGCCGCCGGCAACGAACGAGAAGGAGTCACCGAGGGTGCCCACTACTCCAGACGACATTCAGCGCCTAATCGCCGACGAGAACGTAGAGGTCGTCGACGTCAGGTTCTGCGACCTGCCCGGCGTTATGCAGCACTTCACCGTTCCGGCGAAGGCGTTCAACGAGGAAGCCTACGAAGAAGGCCTGGCCTTCGACGGCTCCTCGGTGCGTGGTTTCCAGTCGATCCACGAATCCGACATGCTGCTCCTCCCGGACCCCGAGACGGCTCGTATCGACCCGTTCCGCAAGGCGAAGACGCTCTCGCTGAACTTCTTCGTGCACGACCCGTTCACCCGCGAGGCGTACAGCCGCGACCCGCGCAACATCGCGCGCAAGGCCGAGCAGTACATCTCCGAGTACGGCGTCGCGGACAACGTGTTCTTCGGCCCCGAGGCCGAGTTCTACATCTTCGACTCGATCCGGTTCGACTCGGCCGAGCACGCCTCTTTCCACGAGATCGACTCCGTCGAGGGCTGGTGGAACACCGGTGCCGACGTGCCGGGCGGCAACCAGGGTTACAAGACGAAGTTCAAGGGCGGCTACTTCCCCGTCCCGCCGGTCGACCACTTCGCCGACCTGCGCGACGAGATCGTCCGTAACCTGCAGGGCTCCGGTTTCGAGATCGAGCGCGCGCACCACGAGGTGGGCACCGCCGGCCAGACCGAGATCAACTACAAGTTCAACACGCTGCTGCACGCTGCGGACGACCTGCAGCTGTTCAAGTACATCGTGAAGAACACCGTGTTCGCCGCCGGCAAGACCGCGACCTTCATGCCGAAGCCGCTCGCCGGCGACAACGGCTCGGGCATGCACTGCCACCAGTCGCTGTGGAAGGACGGCACGCCGCTGTTCCACGACGAGTCGGGATACGCGGGTCTGTCCGACACGGCCCGCCACTACATCGGTGGTCTGCTCAAGCACGCGCCGAGCCTGCTGGCCTTCACCAACCCGACCGTCAACTCGTACCACCGGCTCGTGCCGGGCTTCGAGGCCCCCGTCAGCCTGGTGTACTCGCAGCGGAACCGGTCGGCTTGTGTCCGTATCCCCATCACGGGCAACAACCCGAAGGCCAAGCGCGCCGAGTTCCGGTGCCCGGACTCGTCCGGCAACCCGTACCTCGCTTTCTCGGCGATGATGATGGCCGGTCTCGACGGCATCAAGAACAAGATCGAGCCGCCGGAGCCCATCGACAAGGACCTCTACGAGCTTCCGCCGGAGGAGGCCCAGAACGTCAAACTCGTCCCGGGCGACCTTGGCGCGGTTCTCGACACGCTGGAAGCCGACCACGACTACCTGCTCGAGGGCGGCGTGTTCACTCCCGATGTGATCGAAACGTGGATCTCCTACAAGCGTGAGAACGAGATCGACCCGCTGCGGCTGCGTCCGCACCCGTACGAGTTCTCGCTGTACTACGACGTGTGATCGTGCGGTAGGAAACACCAAGAGCACGCCGGTGGTGAGGTGCGGAAGCGCCCTCACCACCGGCGTTTCTTATGGACCAGGTAGTACGGCTACTCCGAAGTGGAAAGAACCTTCAGGTCGACGCCCGCTCGCTCGATGCGGCCACGCGGGTCGTCCACCAGTTTGCGTCGCTCGAGATCCATCAACCCCAGCGTGCACGTGATCTCCGCCGAGAGGGTGCCGTCGACCTTGTAGATGTTCGAGTCCATGTGGAAGGTCTTGCCGGTGCCGAACTTGGCATCGCAGGTCACGTCGACGACATCGCCTGCCCGAAGCTCGCGTCGGAAGACGATGTGGGATTCGAGCAGCACGAAAGCAAGATTCGCCTCACGCATACCCGTGTTGAGGCCGCCTGCGAGTTCCATCAGCTCAAGTCTGGAGACCTCGCCGTACGAGTGGTACACGGCATGGTTGAGATGGCCGAGGGTGTCCAGCTCGTAATGACGCACCTTGATCCGGGTGCGAAAGGGCTCGCGCACAGTCACCGGTCCACTGTAAGGGCCACCCAGCATCCGCGACGCCGAGTGTGAGCAAGGGACCTTTGCTGCCGTCTCCCCAACCCGGGCAAGCGACAGCAAAGGCCCCTTGCTCCCTAACCACAGGTCAGAGCGGTCAGCCTTGGTAGAAAAGGGCCTCCACGACCGCATGGGCACGGCGCGTCGTCCGCCGGTAGGCATCGAGGAACTCGCCTGGATCGTCATCGGCCGAGTAGCCGAGCACTCGTGCGACCGCGGCGAGATCGCGACCGGAGCTGGGGATTTCGTCGACCGCCTTACCGCGGACCAGCATCCCGGCGTTACGGACACGCGTCGCCAGCAACCAGGCCTCGGTCAGGGACTCGATCTCGGCGAGCTCGGCGAGTCCCGCCTCTGCCGCGGCCTTCAGGGCCTCGATCGTCGACGTGGTCCGAAGCCCTTCGACTTCGTGTCCATGACGCAGCTGCATGAGCTGCACCGTCCACTCCACGTCGGCGAGCCCTCCACGGCCAAGTTTCGTGTGCCGGGTCGGGTCGGCGCCCTTGGGCATCCGTTCCGTTTCCACGCGCGCTTTGATCCGCCTGATCTCCCGCACGCGGACCGAGTCGAGACCTGCCGGCGGGTAGCGGATGGGGTCGATCATCTCGATGAACCGCGCGCCGAGGTCGTCGTCACCGGCGATGAACCGAGCCCGGAGCAGCGCCTGCGATTCCCAGACCTCGGCCCACCGCCCGTAGTAGCTGCGGTAGGACTCGAGTGTTCGCACCAACGGGCCGCTCCGCCCCTCCGGACGGAGATCGGCGTCGACGATCAGTGCCGGGTCGGCACTGGGGGCACCGAGGGTCTTGCGGACCGTCTCGGCGACGGAGGAAGCGAACTTCGCTGCTTCGGAGTCCGACACGCCCTCTGCGGGCTCGCACACGAAGAGAACGTCCGCGTCCGATCCGTAGCCGAGTTCGGCCCCGCCCAACCGTCCCATTCCGATGACGGCGATCTTCGCGGGGGTCTGGCCGAGCTCGGCCTGGCGCTGGCGAAAAGCAGCAGCCAGGGCACCTTGAAGCACGGCGACCCACACACTGGACAGCGCCTCGCAGACGGCTGGGACATCGAGCAGCCCCAACAAATCCGCCGACGCGATCCGGAGCATCTCGTGCCGACGCAACGATCTCGCGGCCGCGACAGCGGCATTCAAGCCCGGCTGACGCCGCACGGCAGCTCGCAGTGAAGTGGCTACCTCCGCCGAAGTACGGCCGGCCAGCCGCGCTGGATCGCCGAGCAACTGCAGTACTTCCGGCGCTCTGGCCAGCAGGTCGGGCACCAGACGTGATGTGCCGAGCAGGAATGCGAGCCGCTCGACGACGGCACCCTCGTCCCGAAGAACCCTGAGGTACCAGGGCGTTTCTTCGAGTGCTTCCGAGACCTTCCGATAGGACAGGAGGCCACGGTCAGGGTCTGGAGTGTCGGCGAGAAGGTCCAACAAGACCGGCAGCAGAGCTTGCTGGATGGCCGCCCGGCGGGACATTCCCGCAGTCAGTGCCTTGATGTGCTGCAGGGCCCCATCCGGCGCGGCGTAGCCGAGGGCGGCAAGGCGGCTCTCCGCCTGTTTTGTGGTCAGCCGTAGCGCTTCGGTCGGCACGTTCGCGACCGATTGCAACAGGGGCCGATAGAAGAGTTTCTCGTGAAGACGCCGGATGTTCTGCAGGTGGCGGCGGAACTCCGCCACCAACACGTCCCCTTCACCTCTGCCCCGGGCCGGGCGCACACCGCTCGCTCTCGCGACCGTTCGCAGCTCGCTGACGTCCGAAGTGGCAGGGAACAAGTGCGTACGCCGTAGTCGGCGAAGCTGGAGCCGGTGCTCGATGGTCCGGAGGAACTCGTAAGACGAAGCGAGCTCCGCGGCGTCCTTCCGGCCAACGTATCCGCCGTCCCCCAAGGCAGCGAGTGCGTCCATCGTGGACGGGGAACGCAGCTCAGCGTCGATCCGGCCGTGGACCAGTTGCAGCAACTGCACGGCGAACTCGACGTCGCGAAGGCCACCGCGCCCCAGCTTGAGCTCCCGTTCAGCGTGCGCGGACGGCACATGGCCTTCGACGCGGCGCCGCATCTTCTGCACCTCGGGAACGAAATTCTCCCGATCGGCCGCTGCCCACACCTTCGGTGCGACCATCTCCGCGTACTGACGCCCGAGCTCGGCATCGCCTGCGACCGGCCGCGCTTTGAGCAAGGCCTGAAACTCCCAGGTCTTGGCCCACTTCTGATAGTAGGCGGCATGGCCGTCGAGGGTTCTGACCAAGGCGCCCGCCTTGCCCTCCGGGCGCAACGCCGCATCGACCTCGAAACATGCCTTGCCGACCACACGCATCATCGTGCTGGCCAGCCGCGTGGAGACGGAAAGATCTCCATCTCCGACGAAGATGACATCCACGTCGCTTACATAGTTCAGCTCTCGACCGCCGCATTTGCCCATCGCGATCACGGACAGGTGGCCTTCGGCGGCGGCACCCACCTCGGCCTCCGCGACCATCAGCCCGACGGTCAGCGCGGCCTCGGCCAGCATCGTGAGCTGGGCCCCGATCTCGACATAGGGTGGCTGGCGGAGGCCGGGTTCGACGAGATGCCCGAGGTCGGCCGCAGCTATTCCGAGCAGCAGTTCGCGGTAGCCAATGCGAAGAGCCTGCTCCGACTCGAGCCCTGTGAGCAGCTCTCCGTCTGGTCGCAAGGGGTCGAGGAGACTGCTCACGTACTGATCCGGGGCAATGTTCTTCTCACCCTGGAGGGTTTTCCAGCAGTCGGTGTTCGCGACCAGGAAGTCCGCGAGCGCGCTCGAAGTGCCCAGAACACCGAGCAACCGGCCGCGGAAGATTCGGTTGGTGCGGAGCGCCTGGTCGAGCTCATGCCAGGTACCGGGGTCGGCTTCCCTGATCCGGTCCAGCCCGCTCAGCGCGAGATCGGGATCCGCTGCACGGGAAAGTGCCGACATCACGTCGGCGGCGGAGCCGTCCGGGCCGGACTCGGTCCACCAACCGGCAGCACGCAGCTGCCCGTCGGCACGGGGGTCGGTGAAGCCGTATCTCGCCACGGAAGCGGTCGGCCTGGCGCGCTCAACCATCGGCTTCCACCGTAGTCGCCCTGCCGCCCGAGACCAGACGGACGCGCAAGGAAGCAAGGGACCTTTGCTACCGCGTCGAGGCAGTAGCAAAGGTCCCTTGCTCTCCTAGGCGGCGATCCTGCCGACTTCCTGTTCAGGAACGGTCGGGGCGGGGGTGGCGAAGCTGCCCGCGTTGACGGGGCTCCGCCGTGAAAGGAGATAGATCCCGATGCCGATCGCCAGGCCCGCGACACCAACAGCGATCGTGCCCACCGTGCCCGTCGAAGTCACGAGGCCGGCCGCGGCACCGACGATGGCAGCGGCGGGAAGTGTGAACAGCCAGGCGGTCACCATGCGGCCGGCTGTGCGCCAGCGAACCGGTGATTCGTTCCTGCCCACCCCGGAACCGACGATGCCGCCGGAGCAGACGTGGGTCGTCGAAAGCGGAAAGCCGAAATTCGTCGAGGCGAGAATGACAGCCGCCGAGCTGGTCTGCGCAGCGAAGCCCTGCGGGCCATCGATGTCCGTCAGGCCTTTACCCAGCGTGAAGGTGATTCGCCAGCCACCCAGGTACGTGCCGAGCGCGAGCGCCAGCGCCGCGCTGACGATCACCCAAAGCGGCGGCCCGGCCCCGGCGGGGAGGGTTCCGGCGGTGATCATCGTCAGCGTGATGACGCCCATCGTCTTCTGCGCGTCGTTCGTGCCGTGGGCGAGCGAGACCAGCGAGGCCGAAATGATCTGGCCGACCCGGAAGCCAGCCGTACGGCCCCTGCGAACGAAGATCCGGTAGACGAAGTACGTCACGATCATCGCGACGAGGCCGGCCAAGACCGGCGAGAGTGCCGCTGGGACCAGCACCTTCTCGATGATCTTTCCGAAATGGACGGAGTCCGTCCCGGCCGATACCCACGTGGCACCGATCAGCCCGCCGAAGAGCGCGTGGGACGAGCTGGACGGCAGTCCGACGAACCACGTGATCAGGTTCCACACGATCGCCCCGACCAGGCCGCCGAACACGATCGCCGGTCCGATCTTGGAGTCGTCGACGAGTCCATTAGAGATGGTCTTGGCCACCTCGACCGACAGGAACGCTCCGACCAGGTTCAGGACCGCGGAGATCGTCACCGCGACCTTGGGACGCAACGCCCCGGTGGCGATCGACGTTGCCATCGAGTTGGCCGTGTCGTGGAACCCGTTCGTGAAATCGAAAATTAGGGCCGTGACGACGACGAGCACGACCAAGACTGAGGGCTCCACCCCGACCTCCGAACCCTTCGAAATTCCCTTCGCAAGGTACCTGACGGCAAGACCCGAGTGTTAATAACCCATACGTATTTGAGACATAAGTCGTTAAGCCATCGGCAATGTACGTTGACGGTCCGCAGCCGGTGCGAGGTCACCGGACACCAGACGGACGAAGCGATGGGCGAACGGCTGCCAGGTTTCGGTGATGTCGGCATGCACCCGAGCGAGGTTTTCCGGGGTCAGTGCGTCCGGCCGGGTGAGTTCTGCCATTTCCGGCGACTGCCGCGCCCAGTCGAGGACCACATCCGGCGTCGTCTCGATGTGGAACTGGACACCATAGGCACAACGGTCGAATCGGAAGGCCTGGTAGGCGTACCGCGGCGAGGAGGCGAGGAGCTCGGCGCCTGCGGGCAGCCGGGTGATCGCGTCGTTGTGAAACTGCAGGACGTCCTGCATGAGCGGTAGGTCCGCGAAGAGCGGGTCGGTCCAGGCAGCGTCCTTCTTGGACACAAGGCCGGGGCCGACCTCAGGCCCTTGATCACCTGTGCCGACGCTGCCGCCCAACGCCACCGCCAGGAGCTGACCACCGAGGCAAATCGCGAGCGTCGGGACACGCGCACCCGCGGCCTTCGAAAGAAGCTTCCGCACGTCCGCCAGCCACGGATGATCGCCATCATCGTTGGCGCCCATCCCACCGCCGAGGCATACGACGCCCGCATGCCCAGCAAGATCGGAGGGGATCGCCTGATCGGGCAGCAACCGGATGTCGAGTTCGGCTCCCGCCTCGGTGAGCCAGTCACCGAGGGGGCCGATCGGGTCTGATGCATCCGGCTGGATGACGAGCAACTTGGGAGCGGTCACGTCTCCAGCCTACGACCGCCGGGAGAGCAGGGGACCTTTGCTACCACTCGAGGCGGCGGTAGCAAAGGTCCCCTGCTTCTTTGGTCAGCAGGCGCAGCGGGGAGTGGGCGTCGAGGTGATAGCGGGTATCGAGGCGTCCCGGTCGACGGGATAGCCGGCCGCTTGCCAGGCGGTGATGCCGCCGGACAGGCGCTTGACCTTGAAGCCGAGTTCCGCGAGCTTCAGTGCTCCCTTGGTCGCGGCGTTGCAGTGGATGCTTTCGCAGTAGCAGACGTAGACGAGTTCACGGTCCAGCCCGCGGACCGACTCGGGTGTCATCTTCCGGTACGGGAGGTTGATCGCGCCTGGGATGCGAGCCGACGCGAAGGCTTCAGGGGCTCGGGTCTCGACGACCACGTACCCCTGCCGAGCACCAGAGGTGAGGTCTCGGGCCAGATCATCCGGGTCGACTTCGAGAGCGAGCTCGGCACGCAGGAGCGCGGCCGCGGTCGCGCTGGCCAAGGCCGGAGACATGAGTACGCGGGGTTCGGTCGTCATGTCTCAATCCTGCTGACCTGTGATCAACCACGACATCGGAAGATCCAGGTGTTGCTGACGGTTAGCCTGGAGTTTCCCGGTGGGCACGACGATCAACCTGGAGTTCTGTGAACCTCGACGATCTAGACTGGCAGCTACTCGAACTGCTCCAGTCCGACGGCCGGTTGACCTTCTCGGAACTCGGTCGGCGAGTGTCGCTGTCCGCGCCCGCGGTGACCGAGCGGGTTCGTCGGCTCGAGGAGAAGGGGATCATCACCGGATACTCGGCCAACGTCGACGTGGCGAAGCTCGGGTTACCGATCGAGGCGATGGTCCGGGCGAAGGTGCGGAGTTTGGACACGGCGCGCTTCCGCGAAACCATCCTCCCGCTTCCCCAGATCCTCGACGCCGATCACGTCACGGGTGACGAGTGTTGGCTGGTGCGAGTCGTCTGCCGGAACACCGCGGAGTTGGAGGCGCTCGTAGAGCGGATGCAGCGCTATGGGGAGACGACGACTTCGCTGGTCTTCTCGTCGCCTGTGCGCCGGCGCGCGGTTGGTCGGCCCAGCTGCTGACGGCGCCGCAGGGAGCAAGGGACCTTTGCTACCACGTGGCGAGGGCGGACATGAAAAGGGTCCAGGCCCCGGGAGAACTCGTGGTTCTCGACCGGGGNCAGCCTCAAGGTCGCGCAGGTCGCGCGCGCCATCGCCGAGCGGATCAACGCGAGCAGCGATTCCGCCGAACTCGCCGCGAAACTGGGCGGCTGTGATCCGGACGTCGCCGAGGCCGCCTCGCTCGCGCACGATCTGGGACATCCGCCGTTCGGCCTCCTCCCTCTGTAGCGGGGACAGGATTTGAACCTGCGACCTCTGGGTTATGAGCCCAGCGAGCTACCGAGCTGCTCCACCCCGCGTCGTTGTGTCAATAGATTACATGGGGGCGAAACCGACTTTCAGGCGGGTACCCCTAACTTCCCGAAGCGCCTTTGACCAGCCGTTATGGCAAGACTTTGTCATCCAGCCAGCCGAAGACGCCGTTGAGCACCATGGTCAGCCCGTCGGCGAACCTGCCCTCGATGTCCTCATCGAACACCCAGGCCGTGGGTGTGACGTCATAGCGCGGGTCCCGCTCGCCCGGAACCGGGTAAACGGCCTGCTCTTCGATGGTGAAACCGACTACGTAGCTGTAGACGGTGAACAACGCTCGTCCGGCCAGGTACGGTTCGAGCCCCGCGTCGACACGCCCTTGAAACGGATTGTCACCGAGAAGGCTGTCGTCGGTCATGAAAGTCCCTGCGAACACCTTCGCCCCGTCACGGTAAGCGAGCATCATCCGGCGCAAAGCCCGTGACGCCAGCTCGAGAGTCTCGCGCTCCCCCGTCCCTTCGGGAACGCGGCCCGGCATCGCGTCCGCGTACATCCGCGTCGCCATCTCGTCGAGCAGCTCCTGCTTGTTCTTCACGTGCCAGTACAGCGCGGGCGCCTTGACGCCGAGTTCCTGCGCGATCAGGCGGAGCGTCAGCCCGTTGAGCCCGACGTCATTGAGCAGCCGAAGCCCGGCACGGACGATGTCCTGCCTGGTCAGACCCACTTTCATCCCTCATTCCAGCGGAAGCGCCTTGACAATTTAACGATGTTAAGGGCACGCTGGCCGCAGGTCAATTTAACATCGTTAAGGAGTGGCATGGACAACCTGGGGACGGACGTGATCGTGGCCGGAGCGGGGCCGGCCGGGCTGATGCTGGCCCACGAACTCGCGCTCACCGGCGTCGATGTCGTGGTCCTGGAACGACATCACGAGCGCACAGGACTGTCGAAGGCACTGAACCTGCAGCCGCGGACCGCGGAAATGCTGGAGCTGCGCGGACTTCTGGACGGCGCCGAGGAGCGTTCGTTCGCGACGGTGCAGGACGGGCATTTCGCGATGATCCCCATCGGCTACGACGGCTGGGGCACTCGATTCCCTTTCCAGCTGGGGATTCCGCAGGCACAGGTCGAGGCGTACCTGGAGGAACGGCTTGCCGCACAAGGAACAAAGGTGAGCAGGGGCACCGAAGTAATCGATTTCGTGCAGGACAAGGACTTTGTCTCTGTTCGGTACCGAACAGACAGTGGCGAGAACCGGCTGCACGCGAAGTTCCTCGTCGGCTGCGACGGCGCTCGAAGCGTTGTACGCAAAGGACTCGACGTGGACTTCCCCGGTGTGGACGGTGAAGGTTTCGGGGTGGTCGCGGACGTCCTGTTCGACAAAATCCCCGCCGGTGCGCAAAAACAGTGGCGAACGATGCGGAACGTCGGCGAGCCGACCGGTGCGACCACGTTCAAAGGCCTGATTCCGCTGGGAGAACCGGGCCTCTACCGCTTCATGTACGGCGACAGGGCCTCGCGACCCAAGGACATCCGGTCCGCCATCTCCCACGACGAAGTCCGGCAGGCCCTGCTCGACTCGTACGGTGAGACGGCGACGGTGTCGGAAATCCGCTGGGCGTCACAGTTCTCCGACGCGGCACGGCAGGCGGAGCACTACCGCGTCGGGCGGGTACTGCTGGCGGGCGATGCCGCGCACATCCATTTCCCGGCAGGGGGCCAGGGGCTGAACCTGGGCGTGCAGGACGCCATGAACCTGGGCTGGAAGCTCGCCGCGACAGTACGCGGATGGGCCGGTGACGACCTGCTCGACACCTACGAGGCCGAGCGGCACCCTGTCGGCGCGCAAGTGCTGCACAACGTCGCCGCTCAGCTGGGGCTGACTCCGCGGTCTCACGAGTCGCGCGCCCTTCGCGACCTTTTCGCCGACCTGACCTCGCTGCCCGAGGTGAGCCGGTATCTGTCGGGCATGGTTTCCGGCCTCGGGATCCGCTACACGACGCACGGGACGTCGCATCCCGCGCTCGGCTCACGGCTCACCGACCAGGACGTCGCCACGGAGGCCGGCCCGCTGCGTCCCAGCACGCTCTTCCGCGACGGCGGCTTCGTGCTCCTGACGACCACTCAGGCCCACGTCGATGCCGCCCGGGCCCACGCCCAGTCGCCACGTCTGACCACCCAGCTGGTCACAGCGCTGCCGTGGCCGTCCGTGGAAGCCGTCCTGTACCGGCCCGATGGCTACGCTTGCTGGGTCGCCCCCACGCGGTAGCAAAGGTCCCCCGCTCCCCGCCGGCGGTAGCAAAGGTCCCCCGCTCCCCGCCGGCGGTAGCAAAGGTCCCCCGCTCCCCGCCGGCGGTAGCAAAGGTCCCCCGCTCCCCGCCGGCGGTAGCAAAGGTCCCTTGCTCTACCCGGCACCTAGGGCACCCACTCGACCGACGCCCGGGGTCCAGGGGGCGGAGCCTCCCTGGCGGGGGTCCNCCGATCTGCACTTGAAGATCACGGACACTCAGCAAGCCGCTCCCCCTGAGTGGTCAGGCCTGAAAGCGCTCAGCTCGCCGGGTCGCCCAGCGGGCGACCTTGGTCCACCTGCGTGCGGCGCGTGGGCCGCTCCGAGCCCGCTGCGCGCGGACTCCCTCCTCGAGGTCTCGTATTCGGGCCCTGGACAGTTCTTCATAAAGCAACATTTCGTTGGTCTCCTCGACCTTGATCTCGTTCAATTCGGTCGGCGCGTGAGTTCCCGTCCGCGCCTCGTAATCCCTGGTGGTGATGAGTTCGACGGTCATGCCGCTGCGCTCCGCTCGACCTTGCGCGCGACGGGGCGAGCCTCGGCGGCGGGCTCGACGACCGCGTTCTTCCGGGGGCGGCCACGGGGCCGCTTCCGCGCGACGACAACGCCGCGCTCGAAGATTTCGCCACCCCAGACACCCCACGGCTCACGCCGCGAAAGGGCGCCCGCGAGGCAGGCGGAACGGACCGGGCAGTCCACGCAGAACGCCTTCGCCCGCTCGAGCTCTGCCGGCGATTCGGCGAACCACAGGTCCGCGTCGCCCGAGCGGCAGGGAAGCATCGACTCGGGCGAGTCGATGGCGTCGAGCAGGTCGACGACGCCGGCGTCGGCGAAGGACAGGGCCTCCCCCGGCGCGAAAGCTATGGCCGATGACATAAGTGCACTCCTCTGTGCCGTAACGGATTTCGTACTCACGGTGGAACTGGACAACGCTGAACCCCAATTAGGTTGTGCAGCCAACTTGTCTGTGCAGCAAAAAACACGAAGGCCGCGGATCCGGTAACCCGCCCAGCGCGGCCAGGTCGACGTCCAGCCGGTAGTGCTCGGCGGGCATCCCGTGCGCTCGGGTGCCTCCGGCGGACCCCAGATCAGCGGTTCCGCGGCCTTCGTGAGCCTCTGGTCCTGACTAGGTCAGGAACTTCGCTCCCGTTCGGACAACGGAACACGGAACTGCTTGATGACCGGCAGATCGACGCCACCGTTCACGTACGCCCCACCGAGAGCGGCAGCGTGCGTGAAGGTTTCGTCAGCGGCGATCCAGCTCAGGTCGAAACGCTGGGTGCCACGGGTGGCGAGGATGCTCGCGGGCACAAAGGTGCCCTGGCGCTGAGCCTGCGGGACTTCCGCGACGCAGGACAGACGGGTGCCAGGGTTCGCGAGCATCATGTTGATCGTCATTTCACCGGCACCACCTTTCTCTGTCGCGCGCGAACCGACCTGCGGTCTACGCTGTGTTGTAGATGTTCTTCCCCAGACCGGGCGCTTCCCGCCCGGTACCTGCAGGTTATTGCCCCCGGCCACACCAGGGCAACTTATTTTCCAGAAAATCCGTCGAAGTTGCGAAGATCGGCTCTGAGCAGCAGGTTCGCCGCGTGGATCAAGCCTGGAACGCGGTCAAGTCTCCACCGAGGCCCGCACGACGTCGAGAACCTCCGCCCCGAAGCGCTCGAGCTTCGTCGCACCGATCCCGGAGATGGCACACAACGCCGTGTCATCGGTAGGCCGCTGCTCGGCGATGGCGACGAGCGTCGCGTCCGTGAAAACGACGAAGGCCGGCACCTTGAGCTCCCGCGAGCGCTCCCCTCGCCAGGACTTCAGCTTCTCGAGCAGCTGCTCGTCCACGTTGGACGGGCAACGGGAGCACCGGCCGAGCTTGATGTCGAGTGTCTCCAGCAGCGGCCCACCGCACACGCGGCACCGGGCCTTGCTGCCGGACTGCTTCGGCTGCTGCGATCGGGCGACCCGCGCCGCCGGGTGGTCTTCGGGGATGAGGCCGTAGAGGAACCTGCTGCGTCGCCGATTACGGCGATTTCCCGACGTCCTGGCCAAGGCCCACGACAACGAGAGGTGCTCTCGGGCTCTTGTGACGCCGACATAGAAGAGGCGGCGCTCTTCCTCGATGGCCGCGTCGTCGCCGTCGGCGTGGAGGATCGGCATGGTTCCCTCGGCGAGCCCCACGAGGAACACGGCGTCCCATTCGAGACCTTTCGCCGCGTGAAGCGAGGCCAGGGTGATGCCCTCCACCGTCGGCGGATGCTGCGCTGTCGCCCGCTGTTCGAGCTCCGCCACGAAGCGAGGGAGATCCGCATCTTCGACGGTGGAAGCCAGCTCCTCGGCCAACTCGACGATCGAAAGAAGCGCGTCCCACCGCTCTTTCGCCGCGCCTCCGGCAGGAGGTTGGTCGGTGAGCCCCACCTTCGCGAGAACCGAGCGCACGTGGGTCACCAGCTCGCTGGTGTAGGTGTCGGTCGACGCCATCCGCAGCGCGGACATGGCCTGCCGGACCTCGGCCCTGGCGAAGAACCGCTCGCCGCCACGGACCAGGTACGGGATGCCCATCTCCGCCAGAGCCTGCTCGTAGGCTTCTGATTGGGCGTTGACGCGGTAAAGCACCGCGATCTCGCTGGCCGCCACTCCACTGTCGAGCAGATCACGGATCCTGCGCGCGACAGCCGCGGCCTCAGCGGTCTCGTCGTCGTATTCGGCGAACCGCGGGACCGGCCCGGACGGGCGCTGGCCGATCAGCTTCAACCTCGACCCCGCAGGGCGGCCGCGCGCGGCACCGATCACTTGATTGGCGAGAGCCACGACCTCCGGAGTCGACCGGTAGTCCCGCTCGAGCCTCACGACCGTCGCCTCGGGGAACCTCCGCGTGAACTCCAGGAGCGGCCGGGGAGAAGCACCACCGAACGAATAGATGGTCTGGTTGGCGTCGCCGACGACGGTCAAGTCGTCACGGCCGCCGAGCCAGGCGTCGAGCAGCCGCTGCTGCAGCGGG
This sequence comes from Amycolatopsis coloradensis, assembly GCF_037997115.1. NCBI lineage: Bacteria > Bacillati > Actinomycetota > Actinomycetes > Pseudonocardiales > Pseudonocardiaceae > Amycolatopsis > Amycolatopsis coloradensis. The sequence continues at coordinate 8,260,530 of NZ_CP150484.1, forward strand.
GTGACGTCCTGATACTCGTCGACGACGAAGCAGCGATAGCGCTCGCGGAACTCCTGGGCCACCACCGTGTGCTCCTCGAGGACGGCCGTGGTGTGCAGGAGCAGGTCGTCGAAGTCGAGCACCTGGGCAGTGTTCTTGACCTTCTCGTAGTTGCGGTAGACCTCCGCGACCTGTGATGCGGGCGCCGGTGTGTCCCGCTGCGTCCGTGCGGCTACCGCCGGATAGTCGTCCGGCGATACCAAAGAGGCCTTGCTCCACTCGATCTCACTGGCGAGGTCACGCAGTAGTTCCGTCTCGGTGCCGAGACCGGCCTTGTTGGCGGCTTGGCTGATGTAGCGGAACTTGTTCTCGAGCAGTTCCCAGGGCCGGTCCCCGACGACCTGAGGCCAGAAATACCGCAACTGGCGACGGGCGGCGGCGTGGAACGTGAGCGCCTGGGCTGCGTCCACACCCAGCCCCCGAAGACGCGTGCGCATCTCACCGGCGGCGCGGGTCGTGAAGGTGACAGCGAGGACCTGACCAGCGGCGACGTGGCCGGAACGGACCAGGTGGGCGATGCGGTGTGTGATCGTCCGGGTCTTGCCGGTCCCTGCCCCCGCGAGGACACAGACCGGCCCCCTCGGCGCGCAGGCGGCGGCGCGTTGCTCGGGATCGAGCCCATCGAGCAGGCCTGGACGACTCTTCGGGGACGATGCGCTAACCACGTCCCGATCCTCGCAGAGGGCCCGACGGGATCGGCGCAGGGCACGCGGCCGTATCCTGGTCACATGGCGGGAAAGCAGGACAAGGAAGCAGCGAAGCTGGCCAAGAAGGAGAAGCGTGCCGCGAGCAAGGCTCGCCGCGGGCAGATCTTCGAGGCCTTCAAGATGCAGCGTAAGGAAGACAAGGCGCTCATCCCCTGGATGGTCGGATCGCTCCTGGTCATCACCGGTGTCGTGTTCGGCATCGGGTTCATCTTCGACGTCCACTGGGTCGTGCTGCCGCTGGGCATCCTGCTCGGCGCGCTCGCCGCTGTGATCATTTTCGGCAGGCGGGTCCAAAAGACCGTGTACTCGAAGGCCGACGGGCAGCCGGGCGCCGCGGCGTGGGCGCTCGAGAACATGCGCGGCCGCTGGAAGGTGACGCCGACCGTGGCGGCCACCACCCAGCTCGACGCCGTGCACCGAGTTCTCGGTGGTCCGGGTGTCGTGCTCGTCGCCGAGGGTGCGCCCCACCGCGTGAAGTCCCTGCTCGCGCAGGAGAAGAAGCGTGTGTCCCGCCTGATCGGTGAGACACCGATCTACAACGTGATCATCGGTAACGAAGACCAGCAGGTGCCGCTGAAGAAGCTGCAGAGCCACCTGATGAAGCTGCCGCGCAACCTCAAGCCCGCCCAGGTCGACGCGCTGGAAGCGAAGCTGGCCGCACTCGGCAACCGCGGTGCCGCCATGCCCAAGGGCCCGATGCCCGCCGGCGCGAAGATGCGCAACGTCCAGCGCACCATCCGTCGCCGCTGACGAAACGAATCAGGGGTCCTTTGCTACCGGCGCGCTCGGTTACGCGCTCGACGTGAAGAACCTGCACGTGATGAACGTGTCGGCGCCCTTGATGACCTCTTCGATCTCTTCGCGGTGGTCCTCGGCGGCCTTCACGCGCTTCACGAAAGTTCCGGTTGACACGTGACCTTTTGGTCACCTATCCTTTCGACGTGCCCGACGACGACCTGGTTTTCAAGGCCCTGGCGGATCCGACCCGCCGGTTCCTGCTCGACCAGTTGTTCACGCGTGACGGCCGCACGCTGACCGATCTCGAGTCCGAAGTGGACATGAGCCGGTTCGGCGTGATGAAGCATTTGAAACTGCTGGAAGAAGCCGGACTTGTCGTCACGCGCAAGGAGGGCCGGGAGAAGAAGCACTTCCTCAACCCGGTACCGATCCGGCAGATCCACGACCGGTGGATCGACAAGTTCACCGAGCGCAACGTGACCGCGTTGCTCGACCTCAAAGCCGAACTCGAAACCCCCGATCTCGAAAACGAGGAGCCGTCATGACCGAAACCACCATCGCCGCCACCCAGGTCTACCGCGTCTACATCAAGGCCACCCCGGAGAAGATCTGGGACGCGATCACGAAGCCCGAGTGGTCGCAGAAGTACGGCTACACCGGCCTCGTCGACTTCGACCTGCGGCCGGGCGGCAAGCACGCCACCCATCCGACTCCGGACTACGTCCAAGCGGGTTTCACCAACGACTTGGTCGACGGCGAGGTGCTGGAGGTGGATCCGCCACGCAAGCTGGTCATCACCTGGAAACTGCTGATGGACTCGGCCTTCGACAAGGAGCCGTACACCAAGCTCACCTACGAGATCGAAGAGACGAAGACCGCGGGCACCCGGCTGACCGTCACCCACGACGTCACCGACGCGCCGACGACGGCCGCCCTGGTCAACGGGTCGCAGGAGGACATCAACGCCGGACCGGGCGAGAACGCCGGTGGCGGCTGGCCGTGGATCCTGTCGGACCTCAAGACGCTGCTGGAGACGGACGAGCCGCTCGTCCCCACCGCTTCCTGACCAGGCACCGACGCGAAGGGCAGACCAGATGTCGCGCCCCGCCGCGGCCAGTTGCCGCACGATGCTCCGGCGCACCGGATCCACGAGCGCCTCCAGTACCGACTGGAGGGTGACCTCCGCGAGGTCCGGGTGGTCGGCGATCCGCTCGACCGTGGTCAACGTCGCGGGCGCCGCCATCCAGGCGGACCTCGGCAGCACCTTGACCCAGCTGACCTGGATCATCGACGGCTACATCCTGACCTTCGCCTCACTCCTGCTACTGGCAGGCGGCCTGGCGAACCGGCTCGGAGCGAAAGGCGTCTACCAAGCGGGTATGGCGGTGTTCTTCGCCGCCTCGCTCGTCTGCGCGCTCTCGCCGAACGCCGAATGGCTGATCGCCGCGAGGCTGGCCCAGGGCATCGGCGCCGCGTTGTTCATGCCCAGTTCCCTGTCTCTGCTGGTGCGCGCGTTCCCCGAACGACGACAGCGCACGCGGATGCTGGGGCTGTGGTCGGCCATCGTCGCCACCTCCGCCGGTATCGGCCCGACACTGGGCGGGCTGATGGTCGGCGCGTTCGGCCGGTCGAGCATCTTCCTGGTGAACCTGCCCATCGGGATCATCGGGATGCTGCTGCCCCGGCTTACCAGGACATCTGCTCGGCATCGTCGCCCTCGCGGCGATCAGCTTCGGGTTGATCGAAGGGCCGCGGTTCAGCTGGGTCTCGGCGCCGGTGCTCGGCACCGCGGCGGTGGCGCTGGTCGCCCTCGTCCTGCTCGCGGCCCGCGAGCGGCGGACCGCGAACCCCCTGTTGCCGTGGCCGTTGTTCCGCGATCCCCGGTTCGCCGGGGCCAACGTCGTCGGCTTCCTGTTCAATTTCGCCTTGTACGGCACGATCTTCCTGCTGGGTCTGTACTTCCAGAACGCGCGCGGCGCGGACCCGTTCGAAGCGGGGCTACAGCTGTTGCCGATGACGATCTTCTTCCCGGTCGCGAACGTCGTCTTCTCCCGGATCTCCGGCCGGTTCGGCAACGGAGCGCTCATCACGGCCTTTTTCGCCCTTGCCGCGGTTTCGACACTGTGTCTGGTAATGATCTCCCCCGGAACGCCGTACTGGGTGATCGCGCTCGGGGTCGGCACGGCGAACCTCGGGGCCGGGGTCATCTCGCCGGCGTGGCCTACGCCGCGGGCTCGTTCGTCTCTTGGCGGATGCTCGTGTGAAGGCCCCCTTCCCTCGGCTGAGCCGAGGGAAGGGGGCCTTCACGCGCGTTCAGACGCGTTTGGTGGGCTGTGGCTCGATTCCCAAGTCGGCCTGCCGAACCAGCCGTGCAACCTCGCGCGCTGGGCGAACAACCCGGACGCGGCATCGGCCTTCTTCGACAGCGCGCGGCCCTGCCTGGACAGTGTCTGGCAGCAGGTCATGAACTACACGCAACTGCCGTTCCGGGTCCCGACCGTGAAGTACCCGTCCGGCAAGAACTGGTCGAGCCCGTGCGGCGACGCCAGCGGCGGCTCGGTGGCGGCGTTCTACTGCTCGCAGAACGAGACGCTGTACATGCCGTACGAAGGCCTTCAGGTCTCCCAGTACGGCAGCCGGCCGGGGGTCTATCTGGCCGTCTTCGCCCATGAGTACGCGCACCACATCCAGGCGCTTTCCGGTATTTCGGAGGCCTATTGGACCGCACGCTACGAAGCGGGCACCGACTCGGCGGCCGGCCTGGAGATGTCGCGGCGCAACGAACTTTCGGCGCAGTGTCTTTCCGGGACGTTCCTGGGTTCGACGGTGGGCCGCGGCGGCTCGGTCGACCAGGCGATGTACCGCGACGCCTGGCAGACCCAGGACCGCGGCGACCACAACGGCGGCCCGCGCGACCACGGCTCCGACGCGCACGCGGTCTCGTGGTGGCAGCACGGCGCGCAGAAGAACCGGATGTTCCAGTGCAACACCTGGGCGGCGAAGTCGGCCGACGTTTCCTGACCGGTCCGTGAAGGCCTCCTTCCCTACTCTGACGGTAGGGAAGGAGGCCTTCGCTACGCCGCCGAAACGCCACTCACGACCCCTCGTGGCAGGACATGGCCCTCATCCGCACGGTGGCGCGTAGTCGAGCCCCGGGAAATANTTTCCCTCGGTTGAGCCGAGGGAAAGGGGCCTTCACGCGCTTCGGGTGGTGGTTGCCGTTCGCCGACGGATGCGGTGCCGTCGTCGATTCCGGCTTGCCCGGTCCGGCTGGTCGTGACGGCCGCGCCTGGACCGCCGACTGTGTGGATTTCGGGGCGTTGGATGACCAGAAATCCACACAGTCCCGTCGTGACCGGTCCGCTCACGAACCAGGGATCAGGCCGTCACCGGGACCCGCGGGCCGCGCACCACCAGGAAGACGTACATCCCGCCGGCGAAGCAGCTGAACACCAGCAGCGCCAGCCCGAGAGGCCGCCGCGCGTCGCTCGCTCCCGCCGTCGCGTCGGCCGCGTGCACCGGGACCGCGTCCCCCGAAGCGCCGTCGGGGACGACGACCTCGAGACGTTCACCCTTGCCGTGCCCGCAGCCGTTGAGCGAACCCTCCATCGGCTTGCCGCCGAATTCGAACTTGACCTTCTCGGTCGCGCCACCGCCCGTGCAGGGCGCGGGCTGAACGACCTCCGCCCGCACGGTCGTCCCCTTGGTCTCGTTCGAGATACCGAACAGCCCCGGCCCGGCGAACCACGCCAGGAAGATCACCAGCAGGCCGGCCCCGGCCGCCACGGCCAGGGAGTTCCACCCCGGGCTGAGCCCTCTGGCGGGGTCCGATCGCTTACGCACGAACGCCATGCTCCCAGAACCTCGCGGCAAAACACAGAAGCCCCGGGAGGCGTCACCAAAGGTCCCCCGCTACCGCTCGATCGTCTCCGCGGAGGTCACCTTCCGGATGTACAGCAGCTTGTCCCCCGGCTCGATCGCGTCCGCCTGTGGCGCGTCCACGCGGTACAGGACGCCGTCGCGGACGACGCCCAGCACGATGTCCGGCAGATGCCGCGGCGAACCGCCCTCTTCGGACGGCTCCACCGGGCGTTCGGCGATCGCGAGACCGGACTCGGGGGTGAGCAGGTCCTCGACCATGTCGACCACCAGCGGCGTCGACGTCGCCATGCCGAGCAGGCGTCCGGCGGTCTCACTCGACACCACGACCTGGTTCGCGCCCGACTGCTTGAGCAGGTGGACGTTCTCCGCCTCCCGCACCGACGCCACGATATGCGACTTCGGCGCCAGCTCACGGGCGGTCAGCGTGACCAGCACGGCCGTGTCGTCCCGGTTCGGGGCGACGACGACGGCACGCGCCCGCTGGACCCCGGCGACGCGCAGCACGTCGGCGCGGGTGGCCGAGCCGTGCACGGTCACCAGGCCGAGTGAGGTGGCCGCTTCGAGGGCCTGCTGGTCGGTGTCCACGACGACGATGTGATCGGGTTCGACGTTCTCGTCCCCGAGCAGCGCGTTGACCGCCGACCGGCCCTTCGTGCCGAATCCGACGACGACCGTGTGGTCACGCACCTTCGTCCTCCACTTTTGGATCTTGAAAGCCTGGCGGGAGCGCTCGGTGAGCACTTCGAGGGTGGTACCGACCAGGACGATGAGGAAAAGCACCCGCAGCGGGGTGATCACCAGGACGTTCACCAGCCGCGCGGACGGTGTCGCGGGTGCGATGTCACCGTACCCCGTCGTCGACAGCGACACCGTCGCGTAATAGAGGCTGTCGAGGAAGGTGAGCCCGTCGCCGTTGGCGTCGCGGTAGCCGTCCCGGTCGAGGTAGACGATCAGGACGGNCTACTCTCCGTGTACAGGACAGCCATTGTCAGGAAGCCCGCGTCTACCATTCGGGAATGAACACCGTTTCGGACAGCACCGTCCGCTGCGTAGGCGGCATCGTCCACGACGAGTTGGGGCGGATTCTGCTGATCCGGCGCGCGAATGAACCCGGACGTGGACTCTGGTCGGTCCCCGGCGGACGGGTCGAACCAGGCGAAACGGACGAAGCGGCCGTCATCCGGGAGATGCGCGAAGAGACCGGGCTCGACGTGATGCCGGGCACACTCGTCGGCACCGTCCGCCGCGGCCCGTATGACATCCACGATTACGCCTGCGCGGTCACCGGTGGCACTCTCCGTGCCGGGGACGACGCCACCGACGCCCGGTGGATCGACGCCGGAACCTTGATCGAACTCGACGAAGGCGGCCACTTGGCCGAACTCCTGTTCGTCACTCTCCGCGATTGGGGAGTGCTGCCGACCGCCGTCTTGACACCCGCTGTGCCCGATTCGGCAAAAGACGCGGGGATAAAGCAGCGCAAGAGGTGAAAAATTAGCCGTCCCGACACATTGCCGACACCGTGGTCGTGAGTGGCGATTCGGGTTAGAACCCAATGCCACGTAGCTTAAGTTGATCTTGGGTGAGGTTGCCAGGTGCAGCGAAGGCTCCCTTCGCTGCGTCTGATGCGACGAAGCGGCACCTTCGGCCCTGGTCGCGGGTCGGGTTGGTCGTGAGTGGCGTTTCGGGTTCAAACAGAGACGTTCAACGTCCCTCTTTCCACACACCCGAAACGCCACTCACGACCAACGCGACCCCAAGCCCTACTTAGCCCACTTAGGCCGAGGCGGAGGCACGTAGTCCGCGAAGCCGTCCAGGAGCACCGAAGCGTCCGAGTCGATCGAGAGCATGTCCCGGTACCCAGCCGACAGGAAGCCCTCCGACACCATGTGGTCGGCGAACTTCAGCAGCGGCGCGTAGTACCCGCCGACGTCGACCAGCCCGATCGGCTTCTCGTGCAACCCGAGCTGCGCCCACGTCCACACCTCGAACAGCTCCTCCAGCGTCCCCGCGCCGCCGGGCAGCGCGAGGAAGCCGTCGGACAGCGCGGCCATCTTCGCCTTCCGCTGGTGCATGTCGGCGACGACGTGCAGTTCGGTCAGGCCGGCGTGCGCGATCTCGACGCTGCCCAGCGCCTCCGGGATCACGCCGATCACCTCGCCGCCCGCGGCCAGCGCGGCGTCCGCGACGACGCCCATGGTCCCGACCGAAGCCCCGCCGTAGACCAGCCCGATGCCCCGCGAGGCCAGCAGTGTGCCCAGGGCGCGAGCTTCGTCGGCGTACCGCGGGTCGAAGCCCATCGAAGAGCCGCAGAAGACACAGACCCGGCGCGGAGCCGCCATCAGTGGGTGTCCTCCCAAGCCTTGTACGAATCCTGCACGACGCGTACGGCGTCTTCGATGTCGTCGGTCACGTGCAGAAGCTCGAGGTCCTTCTGACCGATCTTGCCCTCGGCGAGCAGCGAACTGGCGATCCAGTCGTACAGGCCGCCCCAGTACTTGCTGCCGAACAGCACGACCGGGAACTTCGTGACCTTCTTCGTCTGCACCAGCGTGAGCGCCTCGAACAGCTCGTCGAGCGTGCCGAAACCGCCGGGCAGGCAGATGAACGCCTGCGAGTACTTGATGAACATGGTCTTGCGCGCGGTGCAGTCCGGCGGCTCCTCGACGCTCACCATCGCGACGTCGGCGAGCACCCCTGACGGCACCAGCACCATCACGGTGACCGGCACCGCGGCGAGCGGCACGCACACCGCTCAGTACAAGCTGACCGTCGGCACCGGCGGTGACGTGCGCACCTACAGCAACGACACCGACTACGCGCTGAACGACTACGGCACGGTGAACAGCCCGATCACCTCGACCGCCACCGGCAACGCGGTTTCGCCGGTGAAGGTGACGGTGACCGGGACGCACACCTGCTCCGAGGACCTCCGGATCAGCCTGAAGGCCCCCGACGGCAGCACGTACTCGGTCAAACCCACCGGTTCCCTGCCCTGCACCGATCTGGGCACCCGGAACTACTCGGTGAACGTGACCAACGAAGTCGCGGCGGGCACGTGGACCCTCGTGGTCTACGACGCCTACGCGCAGGACACCGGCACGCTCGACAGCTGGTCCATCACCGTTTGATTCCCGTTCCGTGAAGGCCTCCTTCCCTACCTTCAGCGTAGGGAAGGAGGNGTCGCGGTCAAGGAGGCGGTCCTGCCGTTCCACCGCTTCCGCACGCCCGAGGGCCACGGCGTCGACTCGCTGCTCGGCCCGGAGATGAAGTCCACCGGCGAGGTCATGGGCGTGGACGTCTCCTTCGGCAAGGCGTTCGCCAAGTCGCAGGCCGGGGGGAAAGCGAATAGGAGCGGCCGTCGTCGGCATGGCCGCCGTACTGGGTGTCGTCGCCGCGCCCGCGCAGGCGACCACCGCCGCCGCACCGGACATCTCGCTCGCCAACGTCAAGGCGCACTTGAGCGCGTTGCAGACCATCGCCAACCAGAACGGCGGCAACCGCGCCGCCGGACGGCCGGGCTATCCGGCGTCGGTGTCCTATGTGGCGCAGAAGCTGCGCGACGCGGGCTACAACGTCACGTTGCAGTCCTGCACGAGCTGCGCGGGTTCGAACCAGAACATCATCGCGGAATGGCCGCAGGGTGACGCCAACCAGGTCATCATGCTCGGCGCGCACCTCGACAGCGTCAGCGCCGGCCCCGGCATCAACGACAACGGCTCGGGCTCGGCCTCGATCCTCGAAGTCGCGCTGACCCTGGCCCGCGAGAACCCGGCGATGGCGAAGCGGGTCCGCTTCGGCTGGTGGGCCGACGAGGAGTCCGGTCTCCGCGGCTCCAAGTTCTACGTCAACAGCCTGCCGCAGACCGAGCGCACGAAGATCAAGACCTACCTGAACTTCGACATGATCGGCTCCGACAACTGGGGCTACTTCGTCTATGACGACGTCGCTTCGGTCAAGGCCGTGTTCGACGAGTACTTCCGGACGATCGGCATCCAGACCGAGGGCGACACCGAGGGCGACGGCCGTTCGGACCACGCGTCGTTCAAGAGCGCGGGCATCCCGGTCGGCGGTCTCGCGACCGGTGCCGGGTACACGAAGAGCGCGGCGCAGCAACAGAAATGGGGCGGCACCGCCGGGCGGCCGTTCGACAGCTGCTATCACCGCGCGTGCGACACGCTGTCGAACATCCCGGACACGCCGCTGGAGAAGAACAGCGACGCGATCGCGTACGCGCTGTGGAAGCTCGCCGTCGGAACGTCGACCGGACCCGACTTCTCGCTCGGTCTCTCCCCGTCCTCCGGCACCGTCCAAGCAGGACAGTCGACGACCGTCACGGTCAACACCGCGACGACTTCCGGTGCGGCGCAGACGGTTTCGCTGAGCGCCAGCGGTCTTCCCGCCGGGGCGACCGCGACGTTCAACCTTCGTGTTCTAACCCGAATCGCCACTCACGACCCGCCGCTGAATCGCCCAAAGCGCCATATATCGCGCTGTCCATCCCCTGCCGGCCCGTTCGGCGGGCGACGCGAATTAGACTGATCTGGTGACCGTGGTCGAATCCGTCCTTTCCAGGACGCCCGAGCCGCTCCGATCCGTGCTGATCAAGCACCGTGAGCTGTTGAAGTTCGCGATCGTGGGCGGCACGACGTTCCTGGTCGACAACGGCGTCTGGTACCTGCTGAAACTCAGTGTGCTGGAGTCGAAACCGACCACGGCGAAGGCCATCGCGATCATCGTCGCGACGATCGTGTCCTACATCCTCAACCGCGAGTGGTCCTTCCGGACCCGCGGCGGGCGCGAACGGCATCACGAAGCCGCGCTCTTCTTCGTGATCAGCGGCATCGCCGTGGTGGTCAACCTGATCCCGCTGTACACGTCGCGCTACATCTTCGACCTCGAAGTGCCGCACGTGACGCGGTTCGTCCAGGAGCTGGCGGACTTCACCAGCGGGTCGATCATCGGCATGCTGCTGGCGATGTTCTTCCGCTTCTGGGGCTTCAAGAAGTGGGTCTTCCCGGATGAGCTGGGCAAACGCCGCCGGGACAGTGACGAGCCGGACGAGGACGTCATTCCGCTCCACTAAGTACTTGTCAAAAGACATGTGATTGCCTAGGGTCATCCATGTCAACGTTCCTTCACTGATGACGCCGGCCGGGTTCGTACGGTCGCGCGGGACGAATTCGAGGTGATCGCCAAGCGCGAAGAGGACCGCATCCGGTTCGGATGACGGTTGAGCCTTTTCCCGTCTTGGCGGGGATCCGGGGCTGCTTTCGAGCACTGCTCCGCGTCCCTCGCGTTCCCTCGTTCCTCCAGTGAATGGATCTCTTTCTTGAGCACCGCTCTCGGCGCGCCGCCGCGCGCCCGAAACACCCTTGCCCTCGTCGGGCTCTTCGCCGCCGTGTTCCTGGCGATGCTCGACGCCCAAGTCGTCGCGACCGCGCTGCCGCGCATGGTCGGTGAGCTCGGCGGCGCCGCGTCGTTCGCCTGGGTCACCACCGCCTACCTGCTGGCGGGCAGCGTCAGCGCGCCCGTCTACGGAAAACTCGGTGACCTCTTCGGCCGCAAGCGCGTCGTGCTCGTCGCGATCGCGCTGTTCGTCCTCGGCTCCCTCGCCTGCGCTCTCGCCCCGACGATGCCGCTGCTGATCGCCGCCCGCGTGCTGCAGGGGATCGGCTCCGGCGGCCTGTTCGTCGCCGTCGCCGCGATCATCGGCGAGCTGTTCCCGGGACGCGAAGGCGCCCGCTACTTCGCCTGGTTCTCGATCTGCTTCGCCGGCTCCTCGCTCGCGGGCCCTGTCGTCGGCGGCGTCCTGACCGACCTCGCGGGCTGGCGGTCGGTCTTCGGCCTCAACGTGCCGATCGGGCTGGCCGCGTTCGGCGTCGTCGCGAACTACCTGAGCCTCGAACGACGCCGGACGACCGCGCCGTTCGACTTCGCGGGCATCGTCGTCCTGTCGGGCGCGATCGTCGGCCTGACCCTGGCGACGCCACTGTCGGGCTCGATCGGCGCGGTGCTGCTCGTCGCCTTTCTGCTCATCGAACGCCGAGCGGCCGAGCCGGTCATCCCGCTCCGGCTCTTCCGCTCCCGGATGTTCGGCCTCAGCGTGCTGGCCAGTGCCGCCGCCGGGTTCGTCTTCCTGGGTTCGGTCAACTACTTGGCGCTCTTCCTGCAGACCGCGGGCGACGCCGGGCCCGCGGAAGCCGGACTCCTGCTGCTGCCCATGACCCTCGCGGTCGCCGCGTCGTCGATGGTCGCTGGCCGGGTCATCGCCAAGACCGGCACTTACCGCTGGGCACCGATCCTCAGCATGACCCTCGGCCTCGCCGCCGCGTTCGCGATGTCCACCATGGACGAGACGACACCGTTGCCGATCGTCGTCGCCCATCTCGTCGTGTTCGGCGCGGCGGCCGGGCTCAACATGCAGGTGCTTTCCATGGCGGCCCAGCAGAACGTCGCCAGGACCGATCTCGGCGCGGTTTCGGCGACCGTCGGTTTCCTGCGTTCCCTCGGTACCACGGCCGGGCTGACCGTTTTCGGCGCGGTGTTCACGAACGCCTTCGCCGAGGACAGTCCCGCCGGCTACTCCTCCGCACTCAACGGCGTGTTCTGGGCGATGGTCCCCGCTTTGGCCGTCGGCCTCGCCGCTTCCCTCTTCCTGCCGCGCGTTTCGCTGCGGCGCAACCACTAAGGAGTCCTTCGATGATCCTCGTTCTCGGTTCCACCGGCAAAATCGGCCGTGAACTCGTCCCCGCGCTGCTGGACAGGGACGCTCGCGTGCGTGCGCTGACGCGCGACCCCGCCCGCGCCCGTATCGATCCGCGTGCCGAGGTCGCCGCCGGTGATCTCGACGCCTTCGATCCCGCGCTGCTCGACGGCGTCGACCGCGTGTTCGTCCTGACCTCCGGGCACGGCTCGGACCCCCTCGCCCAGGAGCGGGCCGTACTCAAGGCCGCCACCGGCGTCTCGCACATCGTCAAACTCTCCACGACCGGCGTCCACTTCGGACAGACCGACCCCATCTCCCTCGTGCACGCCGAGGCCGAACGGGCCGTGCGCGAAGCCGGGCCGGACTGGACGATCCTGCGTCCCGGCACGTTCATGGACAACCGGTTCGCCTGGCTGCACGCCGTGCGCGGCGACGGGGTCGTCCGCGTCCCCGAAGGCGATCCGGCGTCCGCGCTGGTGCATGTCCGCGACATCGCCGAAGTCGCCGCGACCGTGCTGACCACCGACGGGCACGCGGGCAGGACGTACCCGATCACCGGCGGCGAAGCGCTCACGACGCGGCGGCAGGTCGAGATCCTCGGCGACGCGCTCGGGCGGCCGCTGACGTACGTCGAAGAGCCCGAAGCCGCTTCGCGAGCCAGGATGCTCGGGTACGGCTGGCCCGCTTCGGCGGTCGACGGGATCTTCGAGCTCAAGCGGCAGTCGGCCGGGAACGAGGAGATCGTGTTCGGCACTGTCCGCGACCTGCTCGGGCGGGCGCCGCTGACGTTCGCGGACTGGGCTCGGGAGCACGCCGCCGCCTTCGCCTGACCTGCGGAAAGGGAGCAAGGGACCTTTGCTACCGCCTGGCTCCCTGTGAGTACATGAAGCCCCCATCCTGTACCTAGGCGCAAGTATGGGGGCTTCGTGTACTTGGGCATGCCGTGAAGGGCGTGTTTCCTCGGCTCAGCCGAGGCAAAGGGGGCCTTCGCCCACAGCCGTCCTGGCCCGTGGGGTTACTGAGGCATCTGGTGCCGTTGGGATGACGTGACATGCCGTGAAGGCCCCCTCGGCTATCCGCTGGTCAAGTGGGTGCCGGATGGGGCTCGTCACAGTGGCCGGGCGCCTTCTCGACTGTCCACGGGGGCCACTTTCGGGGCGACTGTGCTCGATCCGGGCGTTTGTGCGGNATGTCTTCGGCAAGGTCTTCGCCGCACCGGCCGGCTACCTGGTGACCGGTACGGGCGCGGCGATGTTCCTGCTGTACGGCCTGTGGGACCAGTGGTGGCACGTCGCTTCCCTCGGCTCAGTCGAGGGAAGGGGGCCTTCACGCGCATCAGGACAGAGGTCCGCCGGTGATCGTGAAGGCGATGAACAGGATCAAGACGGAAAGCGCGCCGTAGGTCAGGACGTCGACCGGCTTGCCCCGGATCGCCAGCAGTCCGGCCTTCGCCTCGGGCAGTACCGCCCGGAGCAGGCCGGCGAGCAGCAACGCTCCGCCGATCAGCGCGGCCCCCTGCCGCCAGTGGTACTGGCCGATCCGGAGGGCGGCGACCGCCACCACCAGCATCACCAGCAGGAACGGCAGGTGATGGAGCAGTGCCCCACGGTCACGCCGTTGTCCGGCCACCGCCATCAGTCCTCGTCCTTCAGGGTCGCGTCGGCGATTCGGTTCACTCGGTCAGTATCCCGGGTGAGTGACCCGGCACCAGGTCAGGGCGTCTTCCGGGGAGTCAATAGCGGCAAAACCCACATGCGGGGTGCACGCGAGCGCGGATACGGTCAAAATGTGACCGTGGCACAACCGACGACTCAGTTGAACGCGACCGAGCAGGACACCCTGGTCAAACAGATCGGCCTCGCCCTGCTGCGGGCCGCTCCGCGTGATTGGCGGAAGGTGACCGCCGAGTACCGAGCCGTCGGCAGGTACCACGAGATGACCGGGGAGATCATCACCGAGGACGGCAGCTCGCACGAATGGGTCGCGACGCACGACATCGCGACGCTGTTCGGCAGGCTCCGTGCCGGGATGTATCGCGACGGGCGCGGCACCTGGTTCAACGCCCGCTACCAGCTCGACCACCCGTCCAGCTACAACCTCGAATACAACCGCGACGAGCCGCAGTGGCGCCTCGCGCCGCCTCCGCAGGCGCTCTCCGACGAACTGCGCATGTTCCCCCGTTCCGAGGAGAACGTGCCCGAATGGCTGATCCGGCGCATGTCCGGCCTCGGTCCCGAGCAGCCCGGACCGCATTTCCGCATCGCCCGCATCTTCGACACGATCGGCCCGGCCGGGCGTCCGGTGATCAACCGGCCCGACCTGGAGATCGAGGAGCAGGACAGGCTGCTCGAGTACCTCGACCACGCGCCGCTGGTGGTCACCGAACGCGGCTACGACATCGACCGGCTCGCGCAGACCCCCGAGGCCACCGTCCCGGTCGCCTTCCACAGCGACGGGCAGTGGATCTGGCCCGCCGCCGTGAACTTCTACCTGCGCCAGTACGGCGTCTCCCCGGAGCTCGACCTGATCGAGCACGTCCGGCAGAACGACTTCACGCTGTCCGAGGTCGATGGCCCGACGCTGCAGGCCGCAGCGGGGTACCTCACCCGGGGGAATCAGCCTCCGCAGCAGCGCCCCAACGGTCCGGGTGGGCCCGGCGGACCTGGTGGGCCCAACAACGGCTCGCCCGCGGGCCCGCCTCCGCAGGGTCCGCCGCAGAACGGCCCGGTGCCGCCCCCGCAGCAGGCCGCGCCCGGTCAGGCCGGACCCGGTGGTCCCGCGGGCCCCGGTCCGAACCAGGCCGCCGCCCAGCCGCCCGTCCCGCCGCCGCACCAGCAGGGTCCGGACCAGGCAGTGGTGGCCGCCGCGGCCGCCGCTCCGGTCGCCGCGGCCGCGGCCGTCCCCTCCGCGGAGACAGGTGTCCCGGACCAGGCCGAGCAGGCCCAGCGGTACGAAGACGACTACGACACCCAGGACTACCAGGCGCAGGACTTCCACGAAGCCGCCGCCGAGCAGCAGTACGAAGCCGGTTACGAAGACCCGTACGCGCACGACGAGGCGCGGTTCCACGAGTCCGAACAGGACGTCTTCGCCGACGAAGACCGGCAGGGCACCGATCCCGAGCCGGAACCTCGGGCCGACCCGGAGGCCACCACGTACGCGCGGGTCCCGCAGGCCGACGCCTATGAGCGGCCGCCGGTCGAGGAAGAGCAGGACGCGTACGCCCGGCAGGAGGAAGACCAGCCGTACGCGCCTCCCGAAGAGGAGACGACGACCGGTTACACGCCGGTCGAGCAGGCCGACGCCGGTCCCGAGCTGCCTCTCCTCACGCACGACGCGGGGCCGAACGTGGCGCCCCCGCCGTCGGACACCGAGGTCACGCAGGTCGACGCCCCGCCGCCCGCGCCCGAGGTCCGCCCCGAGCCCGAACCGCGCCGCTTCGAGCACCCCGAGCCGGTGCTGAACGAGTTGCAGGCGAAGTTCGACGAACTCGACGTGCCCGGCGACGTCTACCGCATCGGCTCGCCCGCCGAACACGGCTGGAGCGTCGAGCAGGTCGACGGCGGCGGCTGGCGGGTCGGCTGGTACGACGGGAAGCTGACCAATCCGGCCGTGTTCGGTGACGCCGAGGACGCGGCCGCGTTCATGCTCGGCAAGGTTCTGCTGAACCCGAACGGCGCTCCGCCTCCCGCGGAGCAGCCCGCCGTCGAAGAGGAACCCGTCGAGGAGCCACCGGCACCGCCCGTGCTGGCGACGCTGTCCCCCGAGATCGCCACCGGTTCGCATCCGGTGCCGCCGCGGGAGTCGATCCCGGCACAGGAACAGACCGCGTTCACGACGGCCGAAGAGCTGCTCGGGGACGATTTGGACGACGAGCCCGCGCCCGCGCCGGTCCCGCCCGCGCCCCCGGCGCGGCCGAACCCGGTGCTGGCGAGCCCGCCGCCCGCGCCGCCGCGGCGCGAGCCGCCGGTGACGCCGCCTCCGCCGCCGATGCGGCGCGAGGAACCGGCCCGTCCGCCCGCGGCGGCGAACGCCGCCGGGGCGCCAGACGCCAAGCAGAACTGGCCGATCTCGCCGCTCAACGGTGAGCCGCCGCTGACGCTGTTCCGCGGCAAGGAGCTGCGTGAGCTGCCCGCGGGCAGCGAGCTGGACCGCTTCGGCGGCCCGAACGGCAACCTGACCTACGCGGCCGGGACGCCGTTCGAGGAGCGCTCACTCGTGCCGGAGTGGGTGAACCGGCCGTACCACGTCTATCGCGTGCAGCGTCCGCTCGAAGCCCTCGCCGGTGTCGCGATCCCGTGGTTCAACCAGCCCGGCGGCGGGTCCGCGTACCTGCTGCCGGCGTCCATCGAGGAGCTGCTCGCCGAGGGCGACCTCATCGAGCTGGACCCGGGCGAACCGCCGATCGACTAGTCCGTTCTGCAATGAAGGGGCCTTTCATCGCAAATTTTGCGAAAGCAGCGACATATGAACTTGATCGCCCTCGGCGGCGTCATCGGCACCGGTGAAGTGCCCGGCCCGCCGGGGAAAGCTCAGTCTCCGAAGATCAGAGGCTGTTGTACAGCTCGCGCGCCAGGACGGCGGTCTCGCTCGGGGTCTTCCCGACCTTGACGCCGGCGGCCTCGAGGGCCTCCTTCTTGGCGGCGGCCGTGCCGGAGGAACCGGAGACGATGGCGCCGGCGTGGCCCATGGTCTTGCCCTCGGGCGCGGTGAAGCCCGCGACGTAGCCGACGACCGGCTTGGTCACGTTGTCCTTGATGTAGGCCGCGGCACGCTCTTCGGCGTCGCCACCGATCTCGCCGATCATCACGATGACCTTGGTCTCGGGGTCGGCCTCGAACGCCTCGAGGGCGTCGATGTGCGTCGTGCCGATGACCGGGTCGCCGCCGATGCCGACACCGGTCGAGAAACCGATGTCACGCAGCTCGTACATCATCTGGTAGGTCAGCGTGCCCGACTTCGACACGAGACCGATCGGGCCGGCACCGGTGATGTCGGCCGGGATGATGCCCGCGTTCGACTTGCCGGGGCTGATCACGCCGGGGCAGTTCGGCCCGATGATGCGGGTCTTGTTGCCCGTCGCGACCGCGTGCGCCGGCGGGCTCGGCATCCGAAGATGCCTGCCCGCCGTTGCTCGTTCGGAGCCGGAAGACTCAGAACAGGCCGGTGACGCCCTGTTCCGTGGCCTGGTAACCGTCGGCCAGCTGCGGCAGCACGCCGGCGACCTGCGCGAGCAGCTGCTTGAGCTCCTCGAACTTGTTGTCCCACTCGGTCTGCGCGGCGATGTACGCGGTCTGCGCGTCACCCTGCCAGGTGTTGACCAGCGGAGCGAGGTCGCTCTTCAGCTGCCCGAAGAGGGACTCCAGCTCGCCGCCGGTGCTCTTGCAGTCGTCGGCCGCCGCGTGGATCGTGGCGTAATCGACCTTCATCTCGCCCATGAATTCCTCCAGTGATTAAGAAAAGTCTCGGATTGTTGCGGGGTGGAGCAGATCAGCCGAGGACGCCGAAGCCCTTGTTGACCGAGTTGATGAGTTCCTGCTGCTGCTGCTCGGTAGCGTTGTACTTCGAGCCGGCCTGCTCGAGCAGGTCACCGATGTTCTGGAGGGCCTGGTTGAGGGCACGGCCCGTGTCGTCGAAGCGCTTCATCACGTTGTTGAACGCGATCGAAGCGTCGCCGGTCCAGCCCGCGCGGGTGGCCTCGATGTTGTCGCGAAGCTTGCTCAGGTTCTGGTCCATCGAGACGCGAACCTCGGTCACCCGCTTCTCGGCCTGGGTGAACTGCTCGACATCTCCCTGAAAACCGCCAGCCATGGGAGCTACCCCCTTCGTTCGTGGTTATCCGTACTTGGTGAAGTTCGTTTGGTACGGACCTACGACGGAGACACTGCCACGTCTGGTTCCCTCTTGTCGCTCGTTGGTTTCAAGTAGTTGCTTGCGTTAACGCTCCCGGCGGGAACCGGACGCGGGAACTCGGCGCGCACGCTGCGTTTCGCGCGGGGAAAATGGCCTTCACCATGCGATTTAGCGAATGCACACAGGCCGTTCAATCGCCACGGCTCATGATTCGCGACTGCGAAAAGTCCTCGTCGTCGTCACCCACACGTGGCCGTCTGGGCGCCGGTTCTGGCCGAAGGGGAACCAAGTCCGCCGCCGAGGGCAAAGCGGGGACCGGAAGACCGGCGCCCACACGGAACCGTTTCGCCGCGTTCCGGACGACGGCGGGAGTCGGCGCGGTCTCGCCGCCCGCGAGCCGTCCCTTGCCGAATTGCTTCGCCAGTTCGGCGTTCTCACCCCGGCGGCGTTCGTAGCGCGCCTTGGCCGTGCGGGCGACCTGCCGCGCATAAGTGACCGCGTCGCGCCCTGTACGCGCGAAGTGTTCGGCGGCGGTCTCGGGTTCGGGTGGCATGTGCCTCCCCCTTCAGTTGATGACCACCATCGTCTTGACGACCTGCTCGCAGGCCGCGCTCACNATGATGACTTGACGTCATCCCCACCTTCCTCCGAGTTGACCCCGGCAGTCTCCCACGAGTCCCCGCCATTACGCGCTGGCAACGTAGGATAAGGGTTGCGCTCGTTGCGGGACTTAACCCAACATCTCACGACACGAGCTGACGACAGCCATGCACCACCTGTACACCAACCACAAGGGAAGCCCTATCTCTAGGGATGTCTGGCGCATGTCAAGCCCAGGTAAGGTTCTTCGCGTTGCATCGAATTAATCCACATGCTCCGCCGCTTGTGCGGGCCCCCGTCAATTCCTTTGAGTTTTAGCCTTGCGGCCGTACTCCCCAGGCGGGGCGCTTAATGCGTTAGCTACGGCACGGACAACGTGGATGTCGCCCACACCTAGCGCCCAACGTTTACAGCGTGGACTACCAGGGTATCTAATCCTGTTCGCTCCCCACGCTTTCGCTCCTCAGCGTCAGTATCGGCCCAGAGACCCGCCTTCGCCACCGGTGTTCCTCCTGATATCTGCGCATTTCACCGCTACACCAGGAATTCCAGTCTCCCCTACCGAACTCAAGTCTGCCCGTATCGCCCGCACGCTCCACGTTAAGCGTGGAGTTTTCACGAACGACGCGACAAACCGCCTACGAGCTCTTTACGCCCAATAATTCCGGACAACGCTCGCACCCTACGTATTACCGCGGCTGCTGGCACGTAGTTAGCCGGTGCTTCTTATCCAGGTACCGTCACTTGCGCTTCGTCCCTGGCGAAAGAGGTTTACAACCCGAAGGCCGTCATCCCTCACGCGGCGTCGCTGCATCAGGCTTGCGCCCATTGTGCAATATTCCCCACTGCTGCCTCCCGTAGGAGTCTGGGCCGTGTCTCAGTCCCAGTGTGGCCGGTCACCCTCTCAGGCCGGCTACCCGTCGTCGCCTTGGTAGGCCATTACCCCACCAACAAGCTGATAGGCCGCGGGCTCATCCTGTACCGCCGGAGCTTTCCACCCCTCACCATGCGATGAGAAGTCATATCCGGTATTAGACCCAGTTTCCCAGGCTTATCCCAAAGTACAGGGCAGATTGCCCACGTGTTACTCACCCGTTCGCCACTAATCCACCCCGAAAGGCTTCATCGTTCGACTTGCATGTGTTAAGCACGCCGCCAGCGTTCGTCCTGAGCCAGGATCAAACTCTCCAACAATGTCAAATTTGATCGAGGCAATCTAATGCTCTCAAAGGAACCCCAAAACGAGGTTCAAAATACATAAGCTCTACTGGCTTAGTTCACTAGCACACTGTTGAGTTCTCAAGCAACACGCTTTGTTTCAAAGCGATATTCACAAGCTTTTTGGTCGAGCATGCCGAATCCTACGCTGTTAGTCGTAGGGGGTCGGCGGCCGCTCGTGGGCCGACGCTGAACATTACCTGGTCCGGTTCGCGGTGTCAACCCGCTCGGCCCTGGCGCCTGACCTCGGGGCTTTCGGCCCCGGCGGCCCGGTGTTCCTGGCGACGAAGAGAAGATTACATGCCCCGGAACCCCCTGAAAACAGGGGGGTCACTTAACGACATCGCCGCAGGTCAGCCGGTATGAACCCCCGTCATCCGACGGTCTTCAGGTAGTGGGGCGGTTTGCGGGCGGGCGCGACGCGTTCGAAGTCGGCCGCGTAGGCGAGCACTCGGGCGTCCGTCCACTGCCCCGCCATGAACGAGACACCGACCGGGAGCTCGCCGACGAATCCGGCGGGCACCGTCACCGCGGGGTAGCCCGAGACCGCGGCCGGCGTCGATGACGGGATCACGTCGTTGTCGCCGGTCTTGCAGTCGGTCTTCCAGGCGGGCGGGTTCGTGGGCGCGGCGATGGCGTCGAGGCGGTACTTCGCGAGGGTCTCGTCGATCGAGCGTTTCGCCAGATCGGTGAGCTCGCGGCGGTTGGCCTGGTAGCCGGGATCGGACGGGCCGGGCGCGGCGAGCGCCTGTTCGAAGAGTTCCTGCCCGGCGAAGCACGTCTGCTCCAGCTGGTCGGAGCGGTTGTAGTCGATGAGCGCGGCGAGGTCGCGCGGGCCTTCGGGGCGCGTGGCCAGGTAGCGATCGATGTCGCGGTGGAACTCGGTGAGCAGCGCCGGGAACTCCAGTTCACCGAGCCTGGCCTGGTACGGCGGCGTCACCTCGACGACTTCGGCACCGGCCTTGACCAGCGAATTCCTGGTCCTCGTCATGACGGCGTCGACATCCGGGCCGAGGACGGGCAGGCGCCAGAGACCGATCCGGGAACCCTTCAGCACGCCGGGCCGGAGGTGCGCGGCGTAGTCGGCCGGCTGATTCGGCGGGTACGCGCCGGTGGCCGGGTCGCTCGGGTCACGGCCCTGCAACGCGGACAGGGTGAGCGCGACGTCGACGACGTGCCTGGCCATCGGGCCGGCGGTGTCCTGTTCGGCCGAGATCGGCATCACGCCGGTGCGGCTGACCAGGCCGAGGCTCGGTTTGTGCCCCACGGTCGAGGTCATCCCGGCCGGGCAGACGATCGAGCCGTCGGTCTCACTGCCGATCGCCACCTGGGCGAGTGAAGCGGCGACACCCGCGGCGGATCCGGCGGACGACCCACACGGGTTGCGGTCGAGCACGTACGGGTTGTTCGTCTGCCCGCCGACGCCCGACCACCCGGAAGTCGGTTTGGCGGCGCGGAAGTTCGCCCATTCGGACAGGTTCGCCTTGCCGAGGACGACCGCGCCCGCGTCACGTAGACGGCGGATCAGGGTCGCGTCCTTCGCGGGCTTGCTGCGCAGCGCGCGCGAACCCGCCGTCGTCTGCATGGAGCGGGTGTCGACGTTGTCCTTCACCAAGACGGGGATGCCGTCCAGCGGTCCGCGGGTCTTGCCGGCGCGACGCCGGACGTCGCTCTCCGCGGCTTGCGCGACCGCGGCCGGATTGACCGCGATGACCGCGTTCACCTTCCGGTCGAGCTTGTGGATGCGATCGAGGTAAGCCGAGGTCAGACCGACCGCGGTCAGCCGTCCGGAGGACATCCGGGCCTGGAGCGCGGGGATGTCGGCGGAGTCGAGATCGAGTGGTTTCCCGGTGGCGGATGCCGCGGGCGCGGCACTCGCCACGATGGTCGCGGCGACCAAGGTCGTCAGAACTCGGAACACCGGCCGCCGCACCATCAGGTCTCCTTCGTCTAGAGAACCGGAAGCAGGGTCCGCAGCTCGTACGGGGTCACCGCGCTGCGGTAGTTATCCCATTCAACACGTTTGTTGCGAAGGAAGAAGTCGTAAACGTGCTCTCCGAGCGCTTCGGGCAGAAGTTCCGATTTCTCCATCTCCGCCAGCGCCTCCCCCAGGTTCTGCGGGAGCTGGGCGTATCCGGCCGCGCGGCGCTCGGCGTCCGAGAGCTGCCAGATGTTGTCCTCGGCGGGAGGCGGGAGCTCGTAGCCCTTCTCGATGCCCTTGAGACCGGCGGCCAGGATGACCGAGTACGCCAGATAAGGGTTGCACGCGGAGTCGAGGGTGCGGATCTCCACGCGGCGTGACGACGCCTTGCCCGGCGAGTACATCGGCACCCTGACCAGCGCGGAGCGGTTGGCACGGCCCCACGAAACGGTCGTCGGGGCCTCACTGCCGCTGATCAGGCGTTTGTAGGAGTTCACCCACTGGTTGGTGACGGCCGAGATCTCCTTCGCGTGGTGCAACAGCCCCGCCACGAAAGCTTTACCCGTCGCCGACAATTCGTACGGGTCTTCGGCGTCGTAGAAGGCGTTGCGGTCACCCTCGAACAAGCTCACATGGGTGTGCATCCCGGAGCCCGGCTGGTCGGTGAACGGCTTCGGCATGAAAGTCGCGCGGACGCCCTGCGTGAGCGCGACCTCCTTGACGACGTAGCGGAAGGTCATCACGTTGTCGGCCATGGTCAGCGCGTCGGCGTACCGGAGGTCGATCTCCTGCTGACCGGGCGCCCCCTCGTGGTGGCTGAACTCGACCGAGATCCCCATCGCCTCGAGCGTCTCGATGGCGTGGCGGCGGAAGTGCGTCGCCGTGGCGTGGCTGGCCTGGTCGAAGTAGCCGCCGTTGTCCGCGGGCTCGGGCTCGCTCCCGTCGTCCGGCAGGCTGGCGAGCAGGAAGAACTCGATCTCGGGGTGGACGTAGCAGGTGAAACCCGCTTCGCCCGCCTTGGAGAGCTGCCTGCGCAGGACGTGCCGGGGGTCCGCCCAGGACGGGGAGCCGTCCGGCATCGCGATGTCGCAGAACATGCGCGCCGAGTACGGGCCGCCGTCCGGGGTCTCCCACGGGAGGACCTGGAACGTGGCCGGGTCGGGCTTCGCGACCATGTCGGACTCGTAGACCCGGGCGAATCCTTCGATGGCCGATCCGTCGAAGCCGATCCCCTCGCTGAAGGCGCCCTCGAGTTCGGCGGGCGCCACCGCGACGGACTTGAGAAACCCCAGCACATCCGTGAACCAGAGCCTGACGAAACGGATGTCGCGCTCTTCCAAGGTACGGAGCACGAACTCCTGCTGGCGATCCATGGCCGCACCCTAACGAGAACGTGTTAACGACATGTTTCGCGACGCGCCGATCGACCGGAAGTGGTGGATCACCCCACGAGCACCGGTTCGGGTTTGGCCGCCTTGGTGATCGCCAGCGAAGCGACCGAAGCGATCACGGCGAGGCTCGCCGCGATGTACCACGCGAGCGCGTAGCTGCCCGATGAATCGCGGATCGCGCCCGCGCCGAAGGCCGCGAGACCGGCCCCGAGCTGGTGGCTGGCGAAGACCCAGCCGAAGACGATCGGCCCGGCGGCGCCGTATTGCCGGACACAGAGCGCGACCGTGGGCGGAACCGTCGCCACCCAGTCGAGGCCGTAGAAGATGATGAACGCCCACATGCTCGGTTCCACCGTTCCGCTCAGCAGTTGCGGGAGCAGGGCGAGCGAAACGCCGCGAAGGGCGTAGTAGACGCCGAGGAGGATCCGCGGATCGACGCGGTCGGTGAGCCAGCCGGAGGCGATCGTGCCCACGACGTCGAAGATCCCGACGAGGGCGAGCAGCCCGGCGGCGGTCGTCTGCGGCATGCCGTGGTCGTGCGCCGCGGGCACGAAGTGCGTGCTGACCAGTCCGTTCGTCGTGGCACCGCAGATCGCGAAGCCGACGGCGAGCAGCCAGAACGTCCTCGTGCGCGCTGCCGAGCCGAGTACCGAGAGCGCGCGGCGAGCGGAACCACCCGTGCGGGCGACAGGAGCGGCTTCGCCAGGCTGCGCGCCATAAGCGGTCGTTCCGACGTCGGACGGGTGATCGCGAACCACCAGGAGAACGACGGGCACGACGGCCAGTGCGGCGATGGCGATGACGAGCGAGGCCGTCCGCCAGCCCTCGTCGACGGCGAGGTTCGCCACGATCGGGAGGAAGATCAGCTGGCCGGTGGCGCCTGCCGCGGTGAGGACCCCGGTGACGACGCCGCGGCTGCGGACGAACCAGCGGGCGGCGACCGTCGCGGCGAAACTCATCGCCATCGAGCCGGTGCCGACGCCGACCAGGACGCCCCAGCAGAGGATGAGCTGCCAGCTCGCGTTCATGAACACCGTGCCGCCCGCGCCGATCGCGACGACGAACAACGCCGTCGAGGCGACACGTCGCATGCCGAAGCGCTCCATGAGAGCTGCGGCGAAGGGAGAGAAGAGGCCGTAGAGGACGAGGTTCACGGAGACGGCCGACGCGATCGTCGCGCGCGACCAGCCGAACTCGTTGTGAAGCGGGTCGATGAGCACGCCGGGAGCCGCGCGGAAACCGGCGGCGGCGAGCAGGGCGATGAATGCGGCGGCGGCGACGAACCACGCGCGGTGGAGCCGGGTCTCGGATTGCACGGGTACAGCGTCATGGGCGGCGGCGCCCGGCGAAAGCGGCCGGAAGGACACTGTGCGAAAGATTCGGGCCAAGCCATAGGCTTTGTTCATGCGCTGCCGTCTCCTCGTGCCGGCGCTGCTGCTCACGATCGGGCTCGTCGGCGGCTGCGCGGGGTCTCCCCCGCTGCCGCCTGCCCAGGACTACGTGAGCGCGGCGGCCGAGTCCCTCGTCTCGTTGCGCAGCGTGCGGTTCACTCTCGGGGTGAACGGCGTCGTCACCGGCCTGCCGGTGCGCGGGCTCGACGGCGACGTCAGCCTGGATGGTGGCGCGGTCGGTAATGCCGATCTGCAGGATGACTTCGAAAGGGTGAAGGTCAAGTACCGGCTGTCGGGCTCGGAGATCACCCTCAGCGGGCCTCGCGGGGAGCACGTGATTCCGGCTTCGGAGCCGTACACGCCTGCAGCGATGCTCGGGCCTGAAGGCGGGCTTCGGCGGCTGCTGACCGGGGCGACCGAGCTGCGGGGTGAGCGGTGGGAGCGGGTGCAGGACACCGAGTCGTTCCGGATCGCGGCGAAGGTGCCGGCCGCGGTGATCGGCGGGATCGTGCCGGAGATCAAGTCGGACGTGTTCGTGAAGCTGTGGATTTCACGGGACGAGCCGCGGCGGCTGGTGCGGGTGTGGCTGCAGGTGCCGCCGACGAGGCCGGAGGAGTTCGCGGTGATGCTGGAACTGGCGTTGACCAGGCATAACGCGGTGGTCGTCGGGGCAGGGCGGTAGCAAAGGTCCCTTGCTCCCCGCTAGGAGCAGCGGGTGTCGAAGGCGGGTAGTGCGCCGTCGATCAGGTAGGCGATGCCGGCCTTGTCGACGCACTCGTTCCCGTCGAGGAACACGGTGTGCTGCGCTCCCTCGAACGTGAGCAAAGCTCCCTTGAGGTCCCGCGCGAGGTTCACCCCGGACGCGTACGGGGTCGCGGGGTCGTCCGTGGTCGAGATGACCAAGGGCTTCGGCAAGCCGTCGACGTCCGGCTTGTGCACCTCCGAAGTGGCGGGCACGGGCCACACAGAACAGATGTCGAGCTCGCTCATGTCCGGGGTGCCGCCGGCGAGGAACGGCGCGCCTTGGAGCATCCGCTGGTGGGCGCCTTCGATGACACGCCTGTCGGCGATCCGCGTGCTGTCGACACAGCGGACCGCGAAATACACGTCGAGGATGCCTGTGTACCGGCCGTCCGTCTCGCGGCCGTAGTAGTTGTCCGCGAGCGCGACCAGGGTTTTGCCGTTCCCCCGTTTCAGCTCGGCGAGCCCGTCGTTGAGGAACTTCCACGCGTCCTGCGAGTACAGCGCGGCGCTGGTCCCGGTGATGGCGTCCTCGAACGACAGCTTGCGCGTCCCCGCGGTCACCGGTTCGGTGATCAGCGGCCGCACCAGGTCCTGGAACGCCTTCGTCACCGCGCCCGCGTCCCGGCCGAGCGCGCACTCCGCGCGAGCGGCGCACCACTTGCCGAATTCGGCGAACGTGTTCTGGAAGCCGGCCATCTGCGTGACCAGCGACTCGGCGGTGTCGAGTTCGGGGTCGACCGCGCCGTCGAGGAGCAACGCCCGCACCTTGTCCGGATAGGCCTCGGCGTAGGCGGTCCCGATCTGCGTGCCGTAGGAAAAGCCCAGGTAGCTGAGCTTCTCGTCGCCGAGGGCCGAACGCAGGACGTCGAGATCGCGGACGACGTCCCTGGTCCCGATATTGGCGAGCAGCTCTTTGCCGTGCTTCGTGCGCTCGGCGCACTTCGCGGCGTACGTCTTGGCGTCGGAGAGTTGCTTCGCGATCCCGCCGGGTGTCGAGTCGCTTTCCGAATCCTCCGCACGGTCCGCGTCGCGTTCGGCATCGGTGAGGCAGACGAGTTTCGGTTCGCTGGTCCCCACCCCACGCGGATCGAAGCCGACGATGTCGAAACGTTCGGCCAGCGCCGCCGCGGGCCGGGACTTCGCGATCCGCGCCGCGGCCGAGACGCCTGAGCCACCGGGGCCGCCCGGGTTGAGCACGAGCGAGCCGATCCGCCGGCCGGTGTCCTTCGTCTTGTGCCGGAGGACGCCGATCGAGATCGTCTCGGCGTCCGGCTTCAGGTAGTCGAGCGGCACGGTGAGCTTCGCGCAGTCGAACGCCTTGTCCCTGTAGGACGCGCACTCACCCCACGCCAGCTTCTGCTCGGTGAACTTTTCGAGCGCCTTCGGGTCCGGAATGGGTGACGCCGTGGGTGTCGGGGACGCCGGCGGCGCCGGCTGAGGCTGCTGCGTCGTGCACGAGGCGACCAACACGGCGACGACGAGCGCGGCCGGGACGCGGCGAAGGCTCATCTCGCGATCTTCGCAGCGTCCCGGCCGCTCAGGGGCCTTAGCGCCGAACTCGTTACTTGGCGGCGCAGCGCGTGCCCTCGTCCGGCAAGGCGCCGTTCACCAGGTAATCGATGCCGATCTGGTCGACGCACGACACGCCCTGAAGGAACACGGTGTGCTGGTTGCCCTCGAACGTGAGCAAAGCTCCCTTGATCGCTTTCGCCAGGTTGACGCCCGCCTGGTAGGGGGTCGCCGGGTCGTTCGTCGTCGAGATGACCAGCGTCTTCGGCAGCCCTTCGACGTTCGGCTGGTGCGGCTCGGACGTGTTCGGCACCGGCCAGAAGGCGCAGGCGTCACGCGCGGAACCGTCCGGCTTGCCGTCGTCGAGGAACGGCGCCGCCTCCGCGTACCGCTTCTGCGCGTCGAGGATCTTCTCCGGATCGGTGACCCGCGGGTCGTCGACGCAGCGGATCGCGACGAACGCGTCCTGCGTCGTCCCGTAGCGGCCGTCGGCGCCGCGTTCGTTGTAGAGATCGGCCAATTTCTCCAGGCCGTCGCCGCGCTGGCGCTTCAGGTCGTTGAGCGCGGTGTTCAGCGGTTCCCAGAGATCTTCCTGGTAGAGGGCCTGTATCACGCCTGTCGTCGCGTCCTCGTACGACAGTTTCCGGCCGTCACTGACCGGCACCGGGAAGTCGATCAGCGGGCGCACCAGATCCTGGAACGCCTTCGTCACGCCGGCGGCGTCACGCCCGAGGGCGCAGTCTTCGCGCGCGGCGCACCAGTTCGAGAACTCCCCGAACGCCTTGCCGAAGCCCTGTCCCTGCCCGACCAGCGACTCCACCGCGTCCTGCTCCGGGTCGACCGCCCCGTCGAGCACCAAAGCGCGGACGTTCGCCGGGAACGCCTCGGCGTAGGCGGAGCCGATCCGCGTCCCGTAGGAGTAGCCGAGATAGCTCAGCTTCGGCTCGCCGAGGACCGAGCGCAGGATGTCCATGTCCTTGACGACGTCACGCGTGCCCAGGTTCGCGAGCATCGCGGCGCCGTGTTCGGTCCGCTCGGCGCACTTCGCCGCGAAATCCTGGGACTCGGTCTCCTGCTTTTTCACTCCCTCGGGTGAGCCGTCGGTCTCGCTGTCGTCCGCGCGGTCCGCGTCGCGTTCGGCGTCGGTCAGGCAGCGGACCTGCGGCTGGCTCGCGCCGATACCGCGCGGGTCGAAACCGACCATGTCGAAGCGTTTGCCCAGCTCGTTCGTCGCCGTCCGGGAGGCGAGACCGGCCGCTGCCTGCATCCCGGAGGCACCGGGACCGCCGGGGTTGACCACGAGCGCGCCAATCCTTTCGTCGGTTTCCAGCGCCTTCCTGCGCAGCAGGCCCAGCGTGATCGAGTCGCCTTCGGGCTTCGCGTAGTCGAGCGGGACGGTGAGCCGGGCGCACTGTGCGTCCTTCACTCGAAACGCCGCTTTCGCGTCATCGGAGGTCGCGTAGGGTGCACAGTCGGCCCAGGTCAGGCTCTGTCCGTAGAACTTCTCGAGTCCGGCGGGCACCGGTCCGGTCGGAGCGTGCGACTCGGTGGCCGGAGGCGGCGGCTGGGTTCTACCCTCTCCCGACGAGCACGCGGCGACGGTGACCGCGAGCAGGCCGGACAGCGTGATCGCGGCGAATCGACGGGCACGGGACCTGGCGCTGACATGAGTGGACACGGTTGGATCGTGCCATCGGCCGTGGAACTCGGCCGCACCACCACTGCGTTGGTGATACGGGTGCGGACGGCAGAAGAGCAGACGGGAGCACAGGGGTGGCAGCACTGATCAGCCGGGTGAGCAAGAAGCTGCGCCGGATCATCCAGCGGCCGGGCAGCGTCGAGCTGACCCGCTACGAAGCGCTGCTGCCGGCCATCGAGAAGCTCGAGCCCGAGTTGGAGAAGCTCTCCGACGAGGAGCTGACAGAGCGGGCCGGCAAGCTTCGGGACGCGGCTTCCTTCGGCAACGACCAGCTGATCGAGGTCTGCGCGCTCGGTCGCGAGGCCGCGCGGCGGACGCTCGGCGAACGTGCCTTCGACGTCCAGCTGCTGGGCACGATGGGTCTGCTCAGCGGACACATCGTGCAGATGGAGACCGGTGAGGGCAAGACGCTGGCGGGTGCGCTGGCGAGCGCCGGGTACGCCCTGCGCGGGAAGCACGTCCACGTCGTCACGGTGAACGACTACCTCGCCCGCCGTGACGCGGAGTGGATGGGCCCGATCTACGACCTGCTCGGCGTTTCCGTCGGCTGGGTCGAGCCCGCGCACTCCCGCGACGAGCGCCGCGAGGCGTACGCGAAGGAGGTCACGTACGGCGCCGTCAGCGAAATCGGCTTCGACGTGCTGCGCGACCGGCTGGTAACCCGCGAGGAGGACCTGGTCCAGCGCGAGCCGGAAGTCGCGATCGTCGACGAGGCGGACTCCGTGCTGGTCGACGAGGCCCGCGTGCCGCTGGTGATGGCGGGGTCGATCGACCACACCGATGCCGACGAAGAGGTCGCGAACATCGTTCGGCGGCTGCGGCTCGGGCTGCACTACGAGACCGACGCCGACGGCCGCAACGCCTGGCTGACCAAGGCGGGCGCTTCGGTGGTCGAGAAGGCCCTCGGCGACGACATCAACCTCTACGACGAGACGGGTTCGGACAGGCTGCCCGCGGTGAACGTGGCGCTGCACGCGCACGCGCTGCTCACCCGCGACGTCGACTACCTCGTGCGCGACGGGAAGGTGCAGCTCATCAACGCCGCCCGCGGCCGCGTCGCCGAACTGCAGCGCTGGCCGGACGGCCTCCAGGCCGCCGTCGAGGCGAAGGAGCAGGTCAAGGCGACCGACCGCGGCGAAATCCTCGACTCGATCACCGTGCAGGCCCTGCTCGCGCGGTACCCGGAGGTCGCGGGGATGACCGGTACCGCGGTCGCGGTCGCCGAGCAGCTTCGCGAGTTCTACAAGCTCGAGGTCGCGGTCATCCCGCCGAACACGCCGAACATCCGTGAGGACCAGGAGGACCGGATCTTCGGATCGCCGTCGCAGAAGCTGCGCGCGATCGAAGAGGAGATCCGGCGGGTGCACGAGACCGGGCGGCCGATCCTCGTCGGCACCCAGGACGTCGCCGAATCCGAAGAGCTGGCCGAGAAGCTGGCGAAGGTCGACCTCGAATGCGTCGTGCTCAACGCGCGCAACGACGCAGAGGAAGCCGCGATCATCGCCGACGCCGGCAAGAAGGGCGCGGTCACCGTCTCGACGCAGATGGCGGGCCGGGGTACCGACATCCGGCTGGGCGGCAAGGACGGCGAAGGCCGCGACGAGGTCGTCGAGCTGGGCGGCCTGCACGTGATCGGCACCGCGCGCTACCCGTCGAGCAGGCTGGACGGCCAGCTGCGCGGCCGGTCCGGGCGACAGGGCGACCCGGGCAGCGCGGTGTTCTTCGCCAGCCTGAACGACGAACTCGTGCTGTCGAACGCGCCGGACATCCCCGAGGGCATCAGCTCCGACGTGGGCAGCGGCGAGATCGTCGACCCGGCGGCGCTGCGGCAGATCAACCACGCGCAGCGCGTCGCCGAGGGCGTCGACCTGGAGATCCACCGGAACACGTGGCGCTACACGCGGCTCATCGAGCGGCAGCGCGGCGAGCTGCTGGAGCACCGGGACAAGGTGCTGCGGACAGCGCACGCCGCGGAGGTGCTGGAGAAGGCGCACCCGGAGAAGTTCAAGGAGCTTTCGGAGGCCGTCGACGACGAGGCCCGCGTCGAGCAGCTGTGCCGTGAGGTGCTGCTGTTCCACATCGACCAGCTGTGGTCCGACCACCTGGCGTTCCTGACCGACGTGCGAGAGAGCATCCACCTGCGGGCGCTGGCGCGGGAGACGCCGATCGACGAGTTCCACCGCGCGGCGATCCCCGAGTTCCACAAGATCATCCCGGAGGCGGCCGAGCGGGCGGCGAAGACGCTCGAGGAGGCCGAGATCACCGAGAACGGGATCGATCTCGGCGACGCGGGCGTGCGGCGGGCGAACACGACGTGGACCTACCTGGTGCATGACAACCCGTTCGACTCCGACTTCGAGCAGACCATCAAGAAGGTGCGGAGCATGATCAAGCGCAAGTAGCGCGCGGGGAGCGGGGGACCTTTGCTCTTACTCTCTTTTGGAGAGTAAGAGCAAAGGTCCCCCGCTCTCTTTTTGCCCGGCCGGACCCAGGTGGGCGATTCGGCACATCCGGTCGTCCCCGCGGACGCCGGTGGGTGAGAATGTCGGCATGCCGCAACTGCGCATCGCACTGGCCCAGGTCAACACCACCGTCGGGGACCTCGAAGGCAACGCCGAGCTCACCGTCGAGTGGACTCGCAAAGCCGCCGAAGCAGGCGCCCACGTCGTCGTCTTCCCGGAGATGTCCCTCACCGGCTACCCCGTCGAGGACCTCTCCCTCCGCCCGACCTTCGCCTCCGCCTCGAAGCAGATGGTCGAAGCGCTCGCCAAGCGGCTCGAAGACGCCGGATGCGGCGAGGTCCTCACCTACATCGGGTACCTCGATCTGGACGAGGCCGGCCCGCGTGACGCGGCGGCCGCGCTGTACCGCGGCGAAGTGGTCGCCCGCCAGTTCAAGCACCACCTGCCCAACTACGGCGTCTTCGACGAGCACCGCTGGTTCAAGCCGGGCCAGGAGCTCGAGATCGTCCGCTTCCACGGCGTCGACGTCGGCATGGTGATCTGCGAGGACGTCTGGCAGGACGGCGGCCCGATCTCCGCACTCGGCAAGGCCGGAGTGGACCTCGTGGTCGCCCCCAACGCTTCGCCCTACGAGCGGGCGAAGGACGACATCCGCCTGCCGCTGATCGCGCGCCGCGCGGCCGAGGCCGGGGCGCCGCTGGTGTACACGAACCAGGTCGGCGGCCAGGACGACCTCGTCTTCGACGGCGACTCGATCGTGGTCGGCGCGGACGGACGACTGCTGGCGCGCGCTCCGCAGTTCGTCGAGCACCTGCTCGTCGTCGACACGGACCTCGTCGCCGGCGGGCACACCGCCGAAGGCGAGTTCGAGGGCCTGCGGGTGAAGCGCCGAGTGCTCAGCGAGGAGCCGGTTCCGGCGTACACCCCGCGCACCGAGTCCGCGATCAGCGAGCCGCTGTCGGACGAAGCCGAGGTGTGGCACGCGTTGGTCGTCGGCCTGCGCGACTACGTGCACAAGAACGGCTTCTCGTCGGTGACGTTCGGCTTCTCGGGCGGCATCGACTCCGCGGTCGTGGCGGCGCTGGCCGCCGACGCGCTGGGCGGCGACAACGTCTATGGCGTTTCGATGCCTTCGGAGTACTCCTCAGAGCACTCGAAGGGCGACGCCGAAGACCTCGCCCGCCGGATCGGCGCGCACTATCGCGTCGAGCCGATCGCGGACATGGTCAAGGTCTACGTCGAACAGCTTCAGCTGACCGGCCTCGCCGAGGAGAACATCCAGGCCCGCGTCCGCGGCATGCTGCTGATGGCCCTGTCCAACCAGGACGGTCACCTGGTGCTCGCCACCGGGAACAAGACCGAACTCGCCGTCGGCTACTCGACGATCTACGGCGACGCCGTCGGGGCCTTCGCGCCGATCAAGGACCTGTTCAAGACGCACGTCTGGCACCTGGCCAAGTGGCGCAACGCCGAAGCCGAGAAGAACGGCGAAACCCCGCCGATCCCGGAGAACTCGATCACCAAACCACCGTCGGCCGAGCTGCGGCCCGGTCAGCTGGACAGCGACTCGCTGCCCGACTACCTGATGCTCGACGACATCCTCGACGACTACATCGAGGGCGACCGCGGCTATGTCGACCTGGTCGACGCGGGCTTCGAGCCGGAGACCATCGACCGGGTGGTGCGGATGGTCGACAAGGCGGAATACAAGCGCCGCCAGTACCCGCCGGGCACCAAGATCACTTTCAAGGCGTTCGGGCGGGACCGGCGGCTGCCG
This sequence comes from Amycolatopsis coloradensis, assembly GCF_037997115.1. Taxonomy (NCBI): domain Bacteria; kingdom Bacillati; phylum Actinomycetota; class Actinomycetes; order Pseudonocardiales; family Pseudonocardiaceae; genus Amycolatopsis; species Amycolatopsis coloradensis. The sequence continues at coordinate 8,293,170 of NZ_CP150484.1, forward strand.
ATGACCAACGGCTGGCGAGAGGGCACCGTCGTGACCCCCTCAGCTCAGCGCGACCTGCTTCCCCGCTGAGTTCGTCAGCACGGCCACCAGGCCGGGTTTCATGTCACGCCGGACGAGCATGTCCATCCCGAGCGCGCGGACCGCGGCTTCGACCGCGGCGGGCTCGGGGTGGACGCCGGTGACCATGAGCAGCGGAATCGACGGGAGTCCCCGCGTCGTCGGATGCGGGGTGCTCCCCCAGTCGATGAGGAAGGGCGCGAGCCCATCGAGACCGCCTGCGCCGGTGAGACGCCAGGTCAGCAGTTCGCCGTCGTCGGTGGTCCGCGACATCTCGGACGCTTCGCCCGGGTCGTAACCGCGTTGGCGTGCTTCCGCGATCGCCTCGTCGATGCCGTCCGCACGCGCGGCCCAGGTGATCAGGGTGGGAGCGGTCAACTCGTTGATGCCGAACGGACGCGGCCCGATGTGCTCGGGTTGATCCGGGTCGGGGCCGACCACCTCGAGGTAGGCACCCGCGCCCAGGTCGGCCAGGTAGTTGGCCGTACCGAACCCGACATGCCTTCCGCCGCGTACCGGCGTGACACCGGTCAGCTCGGCGACGCGCGCGACGGCCTCTTCGAGATCCGGCCCGGCGTAGACGAGGTGGTCAAGCACGAGGTCGCTCATGTGCATACTCCTACCGCAGCCACGGCTTCGGCGGCACCGCGGCATGGCCGTCGATCCGAAACTGTCGTACCGCTCTCGTACCCTGGACATATGACGGCACCGGGCTACTCCGTGTTCGGCACCGCGATCGGCGACTGCGGCATCGCGTGGAGCGAACGCGGGGTCGTCGCGGTCCAGCTCCCCGAGGGCAGTGAAGAGAAGACGAGGGCGCGACTGACCGCGCGCCTTCCCGAGGCGACCGAATCCACACCGCCGGGCGAGATCCAGCGCGCGATCGACGGGATCGTCTCGTTGATGGACGGCAAGCGCACGGACCTCACCGGCGTCGGCCTCGACTACGAAGGAGTACCGGACTTCCACCACCGGGTCTACGAATTCATCCGCACCATCCCTGCGGGCAAGACGCTGACCTACGGCGACATCGCGAACATCCTCGGTATGCCCGGCGGCGCGCAGGCCGTTGGGCAGGCCATGGGCCGGAACCCGTTCCCGATCATCGTGCCGTGCCACCGCGTGCTCGCCGCGGGTGGCAAGGACGGCGGCTTCTCCGCGCGCGGAGGGGTCGCCACCAAGCGCCGGATGCTGGTCATCGAAGGCGCTTTGGCGGACGAACCGACGTTGTTCTAGCTGTTTTGGGCCGGTGACCAGGGCTTGAGCCAGGGCGTTTCCGGCCAGCCTTCCGCAGCGGCCATCAGCGGGATCGCCGTCGCGCCGTCGATGTGCTCGCGGATGATGTCGGCGTGCCCGGCGTGGCGCGCGGTCTCCTCGATGAGGTGGAGCAGCACCCAGCGGACCGACCACGCGTCGACATCCTGCGGATACCAGGGCACGCCCTTCGGCACCGGGACCGGCTGGCCGAGGTCGGCGATGCCGGCGATGACGTCCGAAGTGCGGCGAGCGACCTCGTCGTAGCGCGCGAGGACGCTTTCGACCGTCTCTTCCGGCGTCATCACGTAGCCGGCTTCGTACTCCTTCATCGCTTCGTCCATCGGCTTCGAAGGCTTCTGGAGCAGAATGTCGATCCAGCCGTCTTCCGTGAACGCGGTGTGCTTGATCAGGCCACCGACGCTCAGCGAGCTTTTGGTCGGGACGGCTCTGGCCTGTTCTTCGGTGAGGCCATGCGCCGCGATCCGCAGAACGTGGCGCTGCTGCTCAAGGTAGGCGAGGAGACCTTCGCGTTCGTCGGCGACCGGGGGAACGTTTCCAGCCATGGCGGCTCCTTCCGTTGGGAAGGGGATCATGACATCCGGCACCGGCTTGCCGGGGCGATTCGGCAGGGAAGAGAGCAAAGGACCTTTGCTCTCGTTTGTCTCGACGTTGAGAGAAGTGAGAGCAAAGGTCCCTTGCTCCCCGCTACCCCTGCGGCCGGACGAACGGGAACAGCACGGTCTGCCGGATCGACGCTCCGGTCAGCATCATCAGCAGCCGGTCGACACCGATGCCGAGCCCGCCGGTCGGCGGCATGCCGTGTTCGAGCGCGAGCAGGAAGTCCTCGTCCAACTCCATCGCCTCGACGTCCCCGCTCGCCGCGCGCAGCGACTGGGCCTCCAGCCGCCGCCGCTGTTCGAGTGGGTCGGTCAGCTCTGTGTAGGCCGTGCCGACCTCGGAGCCGAACGCGATCAGGTCCCAGCGCTCGGCCAGCCGCGGGTCCACGCGATGTTGCCGGGTCAGCGGCGAGACGTCGGTCGGGTAGTCGGTGTAGAACGTCGGCAGCACGGTCGCGCCTTCGACCAGGTGCTCGTGGGCCTTCAGCACGAGGTCGCCGTGCCCGGCCTCCTCGTTCACCGGCACTCCCGCCGCGCGGCAGAACCGCTGTAGTTCGGCGACCGAGGTGCTCGCGTCGATCTTCTCTCCCAGCGCCGCCGAGACGGCTTCGTGCACCGGGATCACCGGCCAGTCACCGGAGATGTCGTACTCGACGACCGTCCCGTCCGGCCCCGGACGGCGAACGACCTGCGCGCCGTACGCGGCTTCCGCGGCGCACTGCACTAGTTCCCGAGTCAGCGTCCGCATCGTGTTGTAGTCGGCGTACGCCTGGTACGCCTCCAGCATGGTGAATTCGGGGTTGTGCGTCGCGTCGACGCCTTCGTTGCGGAAGTTCCGGTTCAGTTCGAAAACGCGCTCGACGCCGGCCACGCACAACCGCTTCAGATACAGCTCCGGGGCGATCCGCAGGTACATCCGCATGTCGTAGGCGTTGATGTGCGTGATGAACGGGCGGGCGTTGGCGCCGCCGTGCACGGTCTGCAGCATCGGCGTCTCGACTTCGAGGTAGTCACCCTGGTGCAGCCGTTCCCGTACGGCGCGCACCACGGTCGAGCGCATCCGCAGCATCGCCGTCGAATCCGGGTTCACCGCGAGGTCCAGGTAGCGCTGCCGCACCCGCGTCTCCGGGTCGGTGAGGCCTTTTCGCTTGTCCGGCAACGGATGCAGGCTTTTCGCCGTGACGGTCCATTCGTCGACGAGCACGGAAAGCTCACCGCGCCGGGACGTCACGACCTGCCCGCTCACGCCGACGTGGTCGCCGAGGTCGACACCACGCCGCCAGCCACCCGGGTCCAGCACGGAAGCGTCGAACATCAGCTGGATCTCACCGCTGAAGTCCTTGACCCGTGCGAAGCACAGCCCGCCGAGGTTACGGATCGCGAGCACCCTGCCCGCGACTCGAACCCGGTGACCGGTATGGGTGTCCGGGCCCAGATCACCGAACTTCGAAACAACGTCGCCGAGCAAGTCCTCTCGGGCGAAACCGACCGGGTAGGGGTCGATCCCGGCCTCCCGCAAGCGATCCAGCTTCGCCATCCGCACCCGGACCTGATCGGGGCGCCGCACCTGTTTCGGCGCGGGAGTGGCCGCGTTCGCTTCGATGCGGTGGACCTCGGCGACGAAATCGTCGGTGACGGTCTCCAGTTTCAGCGCTCGTCCCGACCGTCCTGTCGGGACGAATCCTTCCAGCGCGCCGGCGACGATGCCGACCCGCGGCAGCCGTCGAGCCGAGGAGTAGCACAGGAAACGTGGCTCCCAGTCGGGACCGTACTTGGCGTTGGACCGATAGAGCGATTCCAACTGGAAGAAGCGCGACGCCATGCTGAGGACACTGCGCCATGCGCGCAGCACCGGGCCCGCGCCGATCCGCTCGCCCTCGGAGAAGACCGCGCGGAACATCGCGAAGTTCAGCGAAATCCGTTGTGCGCCAAGGTGTGAGCTCGCCGCGACGACCTCCGCGACCATGTATTCGTTGAGGCCGTTTTCGGCGTCGCGGTCACGTCGCATCAGGTCGAGGGACAGACCGCGACGGCCCCACGGCACGAACGACAGCATGCCGCGAAGTTCGCCCTTGGCGTCGTACGCCTCCACCATCACGCTGCGACCATCGCTCGGATCGCCGAGCCTGCCGAGCGCCATCGAGAACCCGCGCTCGGTTTCCGCCCCGCGCCACTGCTGCGCGTGCAGCAGCAGCTTGGCCATTTCCTCGGCCGGGATTTCGCTGTGCCGCCGGACTTTCGTGGTGTATCCCGCCCGTTCGATCCGTTTGACCGCTTGGCGGACCGAGCGTCGTTCCGGCCCGGCGAGGCTGAAGTCACGGACGTCGAGGACGGCTTCGTCACCGATTTCCAGCGCACGCAGGCCCGCGTCGGCGTAGACCTTCGCACCGCGTTCACTCGCGCCGAGCACGCCGGGAGTCCAGCCGTAGGTGCGCGCTTCGTTCAGCCAGGCGCGGACGGCGTCGGGCCAGGCGTCGGGGTCGCCGATGGGGTCCGCGCTCGCGACGCTGGTGCCCGCGAGCACGCGGTAGGCCACGGCGGCACGGCCGTTGGGCGAGAAGACGACGCTCTTCTCACGCCTGGTGGCGAAATAACCCAAAGAGTCGTCTTCGCCGTGTTCGGCAAGAAGGCGACGTACACGCAGTTCTTCCTCGTCTGTCCTCAAGCGACGGCTACGCACGCCGCGGAAGAGCGTGTACAACGCGGCCGTCGCGACGGCTGTCGCGCTGAGATCGAGCACAAGGTCGAGCCAGGCTGGTCCTTCACCGATGCCGACCCGGCGGAGCTGGATGTTCTCACCGGTCGTGTGGTTGACGACCCAGGCGAAGCGCGCCCAGGTGTCGGCGAGACGTCCGGGAAAGGCTTCACTCAAGCCCCAGCCGACGAGAATGACCGCGGCCAGGCCACCGAACAGGACGGTGAGCCCGTCGCGCCACGCGCCAGGCGCGAGCCGGGCGGGGAACGCCGGACGCAGAATCCAGAGGAACGCGATCATGCCGAGGGAGATCAGGTCGGCGATGGCCAGCACCCACACCTGGTGCGGGATGTGCCGAACCTGCCACGGACCGAGTTTCAGCAGTTCAGGCCACCACAGCAGCGCGGCCTGGAACGCCAGCGTCACCGCCAATCCACCGACCTGGAACAGCAGCAGCGTGTAAAGCGCGGCGCGTTTGCGGCGGCGGAGCGCGGCACCGAGGACGACGAGCAGCAGGACGATCACGAGGCTCGCGTTCGTCGGGATACTCAAGGCCGAGAAGGCGATGTCACCCGTCCTGAGCACCGGCCCCTTCACACCGCCGGCGAGCAGGAGGATCACCGAGAACACGGCCGCGAGCTGCACGAGGGTGGCGACGATCCCGCCCGCCCTCGCCTTCCACGGCGTGACTCGGCCCACTGGGTTTGCCATTCTGGTCCTTCGCGGTACACACAGGAGATCGACAGCTGTACTTACTTGACGTCACACAACCCCGTGTGGTTGTCAACGATCATCATCCTCTGGTCTGAATTTCCTCATCCGCGGGCGTGACGGCGCTGTGTGAAGCTGGTCGCAGGGTCTTGGGACGGTCATAGCGGCATGTCACGCTTGGCCTGTTCAGCTCCACGACCCGGGGACCTCTTCGAGGCCTCGAGGGAAGGACGGTCGACAAGGATGTCTGCCACCGAAAAGGATTCCGGCGAGCTCGCGGCTCCGTACGGAACCGGCGCGGCGCCCCAGACCACATCTGGGAAGAAGGTCCGCGTACATCACCTTCGGGACATGAAAGAGCGCGGCGAAACCTGGCCGATGCTCACCGCCTACGACATGTACACCGCCGCGCTGTTCGACGAAGTGGGCATTCCCGTGCTGCTCGTCGGGGATTCCGCGTCGAACAACGTCTTCGGTTACGACACTTCACTTCCGGTCACCGTCGAGGAACTGCTTCCGCTGGTCCGCGCGGTGACCCGATCGGTGAAGCGGGCGCTGGTCGTCGCCGATCTACCGTTCGGTTCGTATCAGCTTTCGCCGCAGCAGGCGTTGGAGACGTCGGTGCGGTTCATGAAGGAAGGCCGCGCGCACGCGGTGAAACTCGAAGGCGGACGGAAATTCGCTCCGCACGTCGAGGCACTGACGTCGGCCGGCGTCCCCGTGATGGGACATATCGGATTCACACCGCAGAGTGAACACAATCTGGGCGGCTATCGAGTCCAGGGGCGCGGTGAAGCGGCCGAAGCGCTGCTCGCCGACGCGCTCGCCCTGGAGGAAGCCGGCGCCTTCGCGGTCGTCATGGAGATGGTGCCCGCCGAAGCGGCGAAGCGGATCACGCACGAACTGAAGATCCCGACCGTCGGCATCGGCGCCGGGCCGGACTGCGACGCGCAGGTGCTCGTCTGGCAGGACATGGCCGGACTTCGACGCGGCAAGACCCCTCGCTTCGTGAAGAAGTACGCCGACCTCGCCGGCGTGCTGGCGGGGGCCGCGTCGGCGTTCGCGGAGGACGTCCGGCGAGGCGAGTTCCCGGCTCCGGAGCACTCGTTCCACGACTGACCCGCCTCTGACCTGCGGAAAGAGAGCAAGGGACCTTTGCTATCACTTCTCTCAACGTTGAGGAAGGCGATAGCAGAGGTCCCTTGCTCTCCTCGCGGCTGACTGTGTGGATTTCTGGTCATCTAACGCCCCAAAATCCACACAGTCAGTCAGCGCCACTACGCGGAGTACAGGGTGTGTGGAAGCAGGGACGCTCAA
>NZ_CP150484.1:8299833-8542680 GCF_037997115.1 Amycolatopsis coloradensis
TCGCGCGCTCCAGGGACGCTCAACGTCCCTGCTTCCACACACACCCACCCGCCGGGAGGCGGTAGCAAAGGTCCCTTGCTCTCTCTTGGGGTGGGGCGCGCAGGGCGACCCTCCTTTAGTCGTTCACGTATATGAACTTCAATCATGTCCTTGACGCACGTTCGTAAAGAGGCTTAACGTCTAGCCCGTCGCCGCCACGACCGAGCTTCGATCCCTCGACGAGGAGGACCACGGATGCGTGTTCGTGAGCGGGTTCTGGCCATTGCGACCGGTGTCGCCCTGCTGTCGACGCTGGCGGCGTACCCCGCACAGGCCGCGACGGTCCGCGTAGGGACTTCGGAGCAGCTCACGGCGGCGCTCGCTTCGGTCACTCCAGGCACCGTCATCGAACTCGCGGCCGACACGACCTTCACGGGCAACTTCAAGGCGGCGAAGAGCGGCACGTCCGGCAGCCGCATCACGCTGAAGGGTCCGCGAAGCGCGGTCATCAAAGCCTCGGCCGGGCGCACGCTCGAACTGACCGGCAGCTACTGGAACCTGACCGGCTTCACCCTCACCGGTGGCCAGAAGGGCCTGATGGCGACGGGCGTCAAGAACACCGTCGTCGACGGCATCAAGGTCACCGGTGTCGGCCATGAGGGCATCCACTTCCAGTACACGAGCACCGACAACGTCGTGAAGAACTCAGAGGTGACCGACACCGGCCGCGAGTACGCGGGCTACGGCGAAGGCATCTACTTCGGTTCCGCGAAGGGCAACTGGCCCGGCGGCACGCCCGACCGGAGCGACCGGAACAAGGCGCTGAACAACAAAATCGGCCCGAACGTGCGAGCCGAGTCGATCGACATTAAGGAAGGCACCACCGGCGGCGAACTGCGCGGCAACGTCTTCGACGGGACCGGGCAGAGCGGCGAGCACTTCGCCGACAGCTGGGTGGACATGAAGGGCAACAACTACGTGGTCGCGGACAACCGAGGCAGCAAGGTCTTCGTGCACGACGCGACCTACGGCGGCTTCGAGGTCCATGTCCAGCTTGACGGCTGGGGCCGCGGCAACACCTTCTCCGGCAACACCGCGGACGTGCAGTCCTCCTACGCGTACGGCTTCTATCTCGTGAAGGCGGCGACCGGGAACAAGGTCTGCGCGAGCAACAAGGTGACCGGTGCCGGGAAGGGATTCGCGAACGTGGCCGCCACGGCGGGCTGCTGACGCGACCGAAGACCGGGGGCCCGCTCAGCCCGGCGGCGGGGGCGGGCCCCCACCCTTCGGACACTCGCCGATTCGGGCAGAGTGTCCTTATGGACGACCTGTACCCGCCGATCCACGTGCGCGCCGAGGGCATGCTCGACGTCGGCGACGGGCACCGGATCTACTGCCAGGAAGCCGGGAACCCGGACGGCAAACCCGTGGTCGTCCTGCACGGAGGCCCTGGTAGCGGCATCTCCTCCATGGCGCGGCGGCATTTCGATCCCGAGGCCTACCGGATCATCCTGTTCGACCAGCGCGGCGCCGGCCGCAGCACTCCGCACATCGGCACGCCGGACGTCGACCTGTCGGTCAACACCCTCTGGCACCTCGTCTCGGACATGGAAAAACTGCGCGAACGGCTGAATCTCGACCAGTGGCAGCTCTTCGGCGGCTCGTGGGGCGTGACCCTCGCCCTCGCCTACGCCGAAACCCACCCGAGCCGCGTCAGCGAGATCATCCTGCGCGGCGTCTTCACCGTCCGCCGCAGCGAACTCGACTGGATCTACAACGGCGGCGCCGCGAACCTCTTCCCCCGGGAGTGGGAAGCGTTCCTCGCCCCGATCCCCGAAGACCGCCGCGACGACCCGCTGTCTGCGTACCGCGAGCTCGTCTATCACCCCGATCGGGCGATCCGGGAGCGCGCCGCCATCGCGTGGAGCACCTGGGAAGGCGCGATCGTCTGCCTGCGCCCGGACCCGGCCTTCCGCAACCAGTACGCCTCCCCGGACTTCGCGGTCACCTTCGCGCGGCTCGCGCTGCACTACTTCTGCCATGGAGCGTGGCTGAAGGAAGGACAGTTGATCCGGGAGGCCGGGAAGCTCACCGGGATCCCTGGCGTGATCGTGCAGGGGCGTTACGACGCGGTGTGTCCTCCAGTGACGGCTTACGAGCTACACCGGGCTTGGCCGGACTCGAAGCTGGAACTGGTGGAGGCGGCGGGGCACGCGGTGACGGATCCGGGAATGCTGGCGGCACTTCGGGAAGCGACGGATTCTTTCCGGTCGACGTGATCAAGTCTCTTGAGCCGGAATCGCCCGCGCCGCATAATCGAGGACTTCGCCCCTCTCCTGAGGCCCTGGGGACTCGAACCCTCCTTCGAGGCATCGCGGATCTCGTCTTCCAGACACCCCTGATCGCTCTGACAAACCAAGTTGCCCTCTCTAATACCCACTGGCGCCACTGCCAGCAATCTTCCGCCAGCTTCTTATCCGAGGAAGGTTGCCGACGCGCGAGCGTCTATCGCAGCAGCAGCGGAATCGCGCTCGAGGAACTACAAAGGCCGCGTGCTCATACGCATCACTAGCCCCGACCGCCTTGAGCACATCCCCTTGCCTAAACCAGCTTCAAGATCCTTCAACGCTTCTGCCACCCGGCATCACTACCACGAATACTCAAACAAACAACGTTGCTCCAAACCGGGTTGCCAACCGACAGGCGCAGGTACTGTCGACGACGCCAGAAACCCCTCCCAGACATGTCAGCGGCCTTCACTGGCCAAGCGGACACCCACCGACATTCGAAGCGGAATCGTAGCCATCAAGGCGTGATATCTCAGCAACCGTTCGCCGGGCTCGACAGGCGCCGTCAGGCTATGCCGGGGGGAATATTCGACGAAAAGAGGTAGGTTTTATCCCAATCATTGGCAATGAGTGCGCGCATGGCAGCTTCGAATCCGTTCGCAACTCTCTGAGTGCCGGCATCGCCGGCGATCAGTATCTCTCCATCTTCAGCAAGAAGTATTCGATCTTCCGTTTCGCTTGCCAATCCTACCGGCAGGACCGTCTTCCCAATGCGCCGGATGTCATTCCTGACATTCCGACGCGACACCGACAGCGCACAATCGACCACCGTGGTAAGTCCAGTTGTGGCAATTCCCGAGTCATTCCGATAACTCCATTCGACAGTAAGTTCAGAGTAATTTTCAAGGAACTCCCGCAGCCACGGTGTCACACCGTAGTCTTCTTCTCTATATCGAACGCAGGCAGCATCGACGTCGACCGATCCCACCTCGACGGAGATCGCATTCCTCAACGCATCTTGCAGGCCAGCCGCACGAGGCCTTCCACTTATCTCGGTCATCCCGTCAAAACCTTTCCCACCGCCTGCGGCACCCAGACCTGGCAGTTCGGGCACATCTTGAACTTCTTGCCCTTCTGATTCAAAGTCACAATATCAAGGTTCCTCAACTCTGCTCCATCGCCGAGCGCATTGCTACACATACGCGCCTCCGCACATACCCCCGCTGGGCGGCCTCCCGGGTGCTGCGACACCGACGGCAGCCATGCCTCGACTCCTGGAGAAAGCCCCTCGCTGGATCCACTGTGCCCCTTATAGATGCGCCCCGTTTCACGATCACGCCCGATAGCGAATGCTCCCGGCAGATCCTGCCCCTCGGTCAACCCGGCTTCGACCTCTGCGATGTACTCCCTGCCTATAGCCATCAACTGGCTCTTGAGCGCCGTGTCGCACAAGTCGTCGTTATGAGTGAGGACCGGTGTCTGACCTGCGACAACGAAGTATGTGTGGTCGGTGTCGACGGTCAGGTTGTAGACTCGCCGCACCTCCGACCACGACCGCGTCCCCGTGACGGTGGCATCCCGATGGTCACCGGTCTCCAGCCGATGACCGGCCTTCAAATCAACGGCGTGAGACCATCGCTTCTCCGACTCCACCCAGAACGGATGCTCATCCGTCGCCACCACAGACCCACGACCGGCCTCACCCGCGACACCGACCTCCACCAACGTCCGCTTACTCGCATACGAACGGGCATCGGTCACCACCCGAACCGCGGAACGCCCCGTCGTCGGATCCTTCGCCAGGACCTTGTCCCCGACCTTCACGTCCTTGATCGGCTTACGGGAACCGTCACCCATCACGACCAGGGTGTTCGGATCAAAGCTGTTCTTCGACACACAGCTCGTATCCGGACCGCTCGACGACTCGTCGTGATGCTTACCCCGCCCCTTGTTCCGCCCGGCCAGACCACCCAGAGCGGACAGAAGATCGTCAGGAGAAGCCCCCGACTGAGCGACCTCGGACACCGCCGTCACGGTCTCCGCGACGTTCTGGACGACGTTCCCGTCCCCTACCACCTGCTTCTTGAAGAAGTCGAAGACCCGGCCGGCATCCTGCACATCCGCCTTGAACGCCTGCACCACCCGAGCAGGCATCAACGGAGACGACGACACCAAATCCGTCCCCTTGAACACCGGCTTCAACGCCGCCTTCAACGTCGGAATCGGATTCCGCTTCGCCGTCCGCTCCGCGGCACCCCGCGCGGCAGCCGCAGCCGCCTTCTTCTTCGCCAGGATCGCCGCGGCCCGCCGAGCCGCGGCAGCGGCGGCCGCGGCAGCCGCCTTGCGAGCGGCCGCTACCGCGGAAGCCTTCCGAGCGGCGGCCGACGCGGCGTCATCGACGCCCCGGCGAGCGGCACCGGCGACATCATCGCCATAGCGACGGCCGAGACCGATCGCGTCGTCGGCGTGGCGGCCCGCTCGCCGGCCGTTGCCGATGAAGTCGCCCGCCTTTCGAGCCCACTTCGCCGCGGTCGCGGCGTTGCCACCGAACGGGATCGCGCCCGCCGCCGACCAGGCGGCGTTCTCCCAGTCACCCTCGGCCGCGTAGATCGCGGCGTTCGCGAGGTCGGCGATCTCGCCGATACCGGGGATCATGCCCGCCACGTCCAGGGCGGTGTGCACGATGGTGCCCGCCTTGTCCCACAGGTCACTGAACCAGCCGTGGCCATCCGGGTCGAAGTAGTTCAGCGGCGAACCCAGCACATACGAGTACCGGTTGGAACTGATCGACGGCGAGAACGGAAGATCGATGCTGTCGCGCGAAGCGAAGGTGCCGGAACCCGGCTGGTACCACCGCGCCCCCATGTTGACGTTCCCGTTGTCGGGATCCGTCCAGTCGCCCTGGAAACCGACCGTCCGCGAAGCACCGGTCGACGCGATCCGCTTGCCGTACGGGTCATACGCCGTAGAGTCGACGACGCCACCCGACGCGGGCGCCAGCGCGCCGACGACGTCACCGTGCCGGTCGGAAAGCGTGAGCCGGGAATCGGCTCCCTGCGAGAGCGACACCAATGAGCCGTCAGGACTGCGGCCGAAGCGCGAAACACCATCGCTAACCGTGTCTCGTTCCATACCCGCGTACGAGAACTTCTGTCCGCCTCGGGTGGCGAGCCGGTCGAAGTCGTCGTAGGTGTATTCGGTCGTACCGAACTTGACCAGCCTGTCGAAGGCGTCGAAGGAGTACTTCTCCTCCATGCCAGACGACGTGCGTGAGCTCAGCGAACCGCGCGGCGAGTAGGCGTACGTGTAGTCGCCGTCGGCGAGGACCCGGTTCCGCTCATCGTAGGTCGCGTTCTTGTCACCCGCCTTGACCCGGTTGCCCGAGTCGTCCCAGCCGTACTCGGTCGACTTACCCGACGGGTCCGTCCAGGAGAGCATGCGCCCCTGGAAGTCGTACGAGTAGCTGTTCTGACCGGAGCCGGCCAGCCCCGCGGTCGTCTTTGTCTTGACCCGGTCGTTCGGGTCGTAGGTGTAGGCGATCGACGACAGGACGGTGCCGTTCGCTTCCTTCAGGACATCGGACTTCGGCCGTGCGAGGTTGTCGTAGTCGTAAGTGCGGACGCGACCGGCGCCGTAGTCGACCGTCTTGACCTTGCCGGCTTCGTTGTAGCCGTAGGTCAGCTTGCCGCCGGTCGCGCCGTCGGTCACGGAGTCCAGACGGCCCTTGAGGTAGCCGTAACCGGTAGTACCGGCGGCATCCTTCCGGGTGATGACGCGCCCGGCGTTGTCGTACTCGAAGGACGACGCACCGGAAGTGCCGGTCGCGGTCAGCAGACCACCGCGGTCGTTGTAGGTGTACGCGTCGCTTCCCGCCACCCGCACACGACCGTCTGCGTCGTAGGTCCGCGTCTTGCCGGTGGTCTGCGTCTCGGCGCCCGAGCCGGTCTCCGTGAGCATCCGGTTCAGCGCGTCGAAGGTCCGGTCGCGGTTCACGTTTCCGGGCGCGGTCAGCCGGGTCGCGTTGCCCGTGGCGTCATAGGACTGCGTCCAGGTCCGATCCGCCGCCGCGGGGTGTGCCGCGGTGGACGGCTCGACCACCGACTCCGGCAGGTTCAGGCTGTTGTAGGTGAAGACGGTCTTGTTCGATCGGCCGTCGGTGAACCTGGTGCGGTTTCCGGCCGCGTCGTAGCCGAACGACGTCGTGATCGTCTTCCCGTCCGCGACGGGCTCGATCTGGCTCGACAGCCGGTTCGCCGCGTCGTAGCTGAACGTGGTGACCCGCTTCTCCCAGTCCTCCGACGTCCGCATGTTGCCAGCGGGGTCGTAGGTGAACTTGCGCTCCCGCAACACCGGCTGCGAGCCGGTCCACTGGCCGTCGACGTCGAACTCGGAGATCACGCGGCCGGCCAGGTCGTAGTTGAGCCGTTTCGTGACGCCCGCGCCGTCGCTCGCCCGGACCAGCCTGCCCTGCCGGTCATAGCCCCGCTTGGTGGTGACCCCGGCCGGGTCGACCGCGGTGATCAGCTGGTTCAGCTTGTCGTAGGTGTTCAGGCTCTTCTCGCCCGCCGGATTCTCGACCGCCACCACGTTGCCCGCGTCGTCGTGCCGGTACTTCGTGGTGTACGCGGCAGGCGTCGGGAATCGCTCCACCGCGGTCGACGTGGCCTTGCGGCCCAGTTCGTCATAGGTCGCTTCGACCCGGGCGCCCGTCGGCGAAGTCGCGGACAGGGGCAGGCCGGTCATCGTGTACGAGTACTTCCAGACCCCGGCGGCCGTGCCACCGTCCTGTGGGTCGTGCCGTTCCAGCAGCCTGCCGAGCTGGTCGTACCGCAGGTCGGTGGCGTGCTGCCGGGCGTCGATCTGCTTGATCACACGCCCCACGGCGTCGTAGCGGATCTCCTTGGTCGGCGTGATCGGCGCCGTGGCACCGGGCGGTGTGTACGACGGCAGGCTCGCCTTCACCAGCTGCCCTAGCTTGTCGTACTCCGCCGTGGTGACGCGGCCGAGCGGGTCCTTCGTATGCGTGACCGAACCGAAGGTGTCGTAGCCGGTGACCATGGTCGCTTGCGCGTCCACCGGCGCGCCGCCGTTCGACTCCGTACGGACTCGCGGACCGGTGGCCCGGATGGGCCTGGCCAGCTGGTCGTACGCCATCGTCGTCGTGTACTGGGACGACGACTGGTTCCCACGAGGATCGGTGACGGACACCGGCATGCCGCGTTCGTCGTAGTCCCAGGTGGTGGTCAATCGTTCCAGACCATTGTGGACGGTCTGCTTGATTCGCTGGCCGGAGGCGTTGTATTCGAATTCGGTGATCTCCGCGGTGTTCACCTGTCCGCCGCCGGTGTTCGAGGGACTACCGGACTTCTCGGTGCGGATCACATTGCCGCTGCGGTCGTAGGTGAACCTCGTGCTGCGATCGAGTCCGCCAGGGTCTTCGATCGACTGTGTGAGCCTGTTGACCGTGTCGTAGTCGTAGGTCGTGGTCCGGTTTCCGGCCGTGGTCTGCTTGGTCAGGTTCCCGGCGCCGTCGTAGCTGTTGTTCTCCAGCACGAGGTCTCGAACGTATCCGGTGACCGGATCCTTATAGCCCTCCGCGACGACCTGAGCGACCAGATCGTTGGCGTAGTAATTGTTCCGTGTCGTACGGCCCATCGCGTCGACGTGCAGGATCTGCCGTCCGGACTCGTCGTACCGGAAGGACTCGAGCACCGTCGGCTTCGAGTTCGCCGGGTCGGTGTCCCCTTCCCCGTCACCGGGCCGGCCGTCCCCGTCGGCCGGGTCGACCACGCCACCGTGCCAGCCGTGCAGGCGCACCTCGGCGACTTCATTGCGAGCCGTGTAGGCATAGGACTTCTTCACGCCGCTCGCGTCGATTTCGAACATCCGGTTGCCGAAGACGTCGAAGCCGTACCGCGTCCCCTTGCCCCCGGGGTTGACGAGGTGCACGAGACGGCCACGATCGTCGTACTCCCGAGTGGTGACGCGGGCCGGGTCGCCGCCGGCGAGGTCTGAAACCTCCTCGCGCTCGATGTTCCCGTCCTTGTCATAGGACGTGACCGTCCGGGCACGATGCTTGACACCGGTGACGGCGTTCGTGGTCTCGGGCCCTGTCTCGGCCTTCACTCGCGAAAGCGCGTCGTATTCATAAGTGGTCGTGATGCCGTCGGGATACGCGTCCACGTAGATCGTGGAAGAGATCCGCCGTCCGGCGGCGTCGTAGACGAACCGTGTCCGCATTCCGGACGCTTGCTGGATCTCGCCCAGATCACCGGTGCTGTAGTACCGGAAGTTCGTGCTCTCACCCGTCGCGCTCACCGTCGACAGCAACAGGTCGGCCGGCACCGGGACACCCACGTTGTCGAGCGGTTGCTCGGTACCCGTGGTGTAGGTGTGCACGACCTCGCCGCCGTCGGGCATCTTCTGGTTGAGGAGGTCACCCTTGGCGTTGTAGAGGTACGTGGTCAGGTACCGGTTGTCCTCGGCGTTCGTGGACCTTCCGTCCCGGCTCCAGACGACCTTGTCGTTACGCGGATCGAGCGGGTTGTCCTGGCTGAAGTGGTAGCCGAAGTATTCGGTCTGGCAGCGGCCGGGCAGCAGGCACGTCCGCTTGCTGATGACGTTGCCCCGCTGGTCGAATCCGAGCGTGACCTCGTTGAGGTTCTCGGAGACGATGGTGTTCTGGTTGCCGTCGTCGTCGTAGTCGTAGGTTCGGATGCCGTAGCCGACTTCCCCCGCGGGCTGCCCGGCCTGGTCTTCCGGACGGACACCGAGCCCCAGCGGAGTGACCGTCCGCAGAATGCGGCCCCGGACCGGGTCGTAGTCGAAGGTGTGGTTGCGGTTCCCCGGATCGGTGAACTGAACCGTGCGGATCAGATTGTTCTCTTCACCGGTGATCACCGGGACGCCGAGCCGCCAGTTCCCGCCGTTGCGGTCGGTGTAGCTCTTCACCCGCTCGCTGACCGTGTCGTATTCGACCTCGGCGGCGATCTTGCCGCTGGGCAGGGTGATCTTGCTGAGCCCCTCGGACGGCTGGGCAGCCTGGAACTGCTCGCGGACCGCGTTGTCTCCCAAGGGTTTGGTGTAGACGGCCACCTCGTCGATCGCTCCGGCGAAGTACCCGTGGTCGTTGCCGGGCTTGGCGGGCCAGTTACCGGAGACGAAGCCGGCGCCCACGTACGTCTTGGTCTGGTTACCGTGATCGATCACGCCCTGCTTGGTCGCGACCTGGACACCGTCGAGGTAGAGCCGTTGTGTCGCCAGCGATCCGGAAAGCACCACGTGGTGCCACTTGTTGTCGTTGACCACACCGGAAGTGCTCATCGGCGCGGTCGTGCCGTCCGAGAACTGCCCGTAGAGCTTTCCGTTCGTCCCGACGTACAACGCCGGGGTGTAGGCGTTCTGCAGCGAACCCGAGATCTCGTTCTGCTGGTAGCCCAGCAGGACACCGGCACCACTGGTCTTGAACCACAGCCCGACCGAGAGATCCCTGCTCTTCTTGATCGCCCCGTCCGGGAGTTGCAGTACCGAGGTCGACCCGTTGAAGGTCGCCGCGGTGTCGGCCGAACCCGGCACCGCTCCCGCCGTCCCGAGCACGACGTTCTTGTACTTGCCGTTGTCCTTGCCCCGGTTGAGCGCCACCTGGCTGACGGCGGTGTCGCCGTTCTGATCACCCAGTCGCCAGTAGCCGTCCGGTGCCGTGTCGTTGACGACCGTGCGGAACCTGGACTGATCGGCGTAGTCGTACCGGGTGACGTTCGCCAGGGGGTCTTCGACCTCTCGCAACCGGTTGCCCTCGTAGACGTACTTCCAGTTCCGGATCTGGCCGTTGACCTCGGTCGCGAACACCTCGGCGACCTTGCGGTCCTGGATCCGGAAGACGAGTTGCCGCCCGCTGGCCAGGTCGAGGGCACGGGTGAGAGCGTCACCCTCCCAGTAGATCCTGACCCCGCGCCCGACGCCGTCGGCGTAACCGGTCAGCTTGCCCTCGGAGTCGAAGCGATACGTGGTCGCCGACTTGTCGGTCAGCGACCAGCCGCCGTCCGGCTCGGCTTTGAAGCCGGCGAACCGGCCCTGCGGCGGCGCGTAGGTGCCGTCCGGGTTCAGCCCGAACCGCAACTGCTGGCCGTCGGGATAGGTGACCAGGGCGTTCCCCACGTAGTCCCGGACCACGCGCATGTCGTACTTCGTCGCCCATCCCGTGCCGAACCAGTGGTCGCGGCGGGGATCCAGGGTGTTGTAGGTCCGGATGACACTCAGGCCGGGGCCGGCCGTCGGCATCTGGACATCGACCGCACTGGAGTGATAGTTGCCGACCATCGGGTCGAAGTCACGATCGGTCCCGCTGTGCGGGGTCATGGCCATATGCGACGTGATCGCCGGCTGCGGGACCGCGCTCAAGATGGCGCTGAACGGCAGCGCCTCGCTCTCGCTGGTGCCGTCGAACGCGAACGAGCGCCAGAGATAGATCTTGTTCCAGAACAACTTCTTGTCCGGAACCGTCCAGGTCGGACTCGTCTGGTGCGCCGAGCTGAAGCAGTTGACCGGGTTGTCGTCCGCGCCCTTTTCGCAAACCTCGAACCGGTACTTCAGAGTGCTGCCCGCGGGCGGGTCGACGTCGATACCGCTCGCCCACAACTGCGGGGTCAGCGTCTGGACGGAGGCGCCGTTGAGCGGGTACTGCTGCTTGATGAACGGCGGCACGTCGTACACGTCGAGACCGATCCGAGCGGGCGCGACCTGGTGATCGGTGAAGTAGTCACCGGGCTTGCGGAGCATGCTGAAGTCGAGGAGATAGCTGCCCACCCCGATCGGCTTGATCTCCGCGTCGAGTGTGACGGAAGCGCCGCGCGCCACGTCACCGGGAAGCTCGGCCGCGATCTGGGATCCGAGCGGGTTACCACTCCGGTCGTAGACGCGGTAACCCAGCGCGAAGTCGTTGCGCGACCAGGCCTGCGCACCGCGGTTCGTCACGGTGATCTTGACCTTGCCCGAGGCCGCGCGGGTGACCGGCGGTTCCGGTGTGGCTCGGTCGATGCGGTAGTCGGCGTTGTAAGGCGAGTGCGTCACGTAGAGGCGCGGGGGGTTGGCCGTGCCGAAGCCGGTGAAGCGCTTCCACGCCGCCGGGTCCGTCGGCGCCTGAAGGGAGAGACCGTGGTTCGGAGCACCGCCCGCCCACTGCTGGACGAGCTCCCGGCCGCCGACGCCCAGATCGATCAGTTCGTGGGCGGTCGGGCAGTTCGACCTGGTCGCCAAGGGGGCCATGTACCCGTGCGAGAAGACCCCGCCACCCAGCGCACCGCCGATCGGGGGCGTTCCGGAGGAACCCCAGTCCGCGGTGACCGGGTGCACGCTCATCGGACGGGGTGTACAGGAGCCGGACCAGAAGTTGGTCAGCTGCAGCTGGGCACCGAAGATCCTGTTGTCCTTCAGATCTCCGCCGATGCCGCCGAAGCGCAGGTAGCTCGAAGCGGTCTTGCCGCCGCTGCGGCCGATGCGCAACTCGCTGGCGTTGATGTGCCGAGTGCCGTTCTCCACCATGAGGTTGCCGGTGCTGACCGACTCCTTGACCACGGTGGGATCGACCCGCACGGGGTAGACCCTGGCCGGGTCCCGCAGCCACGCGGAGTCGAGTTCCACCCGGAGGATCTGCTTGCCATCACGGCTTCCGAGCCGGTAGGTGACGCCATAGGAGGTCGCGGGGTCACCGCTTTCCTGACGGCTGGAGTCGAGCATGTAACCCGCCGGGACACGCAGGACGACCGCACCCGCCTGGTCGACGAAGACCACCTGGCCATCGGCGATCCTCGCCTCGAGTCCCTTCAGATCCAGCGCGAACTCCCAGGCATGGGGAGCGTCGGGGTTCTTGAGGACGAACCACTCCTTGGCCGCGCCCGCGGTGAATTCGACCCGCATGTCGGCGTTCGGCAGAACGTCGGCGTACCCGACGGCGTTGCCTTCCGCGCGGCCGGCTGTCGCCCGCGCACCCAGCAGGGTGAAGGCGGCCTCGTGCCCGGCGCCGTCGCTCACCCGCATCGAGCCGCTCGTCTGTCCCATGTGGACCTGGAGCTCGTCGCCCGCCTTGCGCCATCCGCCTGCCTGGTCGGGGACAGCGCGGGTGTCGACAGGGCCGAACCCGCCCTCCGGCAGCGGGAAGTTCAGCGGATCCTGGCCGTAGACGGTGGTCTGCGTACCGTCGGGGTTGTCGTAAACACTGCTGTGCGTCGTGCGCTGCTGCGGCAGTTCCTTGCTGGCCTGCGCGTCGAAACCACGTACCTGGGCGGCGGGCGGCGGCACGACTTCGGCGCTGCTGCGCTTGTCTGAGGCGGGTTCCGGAAAGGAGATCGGCGGGTACTTCGACTGAAGCGAAGCGGCCGTCGCCCGATTGACCGCGGGCGTGGCGGCGTTGTCGGGGGTCGGCCGGTCCGCGACGCCTTCGGCGGATCCCGACTCCTGCTTCGGGGCGTCCGCCACAGCCGCCGCACCCGCCTCGTCCGACGACGGAAACCGCTGCGAAGCCGCCGGCCCCAATGTCGCGACGAGTGCGACGATCAGCAGCAACGCGAGCGTCACCCGGAGTCTTGCGCGCAGGACAGGTCCACGACGGATCCGCTTCATGACTTCCCCCCTTGGGATGCCCACCCAGGACAGCCCTCGGCTCCTTCAGAGCAGGTCGGCGAGTTGATATTGCTGGGCGGCGAGACGTCCGGCAAGGTCTTTTACCGATTTTGGGCCGAATGGCCGTGGCCGAATGAACACTTGTGGATGGCCGAACGATCATCGATCATGTGTTCGATGAGTTAATTTGCGCGTTAGCCGAAGATGAGCTAGATCACAAATCTTCGCGAGGGAAGCTCGAATCACACTTTCGGCCGAATGACGGCACTCTGACCAGCCGCTAGCGTCCGGCGTGCTCATAGCCAGAAACGAGGGCGCTGGGGGCGGAAGGTCGCGTCGCGTTACAGAATGGGCAACTCTGTCGCGTCGTCGCGATTTTTTGTGCGTTCGTGAGCACTTTCCGCGCATGGCACTCTCCGTATTCGGAGAAGGAAGGTCCAATGCGGACTCGAAGATCCCTGGTCGTCTCCGCGGCCGCCACGGTGCTGCTCGGCACCGTGGTCACCACGGCACCCCCGGCACAAGCCGCACCGGCACTCCCCACGGGGTTCGCCCTGATCGACACACCCACCGGCCAGCAGGCCGGAGACCTCACCGACGCCACCTACCTTCCGGACGGAAGTGCGCTGACCACCGGCCGCCTGGGGTCGGTACAACTGGTACCGCGAGGCGGCCAGCCGGTACGGATCGCCTCCCTTCCGGTGCACACCACCGGTTCGCTCGGCCTCACGGGCATCGCGGTGGCACCGGACTTCACCACCAGTCGAACGGTCTATACCACTCGGGCACTCACGACCGGTACGTCCACTCAGGTGTTCCGCCTCAGCAAATGGCGGGCGGAGGGGGTGGGCGCACCGACGGGACTCGCGGACGAGATCCCCGTCCTGGAGTTCCCGGTCAACGCCGACAGCAAGGGAATCCAGGACGTCGTCGTGGATCCCGGCGGCGACGTCCTCTGGGTCGCTGTCGGGGACAACGCGACCGTTCAGGCTCCGGCCGGTGCGACCAAGGACAACGTGGACAAGTTCGCCCTGCGAGCACTGGACCCGGCTCAGCCAACGGGCAAGGTGCTCCGCGTGGGCACGGACGGCAAAGGGCGGGTGGACAACCCGTTCTACGACCCGGGAGCTCCGACGTCCTGGCGTAGCCGCAACTACACGAGCGGACTGCGCGATCCTCGAATCGCGGTGGATCCGCGAGGCGGCGTCGTCGTCACCGACATCGGCTGGGCGGCCCGCAGCGAAGCGAACCTCGCCTTCCCCGGTCAGAACTTGAAATGGCCGTGCTGGGAAGGGACCACGCGTGCGCCTGGCTATCGCGACCTCCCGGAATGCGCCAACGTCGCGAACTCCGCACCAGTCAGTGAGGCGACACAGGGAGCGACGGATACCCTCGTCGGCGGAGTTCCCTACACTGGGACTTCGTATCCTGAGGTTTACCGGGGACTTCATTTCGTAGCCAACAAGAGCGGGCACACGCTTTCGACTTTCGCGTTCGACGCCGGGGGCAAGGTCACCCAGGCGATCAACGCGATCGCCTCCGACATCGGCGATCCGGTCTCTGTGCTGACGGCACCGAACGGCGACATCGTGCTGGCCGACTCCGCGTCTTCCAAACTGCGCAGGTTGAGCTACAAGCCTGCGAACAAGGCTCCCGTCGCGGCGTTCACCGGAACCGTGACTCCGGACACGAAGAAGATCTCACTCGACGCGGGAGGGTCGAGCGACCCGGACCTGGACACCCTCGACTACAAATGGACCTTCGGGGACGGCACCACCGGTAGCGGACAGGTCGTGGAACACACGTACTCGACCGGTGACACGGTGACGGTCGGTCTCACGGTGAGCGACGCGCACGGTGCGGTGACGAACACCAGCCAGACCTTCGTTCCCGGTGAAGCCACCCCTGTGCTCTCGCTCGCGGCTCCTGCCCCGAACACCGTCTTTTCCGGCGGCGAAACAGTCTCCGTGGGTGTTTCCTCGGCCGAGGACCCCACCGATGGACCGCTTGCCGTGAAGTGGCGGGCCGAGCGGATGCGCTGTCCCCAGAGCAACACCTGCGAATACACCACACTGCGTACCGGCACGGGCCCCACCTTCTCGTTCGCTTTCCCGAACGAGACCGATACCCGTGTCGTGGTCATCGGGACGGCGGAGAACGGCCGGGGCGTCATCACGAGTCAGCGGTATACCGTCAACCCCCGGACGGCTCGGTTGGCCGTCGCCGGCAACCGTCCGGCGCAGGTCAAGATCGGGGTGAACGAGAGCGCCAACCGGCTGGTGACCGTGAACTCCCCCGTCCAGATCTCCGCTCCTTCCAAATCCCTGGACGCGGCGAACTTCGTCAAGTGGCCGGACAACCAGAGCACCGAGCCGGTCCGTCAGATCCAGATGCCCGTCGCGGGACTCACCCTCCGTGCGGAGTACCAGACCCCCATCCAGAAGCGCTATGCGGACGAAGCTCCCCTCCGGACGCTCGTAGGCACTCCGGTGGGACTGGAGCTCATAGAAGGTGATGGGCACTGGCAGCTTTACACCACAGGCCGTCTGTATTGGACAGAGCAGTACGGCGTCAAAACCGTCTCCGGAGAGATCCTGACGAAATACGTCACGCTCGGGGCACACGCGTTCCTCGGTTCTCCGTCCACGGACGAACTGGTGGCACGGGCGAACAACGGCCGCTACAACGATTTCACCGGCGGTCCGACCACCGGCGTCGGCTCCATCTACTGGACCTCGAGCATCGGGGCCATGGCGATCCACGGCGAGATCCGGGCGAAGTGGCAGGCGACCAACGGCGAGGCCGGGCCGCTCGGCTTCCCGACCACCGACCAGCTGACCACACCGGACGGCATCGGCCGCGTCAATCACTTCAACAACAACAACGCCTCGATCTACTGGACCGCGGCGACCGGCGCGCATTACGTGATGGGCCGGATCTGGCAGAAGTGGCGTTCACTGGGATGGGAAAGGTTCTTTGGTTACCCGACGACCGACGAAGTGGCCACGCCGGACAACGTCGGTCGATACACCCACTTCAGCGGCAACGGCTCGATCTACTGGTCACCGTCGACGGACGCCTTCGAAGTGCACGGATCGATCCGTGACCGTTTCGCGGCGACCGGCTGGCAAACCGGTGTCGGCTACCCCATCACCGACGAGACGTGGACGCCCGGGAGCACCGGGAAGTACAACCACTTCCGCCAGGGTGGCTTCGAGCATTCGATCTACTGGCGTTCGGGAACGAACGTCGCCTGGGAGGTCAAGGGAATGATCCGGCTGCGTTGGCGGGATCTCGGCTGGGAGACGTCGTATCTCGGCTTCCCGATCAGCGGTGAATACAAGACGCCGACCGGTTACCGCAGCGACTTCCAGTACGGCTACATCACTTACAACAGTACGACGGGTGCGCTCGAAGACCGCCGGTACTGAGTGAAACGCCGGTGCGGCCCGCGAGGGTCGCACCGGCGTTTTGCTGCCTACAGCCGTCCGCCCGACGTCGTGTCGCCAGAAAGCCGTTGCGCCAGATAGACCGGCACGGTCGAAGCCAGGATCAGCACCGCCGCCACGACATTGACGATCGGTGCCTGGTTCGGCCGGAACAGGTTGTTCAGGATCCAGATCGGCAAGGTCTCCAGCCCGGTCCCGAGGGTGAACGTCGTGACGATGATTTCGTCGAACGACAAGGCGAAGGCGAGCAGTCCGCCGGCCAGCAGGGCCGAACGCAGCATCGGGAAGGTCACCAGCCGGAACGTCGTGAGCCCGTCGGCGCCGAGGTCCATCGACGCCTCTTCGAGGTTGCCGCCCATCCGCCGCAGGCGGGCGACGACGTTGTTGAACACCACCACGATGCAGAATGTCGCGTGCGCGACGATCGCGGTGAACAGGCCGAGATCGATGCCGAGGATGGTGCGGAATGCGTTGTTCAGCGCGATACCGGTGACGATGCCGGGCAGCGCGATCGGCAGGATGATCAGCAGCGACACCTGGTTGCGGCCGAAGAAGCGGTACTTCTGCAGCGCGAAGGCCGCCATAGTGCCGAGTACCAAGGCGATCGCGGTCGCGGCGAGTCCTGCTTGGACACTCGTGCCGAGCGCGTTCAGCGCGCCTTCGTTCTCCGCGGCCCGGCCCCACCATTCGAGGGTGAAACTGGACGGCGGCCAGCCGAAGGTGGTGTCGGCGTTGAACGAATTGAGCAGGACCACCAGCAGCGGGAAGTAGATCACCGCGAGGCCGAGCACCAGCGCCGCGAGCAGCAGGTATTTGGTCGTCCAGGAAAGCCGCATCGCGCGCTCCTACAGGTTGTCCAGCGCGCCCGTGCGGCGCACGGCGGCGAGGTAGGCGAGCATGATCACCACGGGTACGGTCGCGACGGTCGCCGCGAACGGCAGGTTGTTGGCCGCGCCGATGTTGTCGTAGACGACGTTGCCGAGCATCTGCGACGTGCCGCCGACGATCTTCACCGCGATGTAGTCGCCCAGCGACAACGAGAACGTGAAGATCGAGCCGGCGACGACGGCCGGGAAGGTCACCGGCAGCACCACCGAGCGGAACGTCCTGAACGGCCGGGCGCCGAGGTCGCCCGAGGCGTCCACCAGCGAGTTCGGCAGCCGTTCCAGGCCCGCGTAAATCGGCAGGATCATGTACGGCAGCCAGAGATACGACAGGGTGATCACGGTCGCGAGAACGCCGTAACCGGGGGTGTCGAGGCCGAACGGGTTCAGCAGCCAGTGCAGGACCCCGTTGCCGGACAACATGGTCCGCCAGGCGTAGGCCTTCACCAGGTAGCTGGCCCACAGCGGCGTCATGACGGCGATGACCAGGAGGCGCCGTGCCCTCGGCGAGGCGAATTTGGCCATGTAGAACGCCATCGGGAAGGCGATGATCGCGGTGACCACCGTGACGAGTGCGGCGATCCCGACCGTCCGGAGGGTGATCGTGCGATACACCGCGTCGCTGAACAGGGTGACGAAGTTGTTCAGTGACCACTCGGTGACGACCTGGCCGGTGAAGACGTCGGTGCTCCAGAACGCGGTCACGAACAGCGCGGCCAGCGCGCCGAGGTAGGCGAGGCCGAGCCACAGCATCGGCGCGGAGAGCAGAATTCCCAGTCGCAGCCTGGGTTTGCGGTACAGGAAGGCGGAGGCTTTCCGCCTTGGCGAATCGAGGGTGGTCGTCATCTTTTTCCACCTAGGAATGGGACCGGGAGCGGCCGGCGTGGGGGCTCACCGGCCGCTCCCGGGGTTCGGGAGGTCAGCCCTTGATCTCGGTCCAGGCGCGGGTCCACTCGCCGTAGTCCTTGCACTTGACGTCGGTGCGGCCGTCGAGGCACTGCGCGATCGGCGTCGTCCAGTACTGGATCTTCGAGGCGTATGCGGCGTCACCGGCGTGGAAGGTCTCGCAGTGCGCCTTGTTCTTGGTTTCGGCGCACGCCTTGGGGTTCGAGGGCGATTCACCGAAGTACTCGGCCACCTGCGCGTTCGCCTTCGGGCTGACGATGTGGTTCAGCCACTTGTAGGAGCACGTCTTGTGCGGCGACTTCGCGCCCACCATCCAGGTGTCCGACCAGCCGGTCGCGCCCTCGGACGGCAGCACGGACTCGACCGGTGCGCCCTCGCTCTTGGTCAGGTTCACCGTCACCTGCCAGGCGGTGCCGACGACGGCGTCGCCGCTCTTGAGCGCCTGGCTCTCCTTCAGGTAGTCCGACCAGTACTCCGCCACCATCGGGCGCTGCTGCTTGAGCAGGTCGACGGCGGCCTGGAACTGCTTGTCGTCCAAGGCGTACGGGTTTTTGATGCCGAGTTCGGGTTTGTGCGTCTGCAGGTACAGCGCGGCGTCGGCGATGTAGATCGGCGAGTCGTAGGCGGTGATCTTGCCCTTGTACGGGCTGTTCGCGTCGAACATGACGGACCACGACGTCGGCGCCGGGGTCACCTTGTCGGTGCGCCAGGTGAGCAGGTTCGCGCCCCAGCCGTGCGGCACGCCGTAGGACACGTTGTTCACGCTGTTCCACGGGCGGTTCTTGAGGAAGTCGAAGACGTCTGCGTAGTTCGGCACTAGCGCGGTGTTCACCGGTTCGACGTCGCCGGACGCGATGAGCCGCAGCGAAGCGTCACCGGAGGCGGAGATGACGTCGTACTGTCCGGTCTTCATCAGACTCACGGCTTCGTCGGAGGTGCCGAACGCCTTGACGTTGACCTTGCAGCCGGTCTCCTTCTCGAAGCCGGTGACCCAGTCGACGGCCGGGTCGTTCGAACCGTTCTCGGCGTAGCCGGGCCAGGCCAGCACATTGACCTGCCCTTCCGGCTGGCCGAGTTGCGCGAGCGCGTCGAGCTTCGGCGGAGTGAAGCCCTGCCCGCCGGGCGCGGCGGCGGTCGAACTCGACCCGGACGTTCCGCAGGCGGCCACGAGCAGGCCGGCGCCGAGCAGGCCGGCGAGCGCGAGTTTCCTGTTCTTCATTGAACAAACCTTTCGGTGCTGGGGAGGGCTAACCGGCTTCGGGGACGCGGAAGCTGTGTTCATGACGCCAGCTCAGACGGACACGGCCGCCCTCGAAGTCCGCGGATTCGGCGGTGTTCTGCCGGACCACGGAGAGCTGGCCGCCGGCGTCAAGGGTCACCTCGTAGCGCACGGTCGCGCCGGCGTAGACGGTGTTGGTGACGGTGCCGGTGGCGCTGGTCTCGCCGACCTCCGCGGATTTCGAGAGATCGGCGTCGATGCGGATCTTTTCGGGGCGGATGCTGAACACACCGGGTTTGCCGATGATGTTCTCGGCGCCGCCGCCGCTGAGCAGGTTCGAGGTGCCGACGAAGCCGGCGACGAACGCCGACGCGGGCCGTTCGTAGACCTCGACCGGTGAGCCGACCTGTTCGATGCGGCCGGCGTTGAACACCGCGATGCGGTCGCTCATCGTCAACGCCTCGTCCTGGTCGTGGGTGACGAAGATGAACGTGATGCCGACGTCGCGCTGGATCTGCTTCAGCTCGGTCTGCATGGTGTGGCGCAGTTTCAGGTCGAGCGCGCCGAGCGGTTCGTCGAGCAGGAGCACCTTCGGCCGGTTGACCAGTGCCCTGGCGAGCGCGACGCGCTGACGCTGGCCGCCGGAGAGCTGGTCGGGTTTGCGCTCGCCGAACTCGCCGAGCCGGACGGTGTCGAGAGCCTCTTTCGCGCGCTGACGTCGCTCCGCGCGGGGGACGCGCTTCACCCGGAGGCCGTACTCGACGTTCTGCTGGACTGTCATGTGCGGGAAGAGCGCGTAGTCCTGGAAGACGGTGTTGACGTCACGGTCGAAGGGCGCGAGACGGCTGACGTCGCGGCCGTGCAGTTCGATCGTGCCCGCCGTCGGGAGCTCGAAGCCGGCGATCATGCGGAGGACCGTCGTCTTGCCCGAGCCGGAGGGGCCGAGCATCGAGAAGAACTCACCGGGCGGGATGTCGAGGTCGACGCCGTCGACCGCGTGGACCTGACCGAACTCCTTGCGCAACCCGCGCAGCCGGATGGCCGGAATCGCGCCTCCACCTGCGGAAGTGATAGCAAAGGTCCCTTGCTCCCCCTCGGCGGAAGTGGGCGCTTGATGAGGCATGGCGTGCCTTTCGGTGGTCGTCACAGCGCGCTCATCACGTGCTTGACGCGGGTGTAGTCCTCGAGGCCGTAGAGCGAGAGGTCCTTGCCGTAGCCGGACTTCTTGAAGCCGCCGTGCGGCATTTCGGCGACCAGCGGGATATGCGTGTTGATCCACACGCAGCCGAAGTCGAGCTTCCGGGCCAGCCGCATCGCCCGCTGGTGGTCGGTGGTCCACACCGACGACGCGAGCGCGTACTCGACGCCGTTGGACGCGGCGAGTGCCTCGGCTTCGGTCTCGAAGCGCTGCACGGTGATGACCGGGCCAAAGATCTCCGTCTGGCTGATTTCGTCGTCCTGGCGAACGCCGGAAATCACTGTCGGCTCATAGAAGTAGCCCTCGTCGCCCTGTCGCTTACCTCCACAGTGGACCACCGCGTGCTCGGGCAGCCGATCGACGAACCCGGCGACCCGTTCGAGTTGCGCGGCGTTGTTAAGAGGGCCGTAGGTGACCGACGTGTCGTCGGGTTTGCCGGTGGTGGTCGCCCGCGCCTGCCGGGTGAGTGCGGCGACGAACGTGTCGTGGACTTCGCCGGCGACCAGGACCCGCGTCGCCGCCGTACAGTCCTGACCCGCGTTGAAGTACCCGGCGGAGGCGATACCTTCAGCGGCCGCTTCGATGTCAGCGTCGGCGAAGACCACTACGGGCGCTTTACCGCCGAGCTCGAGGTGTAAGCGCTTCACGTCCTTCGCGGCCGAAGCGGCGACCTCGATCCCAGCCCGCACGGAGCCCGTGATGGACACCATCGCGGGGATTTCGTGCTCGACGAGCGCGCGCCCGGTGTCGCGGTCGCCGCAGATCACGTTGAGCACGCCGGGCGGCAGGAATTCGGCGCAGATCTCGGCGAAGAGCAGGGTCGACGCGGGCGTCGTGTCGGCCGGTTTGAGCACGACGGTGTTCCCGGCGGCGAGCGCGGGGGCGATCTTCCAGACCGCCATGAGGAGCGGATAGTTCCACGGCGTAACCTGCGCGCACACGCCGATCGGCTCTCGGCGGACGAAAGAGGTATGCCCTTCCATGTATTCGCCCGCCGACCGTCCTTCGAGGACTCGCGCGGCCCCAGCGAAGAACCGCAACTGGTCGACGATCATCGGCAGTTCTTCGGCCGCGGTGAGCGCGATCGGCTTGCCGGTGTTCGCCGATTCGACGAGCACGATCTCTTCCGCGCGTGCTTCGACGGCGTCCGCGATCTTCAGCAGCGCGAGCTGGCGCTGCGCGGGTGTGGTCTCGCGCCAGGTTTCGAAAGCGGCGGCCGCGACCTTGAGCGCGCGGTCGACGTCTTCGGGGCCGGCGACGGCGGCGGTGCGATACGGGCGGCCGGTGACGGGATCGACGACGCCGGCGACCTGGCCCGACGCGGATCCGATGTACTCACCGCCGATGAAGTGCTTCAACTGCTGCACGAGAGCTCCTGGCTACTGGGCCTGGGGGCGTGAGGCGATAGCAAAGGTCCCTTGCTCCCTTGTGGGGCGGCGAGGGAGCTAAAACATATAAGTCCAGATGTTAAATGACAAGACGATGGGGCAAGATTGCTTCCATCGGGTAGCGGTACGGGTGAAGGGCCACCATGCGTAAGGGGATGTCGCACAGCGCGCGATCAGCGATGTTCGCGCCGCTCGACCAGATCGGCCGGGCGGAAGCGGTCACCGCGCGGCTGGTCGACGCCATCACGCTCGGGCTGCTGGCCGATTCGGAACAGCTGCCGAGCGAAGCCGAGCTGGCCGCCCAGTTCGGCGTCTCCACCGTGACGGTTCGCGAAGCGCTCGTGGCCTTGCGACAGCAGGGCCTTGTCGAGACGCGACGCGGCCGAGGCGGCGGAAGCTTCGTGAAGACGCCTGTCAACCCTTCGGCCGCTTCGTGGCGAGAGCGCCTTCGCACGGTCTCGCTGTCCGAGCTTCGCGACGTCGGCGATCACTACCTCGCCATCGCGGGCGCCGCAGCCAAACTCGCCGCCGAGCGGAGTTCGCCCGAAGACATCGAGCGGCTCGAACTGGCGACCGAAGACATCCGCACCGCCACCGGCGCGGAAGCGTCGCGCGCCGAGCGCCAGTTCCATCTCGAAGTCGCCGCGGCCGCCCAATCGCCACGGCTGACCAGGGAAGAAGTGCAGTTGCAGAGCGAACGCGGGGGATTGTTGTGGCTGCCGCTCGAGCCGCACGGCACCCGCGAGAACGCCTACGCCGAACACCGCGCGATCGCCGCCGCCATCGCGCAGGGAGACGGCGAGCTGGCCAGAAAGCTCACCGAGGAGCACATCCTCGAAGCGATAGACCGGCTGGCGGACGTGCATTTAGACCTTCTGGCCCCTTAAGCTGCGGCATCCGCGCATCCGAGGTGAGCATCGTGAACGACACACCGTCCGCCGGTTCCGAGGTCGTCGAACAGGTATCCACCCTGGTCGAGGACGTCTTCGGCAGACTGAAGCCGCTATTGGCAGGCGCCGAGGGGCTCCTGGCCGCCTCCACCGATGCCACCGCCGAAGACCTGGCCCGCCTCCGGCCGCAGGTCTTCGACGTCCTCGGCGGCCTGGTGGTCGGCGCCGGGTTCATCAGTGCGCCGAACGCGCTGGCCGATCAGGAATTCGGCTTCGAATGGTGGACCGAAACCGGTGACGCCGAGCCGGTGCAACTGGTCATCAGCCTCGATCCGGACAGCGAGAACTTCCTGGACTACACCCGGCAATCGTGGTTCACCGTCCCGCGTGACACCGGCCGCCGCCACATCAACGGCCCGTACGTCGACTACCTCTGCACCGACGAGTACACGCTGACCTTCACGGTTCCCGTCCAGCGTGACGGGTCGTTCGCGGGGGTCGTCGGCGCGGACATCTACGTGCGCGAGGTCGAGCGCCTGCTGCAGCTGAAACTGCGTGCGCTCGGCGGCCGTGCGGCGCTGGTCAACGCGCAGGGCCGGGTGATCGTCTCGAACAACGCGCGCCAGGCGACCGGATCGCTGGTCCGCGAGGTCGACGTCCCGGCGTGGTGGTCCGCCGGCTCGGAACCGGTCACGACGGAGACCGGCACCCACCTGCGGCGCTGCGGCGACTCGCCGATCGCCCTGGTCAGGTCCGAGCGCTGAAGGACGCCATACCCGCATCGGATGTGAGGAAAGCGCCCTTCACCGCGTCGCACGCGGGGAAAGCGTCCTTCACCCCGCGCTGACCTGTAACGCCAGCCAGAATTCGGCTCGCACCCCGGGAGAATCGAGATCACGGCCGGTCAGTTCGGCGACCTTGCGCATACGGTTGCGCAAGGTGTGCCGGTGGACGCCGAGCCGTGCGGACGCCAGATCCCAATGACCGTGGTGTTCGAGCCAGCAGGTCAGTGAGGCGACCAGTTCGCCGCGGCCAGTTTCGTCATGCTGCCGCAGCGGCGCCAGGAGGCTGTCCGCGAACGCTTGTGCCGCTTGGGGATCGACCATCTCCAGGAAGCCTCGCCCGGCGTGCTCCGCGAACCGGACCAACGACGAGCGCTCGGCCTTCGCCGCTTCCGCCGCCTGTTTCGCCTGCCGGAGCCCGGCCGGGAAGTCCACTGTGGACACCGGATCGGACAGCCCGGCGTACAGCCCGCCGATCCGGGAAGCCTGTCGGGCGACGGTCTCCACGTCGCCGAGCGCGACCACGAACGCCCCCGACTCGCCGAAGAACACCTTGTCTCCGGCCGCTTCGGCGTCGAGCGCGTCGACGAGCGAGCGGCGCGCACCCACGGAACCGGCGACGGCCAGCACGGACCACGGCGCTTCCGGAACACCGCCCCAGAGCGACTTCATCGTGCGCGTGGCGAGTTCGGTGTCCCCCGCGGCGAGCAGGTCGCACAGCCCTGACCTCAGTCGCCGCAAGGCGCCTACGTGTTCACGGTTCTGTTCCAAGGCAAGGGAAAGCAACGACACGGCGGTGTTGACGATGTGCTGCCCCGCGGCATCGAGCGGCTCGCGGGTGCCGACGGCGAGCACGCCCCGGGCACGGGTGTCGAGCGTCTGCAGGATGACCTCATACTCCGCCGCCACCGTCACCAGTGTGCCCGCTCGCAGCCGCGCCAAGTCTTCCCGGACAGCGTCGGCGAAAGGCCGCACGGATGCCGACGAGGCTTCGGTGACGGCACCTGAAGAGTCGAGCAGTAGCACCCAGCCGTCGACCAGCTTCGCCAGTTTGCGCACCACGCCACCGGGCCCGCCCTTGCCGACGGCCGTCCTGGTCAGTTCCTGCTGTCCCTTGCCGGTGCGCACGAGCGAGGCGTACTCGTCGGCGGCCACCGCGCGGGAGACCGCCCGCGTGATCGCGATGAACGGCGTCTTCCTCGGCACTTCGAGCACCGGCAGCCCGACCTCTTCCGCGGTGTCCACAAGGGACCGCGGAATGCTCTCGTGGCTGAGGCCGACTCCGAAACCGAGCCCCGCCACGCCGGCGTCGACGAGCCGCCGGATGTACCCGGGCGACGTGGTCTCATCGAGGGCGAGGCCGGTGGTCAGCAGCAGTTCGCCGCCTTCGAGGAAGGCCTGCGGATCGGTCAGTTCGGTGGGGTGGACCCACCCGATCGCCCGGTCGAGCCCCGACTCGGCCGCGCGCACCCGCAGCCCGAGCGGACGTTCGGCCACGAGGGCGGCGAGGGTCAGTGCCATGTTGTCCAACTCTACGCCTCGATATCGACAAGATGTCGAGCTGACGCGGACCGGGCGGGCTCCCATTCTGGAGGGCGCCCCCGTCCCTCGCGTCCGCAGGAGTCTGGCCGTGACCGTCACCACCGAAACCCAGCGCAGGCTGCGCACCGAGATCCCCGGCCCCGCCTCGCGCGCCCTGCAGGAGCGACGCGCCGCCGTCGTCGCCGCGGGCGTGAGTTCGGTGCTGCCCGTCTACGTCACCTCGGCCGAAGGCGGCCTGCTCACCGACGCCGACGGCAACGTCCTGATCGACTTCGGTTCCGGCATCGCGGTGACCAACGTCGGCCACGCCGCCCCCGCCGTCGTGGACCGCGTCCGTGAGCAGGTGGGCCGGTTCACGCACACGTGTTTCATGGTCACGCCGTACGAGGGGTACGTCGAGGTGTGCGAGGCACTCGACAAGCTGACGCCGGGCACCCACGAGAAGCGTTCGGTCCTGTTCAACTCCGGCGCCGAGGCCGTCGAGAACGCGGTGAAGATCGCCCGCGCCGCGACCGGGCGCCAGGCCGTCGTCGTCTTCGACCACGCCTACCACGGCCGTACCAACCTGACGATGGCGCTGACCGCGAAGTCCATCCCCTACAAGCACGGTTTCGGCCCGTTCGCGCCCGAGGTCTACCGGGTGCCGGGGTCGTACCCGTACCGCGACGGGCTGTCCGGTCCCGAAGCGGCGCGGATCGCCATCGACCGCATCGAGAAGCAGATCGGCGGCGACCAGGTCGCGGCCGTCGTGCTGGAGCCGGTGCAGGGTGAGGGCGGCTTCATCGAGCCCGCTCCCGGGTTCCTGCCCGCGCTTTCCCG
Organism: Amycolatopsis coloradensis; assembly: GCF_037997115.1. Classification (NCBI taxonomy): domain Bacteria; kingdom Bacillati; phylum Actinomycetota; class Actinomycetes; order Pseudonocardiales; family Pseudonocardiaceae; genus Amycolatopsis; species Amycolatopsis coloradensis. The sequence continues at coordinate 8,325,795 of NZ_CP150484.1, forward strand.
TTGGTGCACCGAAAACGGCGTCGTGTTCGTCGCCGACGAAGTGCAGACCGGCTTCTGCCGCACCGGCGAGTGGTTCGCGTCCACGCACGAAGACGTCGTCCCCGACCTGATCGCCACCGCCAAGGGCATCGCGGGCGGGCTGCCGCTCGCCGCCGTCACCGGCCGCGCGGAACTGCTCGACGCCGTCCCGCCGGGCGGGCTCGGCGGAACCTACGGCGGTAACCCGATCGCGTGTGCCGCGGCGCTCGGCTCGATCGAGGTCATGCGCCAGGAGAACCTCGCGGCGTCGGCGAAGCGCATCGAGAACACGGTGCTACCGCGACTGCGGGCGCTGGCCGAGGAGACCGGCGTGATCGGCGACGTCCGCGGCCGCGGCGCGATGCTGGCCGCCGAGTTCGTGAAGCCCGGCACCACGGAACCCGACGCCGACCTGACCAAGCGCGTCGCGCAGGCCTGTCACCAGGCCGGTGTCGTCGTCCTCACCTGCGGTACCTACGGCAACGTAGTCCGCCTGCTGCCGCCGCTGTCCCTGTCCACCGAACTGCTCGACGAGGGCCTGTCGGTCCTGGAGCACGCTGTCCGCACGGAGGCTTCCAAGTGAGCACCTTTCCTTTCTGGGTAGCCGGAAAGCCGGTCACCAGCGGCGAGACCGTCGTCGTCCGCCACTCCTTCGACGGAAGCGAGGCGGGCTCGCACCACGTTCCGTCCACTTCCGACACCGAGACCGCGGTCCAGGCCGCGCACGACGCCCAGGAGGAGTTCGCGACGCTGCCCGCACACGTCCGGGCGGGTGCGTTGGACCACGTGTCCCGAGTTTTGGGTGAGCGGTCCGAAGAGCTGGCGCGGCTGATCACCGCCGAGTCCGGCAAGCCGCTGAAGTGGGCGCGCGGCGAGGTCGGGCGCGCGGCGTCGACGTTCCGCTGGGCCGCCGAGGAGGCGCGCCGGTTCTCCGGTGACCTGCAGCGGCTCGACACCGACCCGGGCGGCACCGGACGGCTGGCGCTGGTCCGCCGTGTGCCGAAGGGCCCGGTGCTCGGCATCACGCCGTTCAACTTCCCGCTGAACCTGGTGGCGCACAAGGTCGCGCCGGCGATCGCGGTCGGCGCGCCGATCGTGCTCAAGCCCGCGCCCGCGACACCGCTGACCGCGTTGCTGCTCGGCGAGATCCTCGCCGAGACCGATCTGCCCGCCGGAAGCTGGTCGATTCTTCCGGTGAGCAACGAGGAATCGGCCAAGCTGGTTTCGGACCCGCGGCTGCCGGTCGTGTCGTTCACCGGCTCCGTGCCGGTGGGCTGGGGCATCCGGGACAGCGTGCCGCGCAAGCACGTCGCGCTCGAACTCGGCGGCAACGCGGCGGTGCTCGTCTGTCCTGATTGGACGGATCTGGACTTCGCGGCGCAGCGGATCGCGACGTTCGCGATGTACCAGGCGGGCCAGTCGTGCATCTCGGTGCAGCGCGTGTACGCGCACGCCGACGTCTACGACGAGCTTCAGGCGAAGGTACTGGAGCAGGTGCGCGCGCTCGGGACCGGCAACCCCCGGACGGACGGCGTGGACGTCGGGCCGCTGATCAACACCGACGCCGCTTCCAGGGTGGAATCGTGGATCACTGCGGCTGTCGAGGCGGGCGGCGAACTGCTGACCGGCGGGAAGCGCGACGGCGCGACCGTCGAGCCGACGGTGCTCGCGAACGTGCCGGAGGACGCGTCGGTGATGGCCGACGAGGTCTTCGGGCCGGTCGTGTCGATCACGCGCGTGGACTCGGTGGAGGACGGGGTGCGCCGGATCAACGACTCGCGCTTCGGTTTGCAGGCGGGCGTGTTCACGCGCGATCTGCCGACGGCGTTCGACGTGTCCGCGAAGCTGCGTGTCGGCGGTGTGCTCGTCGGCGACGTGCCGAGCTTCCGCGCCGACCAGATGCCTTACGGCGGCGTGAAGGACTCCGGCGTCGGCCGCGAGGGCCCCGCGTCGGCGATGGCGGACTTCACCGAAGAACGCGTCACCGTCCTGACCGGCCTGACTCTCTGACCTGCCCGCATTTAGTCCTCTGGATGCGCTGCAACCGCATTCAGAGGACTAAATGCGTCAGGTGGGAGTGGGCCTCGACGAGCGAAGGGCCGTACCAGGTCAGGAAGCGCCCGGAGACCAGCACGTGCTTCGCGCCGGGGAACGCTTCGGGGCCGTCATCCGCAGTGAACTCGTACGGCTCGTCGGGCAGTACGAGCAGGTTCGCGTCTCCGGACGCGAAGCGCGCTTGGAGCTCGTCGAGTTTCGGACGCGGGTAGCGCTCTTCGTGGTCCGCGTAGACGTTGCCGATTCCGACGCGATGCAGGACGTCGCCGCCGAAGGTGTCCCTGCCGAGCACGATCCACGGCTTCCGCCAGACCGGCACGACCGCACGGAACCGCTCCGGCAAGGTCTCCCGCCAGATCTCTTCGGCCTCGACCAGCCAATCCGGCTCGGCGAGGTCGTAGGCCTGCGTCAGGATCCGCCGGATCGAGGCGAGCGCACCGGGCACGGTCGCCGACGCCTCCATCACCCAGACCGGAACCCCGTTGGCGCGTAAGCGTTCCACGTCTTCCGGCCGGTTTTCCTCGGAGTTGGCCAGCACCAGATCCGGCTCGAGTTCGAGCACCTTGTCCACGTTCGGGTACTTCGAGCCGCCCACCCTCGGGACGTCCAGATCGACCGGATGGGTGCAGTAGTCCGTGGCGCCCGCGAGCCTTCCCGGCGCGCTCACCTCGACGGCCTCGGTCAGCGACGGCACGAGCGACACCACCCGCGACGCCGGTTCGCGCAGCGGGACCACTTCGCCGAGATCGTCGATCATGCCCGCTCGAACGACAGTTTCCGCTTGTCGACGTCCACCGCAGTGAGCCGGACCCGGATCCGCTCGCCTTCGGGCGGCTTCTCGCCCGCGCACTTGCCCATCACCGGCGGATTCTCGATCAGGATCTCCGACTTGGAGTCGTCGGCCCGCAGCACGATCGCGTCGAACTCCTCGCCGATGTGCTCGGCCATCACCCAGGCCTCGACCTGGTCGATACAGGCACGTTCGACCTTCGCCGCCAGCGTGTCGGACGCGGTCATCTGCTCCGGCACCTCCGAAAGCGCCGCGCGGACCCACTCGGGTACCTCGCGGCCGGCGCTCACGGCGAGGCAGATCTCGGTGGCGAACCGGTCGACCAGCCGCCGGATCGGCGCGGTGACGTGGGCGTACGCGCCGCCGATCCCGGCGTGCGTGGTCAAGGCGGGCAGTTCGCCGTCGAACGCGGTGTACCCGGCGCCGCGCAGAAGCCTGGTGGTGTCGGCGAAAAGCGCCATGGACGCGGGTTGACCGGGGTCGAGCGCGGCCAGGAACTCCGACACGCTCTTGCCCTCGGGCCAGTCGATGTTCAGCGCCTGCGCGGACCGGCGCAGCCATTCGATCGCTTCGGCGTCGGGCTGGGGCAGCGTGCGCAGGACCCCGATCCCGGCGCCGATCATGATCTTGGCCGCGGCCATGCCGGTGAGCAGCGAGATCTCGGCGTTCCACGCGTCGACGTCGTTACGCGGCCGCTGGATCAGCGCCCACCCGCCGTCGGGGTCGCCGCCGATCTCCTGCTCCGGCAGCTGCAGCTCCACCGCTCCGCGCCGGATCGCGAGTTCGCGGCGCAGGCGGCCCAGCTCCGGCAGGGCGGCTACCGAGGGATGCGGGTCGCCCGCGTCGATCGCCGCCTGGACGATCTCGTAGTCGAACTGTTCGGTGGACCGGACGAGCGCCCGGCGGACGTTGGTCGCCGTCGGCTCCCCGCTCGCGTCGACGTCGATGGTCCACAGCACGGCGGGCCGGGTCTCCCCCGGCAGCAGGCTCGCGGCGCCCTCGGACAACACCGGCGGATGGAGCGGGACGTTCCCGTCGGGCAGGTAGAGCGTCTGCCCGCGACGGCGTGCCTCCTTGTCGAGCGCGCCTCCCGGCGGGATGAACGCGGCCAGGTCGGCGATCGCGTAGTGGACGCGGAACCCGCCGCCCTCGACGCGCTCGATCAGCACCGCCTGGTCGAGGTCCTTGGCGCCGGGCGGATCGATGGTGACGAAGGGCAAGCCGGTGGCGTCCTCGCGTTCCCCCGCAGACTCGAGCGGGTCGACGACCGCCGCCTCCGCCTCGGCGAGCACTTCGGGCCCGAACGACTCCGGCAGCGAGAACTCGGCTCGAAGGTGACCGAAGTCCCCTCCCGCCGCGTGTGTCCTGATCACGAGTGGAGGCACCACCCAACCCTATCCCGATCCGGCGCCGTTGATCGCCCGTTCGGGTGCGGGCCGGTCGGGTGTACGTTACGGACCGAAATGAAAACCGATACCCTTTTCAAAACGACAGGAAGGGCCGTGGCGTGAAGATCGCGTTCGTCGGGAAGGGCGGCAGCGGGAAGACCACGCTGGCGTCGCTGTTCACCGCGTACCTGGCCGGCGGCGGGAAACCGGTCCTGGCGATCGACGCGGACATCAACCAGCACCTCGCCGTCGCGCTCGGCGCGAGCGAGGAAGAGGCCATCGCGTGGCCGACGCTGGGCGACAACATGGGCCTGATCAAGGAGTACCTGCGCGGTGACAACCCGCGGATCGCCGACGCGGCCTCGATGATCAAGACGACGCCCCCGGGGCGCGGGTCGCGGCTGGTCCGGCCGTTCGAGGACAACCCGATCTTCCAGGCCTGCTTCCGCGAATTCGGCGGTGTGCGGCTCGGTGTCACCGGGCAGTTCGACGAGGACGATCTCGGTGTCGCCTGTTACCACTCGAAGGTCGGCGCGGCGGAACTGCTGCTGAACCACATGATCGACGACGCGGGCGAATACGTGGTCATGGACATGACCGCCGGCGCCGACGCGTTCGCGTCCGGGCTGTTCACGCGGTTCGACGTGACGTTCCTGGTGTGCGAGCCGACCGTACGCAGCGTCGGCGTGTACCGGCAGTACGCCGACTACGCGCGGGACTTCGGTGTGCGGCTGGTCGTCGTGGGCAACAAGGTCACCGAAGACGAGGACATCGAGTTCCTGCGCGAAGAGGTCGGCGACGCCCTGTTGGGCTGGATGGAGAACTCGCGGCACGTCCGCGCCGCCGAACGCGGCCGCGCCCGCCCGATCGGCGAACTCGAGGCGCACAACCTCACGACGCTGGGCTCGATGCTCGCGACCGTCGACGGCGAGCAGCGGGACTGGGCGCGTTACCAGCGACAGGGCGTCGAGTTCCACCTCCGCAACGCGCGGGCTTGGGGAAGCGGGCGGGCCGGGGAAGACCTCACCGCGCAGGTGGACCCGGAGTTCGTGCTCGGCCCGGCGTTGGCGCGGCAGGACGCCTGACCGGCTGCCGGGAGTCCGTGAAGGCCTCCTTCCCTACCCTCAAGNCAGATGCCTTCCCTACCCTCAAGGTAGGGAAGGAGGCCTTCACGGACCAGTGATCAGTCGCCGTTCCACTTGGCGTCTTCGGCGTCGGCCTGCCTGGTGCGTTCCTTGGCGATCTCCAGGGCGCGCCTCGCCGTCGCCTCGTCCGGGTACGGCCCGAGGAGGTCGATGCTCCGGCCTCGTTCCAGGTGCTCGACCTGGTTCGTCTTGGTGTTGAAGTACCAGCCCTGATCCGGGTTCGGGTCGCTCGACATGGGTCAAGCCTGACATCACCCGGACGTCCTGTCATCACTTGCGATAGCGGTAGGGGATCTCCGTGGGATCGCCGGTCGGGCCGAACTCGCCGCCCTCGGGCGGGTCGACCTTCGAGCTTTCCGGCACGTTCTCCGCGAGTTCGTCGAACCAGCCGCGGTGCATCGGGAGGCCGCGCGGCGGGGTCGCCGGTTCGGGCGACACGGGAATTCCCGGCGGCGGCGACACCGGCTGCGTCAACGGAGGAGCCGGGGGCATCGCGGACGACGGCGGCGTCACGGGCGGCTCCGACTCGGCCTGCGAGGGCGCGGCGGCGGCCGGGGCTTCCGGGATGGAAGGAGGCGCGCTCACCGGCGGAGGCGGCGGCGTGTGGTTCCCGGGCGGCGGCTGTGTCCACGTGGGCTGGGGCAGCGGCGGCTGGGACACCGGCGGTTGGGCCGACGGCGCCTGAGACGCGGGAGCCTGCGGGGCGGCGGCCTGAGACGCAGGTGGTTGGTGCGCGGCAGCCTGAGAAGCGGCAGCCGGCGGGGCCGATGCCTGAGGCGCAGGCGCCCCCTGATGGCCCGGCAGCGGCTGCCCCGAAGGTGTGACCGTGCGCCACACCGGCGCGGGCCCGATGTTCATCGGCGCCGGAGCGCGAGGCGGCTGCCCGGTCACGGGCGGCACGGCCTGCGACGGCGCCGGGGGCGCCTGACGCTGCGACGGCTTCGGAATCGGGTCGAGACACGAGACGAGCACCGTCGTGTTCGCCGGGTCTTCGATCTTCCGGCCGCTGCGCTCGCGGTAGATCATCTCGCCTTCGGTGTCCATCTCGACCAGGTAGCCGGCCTCCGCCAGCTGCTCCTCGTCGAGATCGACGAGCTTTTCGTAGCGCGACGGGACCACCCGGTAGATCGGCCAGGCGAGCCTGGCGTTCTCCTGGTGGAACTGGGCCAGCAGGGTGGCCATCTGCTGCTGCCAGGGCAGCGACATCCCCTCGGCCAGCGAACGCGGCAACACGACGTAACCGGGATCGACGCCGGGCCAGCCCTGGTTCAGCTGGTCGGCCAACGGCGTGCTCGACGCCGGCCGCGCCGCGTGCCGCGCGGGCTGGGCGGTGCCGAAAAGATCGCGGGGATCGACCTCAGGGCCGTTCCCCGCCGCGGGCTTGCCTCGCCTTCCGAATTTCCGTGCCACGTTCTTCATCCTCTGCCAGTGTGCGGCCGCGTGCCGGTGGACAGGCCGCCACTTCGGGTGAATCCGATGGTCCCGCGATCGCGATACCACGCTCTCACCATGCTAAACGCCAGGACGGACCGCCTGCGCGACCACTTCGGCCTCGTCGAAGGAGAAGTCGCGGATGTGCACCGGCACCCCGGTCTGCTGCGCTTCGACGATCTTGCCGTCACCCAGGTACATCATCACGTGGTGGATGGTCGCCGGGTTCGACGGCACGGTGGCGAGGAACAGCAGGTCACCCGGCTGCGCCTGCCGCACCGGCAGCATCGCGCCCGCCTTGTACTGGTCGCGGGAAACGCGCGGCAGGATGATCCCGGCCGATTCGTAGGCCCGCAGCATCAGCCCGGAACAGTCGTAGCTGTTCGGCCCCGTGGCGCCCCAGACGTACGGTTTCCCTTGCTCGGCGAGGGCGAACTTGATGGCCTGCGCGGCCGCCTGGCTCGGCGGCACCACGCTGCCGACGCTCGTGCCGCAGCCGACGACGTCGACGATCTGGCCCTCGTTCTGCACGAGGAGGGCCGCCATCGGCTCCCAGTTGTGGTACCGGTCGGGGAAGCCGGAGCGCTCGACCCGCTGGGCGGCGTCGCCGGGCCGCATGTTCTCCCAGTCCGGCACCGCGAGCAGGACGTCGTAGAACTTGTTGACCTGGTACGGCGGGTCGGTGACCTGCGCGACGGTGCCCCAGCCCATCGACGGCCGCATCTGGAAGATGCCGAGCGAGTCGCGGTCGCCGTAGGTCAGGTTCCGCAGCTTGGACTCGGTCATCCCGGCCTGGATCGCCACCTGCCACGCGCGCGGGGAGAGCGTCCGCTGCTTGCCGATCGAGATGATCAGCGCGACGATCCCCTTCTGTTCTTCGTCCAGCTTGTTGATGTCCGAAGAACCGCGATCGGTCTGTCCCGGCAGAGTCGGCCCGATCGACGCGTCGCAGGAGGTCTTGACGACCCCGCCCGACTGCGCCTCCACATGGTCGGTCACCACCTTGGTGACCGTGCTCGTGGTGACCACCGCGGCGAAGACCGCGGCGATCAGCACGCCGACGATGAGCCCGATCTTCATCGGGTCAGCCCGCTTGGGTGAACTTGGTGACCCGCCATCCCGGGTTCGTCTTGACGACGGTGACCCGGACCTTGGGGCCGTCTGTCAGGACGTCGACCTCCATCGATCCGGCGAGCGAGGAAACCACCTGTGGCTCCCCGGTCACCCTGGTCGCCTTGATGTTCGCGGGGTCCACCGTCGTCAGCTCCCCGGCGAGGTACTCCTCGGTGGTGTACGGCCGCAAGCCGCTCAGCCACTGCTCGGTCGTCGTACCGTCGGGATGGTTCGCCCATGCCGTCACCCAATTCTTGGCGACCCGGATACCGTCCTGGTCAGGTGGCGCGGAAGACGGTGGTGGCTGGGTGGTGAGCCTCGGCGGCAACGTCGACGTCACGGTCACCGGCGCCGCGACGCCGGGGCGTGAGGTGGCTGTCGCCGATGAACCCGGCCCGGCGGCCGTCTGTCCCGGTTTTCCGATGGCCTTGGGCAGCAGGATGCCCAAGGCGGTGAGCACGACCGCGAGGATCACCAGCGTGCCGACGAGGTGGCGGGGCGAGCGCAACGGCCAGCCCCACAGTCTGCGGTAGACCGCGGTGCGCCCGCGGTTGGTCCGGATCGGCATGGGTCACCGGCCCACTGCGTGGTCTGTGTCGCGGACTTCCTCACGGACTTCGAGCCCGCGCGACGGCCGGTACAGCACGAAGACCGGCTTCCCCGCGACGACTTCGGGGTCGACACGGCGAGGGCGCGGGGTGGACGGGCCTGCTTGCACCGGCACGGCACCCGAGTAGTCAGGAGTGGTGTAACCGCCGCCCGCGGAGTTCATCCGCGACGGCACCACGACCGGCTCGGGTTCGTCGCTCCAGCGCCGGTCGGCGACCGGCGAGGTGTCGACCCGGCGGCTCGGTACCTGGATCGGGCTCCGCCCGCCGGAGGTGAACATCGAGTCGCCGGGATTGCCCGCGGACGGGTTGTACTGGCCGAACACGGGAACTCCTCCGCCACCACCGGCGGGCAGCGCGGGCAGCCCGCCGCCACCGCCGACGGCACCCGGCCACGGCGCTCCGGACCAGGCCGCCGCGGGGCGGATCGCGCCGGAACCGTTGTCGAGCCGCTGGGAGCTGGCGAAGATCGTCGCCTCGGGCCGGAACCGCCCGCCGCCGACCGTCGCGCCCACGGGACCGCGGAGGTCTCCGTCGACGACGTCGTCGGTATCGCGGACGTTCTGCCAGAACGCGTCCTGCGGGGTCGGCTCGTTGTTCTTCTTGCGGAAACGGGAGAAAAGTCCGCCGCGCGGGGAAGGCATCGCGCCGCCGACCATGCCCACGGACATCTCGACCATCTGCCACAGCCGCCGCACGGGACGGCCGACCATGAACAGCAGGACGGTGATGATCGCGGCCAGCACCATCTTCGTCAGCAGGGACAGCGAATTCCCCGCGGTGAAGATCGCCTCCAGAAGGAGGGTGTGCACACCGGCCAGCACCGAGAGCACCATCAGGTTGAAGGCGACCGCGCCGACGACCTTCAGGATGCGCTGCATGATCTGGGGCTGGAGCAGCGCGATCAGGCCGATCAGCGGAGCCGTCAGCACGAAGATCCTGATCAGCACCTGGGCGAGCAGTACCGTGGCCTTGGCCAGCAGCTGGAACAACGAGTAGAAGATTCCCTGGCCCAGTGAAAGGAAACCGGCGCCGACGCGGCTGCCGTCCTCACCCGTGAAGTACCCGGTCGCCGGGCCGAGCTTGGTGGAGATGTCCTTGAACGCCGCCTTCTTGGAGTCGACCAGCGCTGCGTCGGCGTCCCCGCCCTGCTGGATCTGACCCCAGGTGAAGGCACGCGCGTCCAGGAGGGCCGGGCCGTACTGGATCGCCTGCGGCGAGTCCGGGCTGCCGAATTCGCCGCGGAGCCAGTTGTCGTAGACGACCCGGCAATGCAGCTCGGTCGGGACCCGGTCCCACGGCTGGCGCGCGGCCACGGCTTCCGGAGTCGCCTGGCACGGCTGAGCCGCGGGCGGCTGCGGCTGAGACGGCGGCGGCGTCTTGGCCTCGTCGATGAACCCGGCCTGGATATTGGTCGTGGTCTGCACGATCGCGTTGTCGATCGGATCGAGGAATCTCAGCAGCGCCAAGGAGGACGCGGCCAGCCAGACCGCGGCGAGCCCGTACAGCGCCCGTTTGCTGACCGCCGCGAGATCGCCGCGCCAGATGTTGCGGAACAACATGATCGACATGATCAGCGCGGCCAGGCCGAACAGCTGCGCGTAGATGTTGTTGTAGACCTTTTCGGCCCCGGCCTTCACGGCGTTGTACAGCGGGCTGAGCAGGCTGCCCTGCAACACGGTGTAGTGCAGCGAGTTCGTGGCACCGACGATGTTCTTTCCGATGTTGAACAGCTGGTTGCCCGCCCAGGTGTCGATCGTCGAGTTGGGCGAGGTGATGCCCGCGAGCGGGCCGCAGTCGGTTTCGAAGGTGTCCCAGACGTGTCCGGCGTACCCGTAGACGTTGTACGGGCTGCCGCCTTCACCACGAGCGGTGGCAGGCGGGTCGAGCGCGCCGACCATGCCCGCGCCCGGCCGTTCCGGGTTCGGCGCCTCACCGCACGCCGCGGCCGACGCCGCCGGAGCGGTCGCCACGGCCTGAAGGCCCAGGATCACCATGACGACGAACATCGTCGCGCGGCGGCTGGGTCTGGTCTTGCCCGGCCGCGGCCCCTCTTTCAGACGGCGGCGCAGCGCGTGCCAGCCGGCGGCGAACGCGAGCACGAACGCCAGGGTGATCACCGTGTTCATGCGGCATCCCTGCCGGTGCCACCCTTGCCGGCGCGCGCGTGCTCGCCTTGACCCCCGTTGCCGTTATGTCCATTTTGGACGGCGCCCTGGACCTCACCCGTCTCCGCGGCGAGCGGGTCCGGGGCGCCCAGCATCTGTTCGTCGGTGAGACCGACCTCGAGTTCGGCCGCGAGCTCGAGGTCCTCTTCCAGCTCGAAGTCGTCTTCCTCCGGCGGCGAAGCCACGAACGGCTTCTCCTCCGGGACCGCGAGCTCGTTGCCCGGCCTGGACGGTTTGGCGTCGGGTGAACCCGGCGTGGTGTCCATGACCCGGCGCAGATGCTCCAGGTGCGGCCCGGAGAAGTCGACGCGGATCCGCTCCACGCCGCCGGCGCCGTCACCGAAGATGAACTGCCGCGGCTCGACGTCGCGCTGGAGATCGCGTTGCGAACCGGGGCGGCGGCCCAGCGCCGCGACGACCTGTTCGTAGCCGACACCGACCGGGACCTTCAGCAGGCGCAGCGCGTCGGCCTGGGCGTCGTCGTCGTCCAGGCGGCCGACGAACACCGAATCGAGCAGCGCCACGAAACCCTGGATCTTCAGGAAGTCCGCGGGGATCTGCGAGGACAGCAGGACACGGACGTTCCACTTGCGCGAGTCACGCGCGAAGCGGTTCATCAGCACGCGACCGGTCGGGACCTCGGAGAGGAAGAACGCCTCGTCGATCCAGACGCCCTTGCGCAGTTCCTTCGGCTTCTCGTACACCGACCGCTGCGTCAGCCACGCGGCGAGGTTCAGCATCTCGACGCCGAGGGATTCCGCGTCCGTCCAGTACTCGCGCGGGACGCCGTCCTTGGGCAGGGTCAGCCCCGCCATGGTCAGCACGGTCATCCGGTCGTCGCGGGTCTCGGAGTACGGGTCCGCGTCGCTCTCCGGGATGAGCAGCGCCATCCGCTCGCGCATCTCGTCGAGGAAGTCCGCGACGACGACGGCGTGCTCGTGGTGCTCACTGGAGTCGCGCCGCAGCGCGTCGATGACCTGGCCCGGGTCGGCGTCGAACCGGCCGCCGACCGCGCGGACGGCACGCAGCAGCACGATCCGGGTCTGCGCCATCCGCGAGACCTCGTACGGCAGGACGCCGGTGAGGACGTCGAGTACGAGACGGCGGCGGGTCGCGCCAGCGAGGGCCTTCTCCCGCCGCCACGACCGCTCGGGATCGTCCTCGTCCATGAAATGCTCGAGCTGCGGCTCGGCGACCACCCGGTACGGGTTGAGGATGCCGGGCTGCGCGTTGAGCAGGTTGATCGGCCGGGCGTACGGGCGCAGCTCGGGCAGGTCGCAGAGCCGCGACAGCGGGCCCGAGGGGTCGAGGATCGTCCAGTGCGCGCCCGCGCGGAGCGTCTTGTAGACGATGCCGCCGCCGAGGAACGACTTACCGCCACCGAGGCCCGCGACCATCGCCGTCAGACCGGAACCGTCGCGGATCTCCTGCGCCATCCACGGGTCCCAGGCCACCGGGCGCCGGGTCGCGGTGACGGTCTCGCCGAGCAGGATGCCGCGGCGGTCGCCCACCTCGGCCGTCGCCGTCGGAACGGACGACGCCGCCCACACGACCGAACCGCGGCGCATGTACGCCGCCGAAGCCAGCGGCTCGCCGGGGATGAACTCCCGGGCCAGCGCGTACTGGGCTTCGGGATGCTCGACCGCGATCTTCGGCTTGTAGAGGTCGAGAAGCTGCTGGGCCAGGCGCAGCGCGTCCCGCTCCGTCGGCCCGGACACCGCGAGCCGCCACCACGACCGGACCCGGGTGGCCAGCGCGGTGAAGCCCGACGTCATCTCGTCGTCGATCTCCAGCACGCGGCCCGCCTGGCGCGCCAGCGACTGCGGCGGCTCCAGCTCGTGCTCGTCGGTGTAGTGCTTGACCTGCGAGCGCACCTTGTTCATCTGGCGCTGCAGCTCACCGGCGACCTCTTCCGGCCGCCGGACGTAGATCCGCGCGGACACCTCGACCGCCGCGGGCAGCCGGTCCGCGTGCTGGATCCACGGGTCGTCGACCTCGGGGATCTGGAGGCCGTGCATCTGGCCGACGGTGAGGACGGCGAGATGCCGCGAGACGCCGGCGTTCGACCCCGTGCGACCGCGGACGGTCACCGTCGGCGCGTACGGCTCGGCGTGGAAATCCGCCGCGTCGGTGAAGCTGGCGAGGTCCTCGGGCTCCCAGGCCGCGCCGGGGACCGCGGGCATGTTGCGCGGCGCGGGCAGGCCCAGCGAGCACGAACGGTGCATCAGCCAGGACATCTCCTCGGCGTGCACCGGACGGCCTTCGAGCCCGGCGGAGCCGATCACCTGGTCGAGGTGCTCGACCTCGGAGTCGAGCGCGGCCAGCTCGGCGTCGACGGCCTCCGGCAGGATCTTGCGCAGCACCGGGGCGGCGCTCTCGACCGCGCGGTCGATCATCCGCCTCGTCTGCACCTGGACGCCGAGGTACACCTCTTTTTCGGCCATCGAACGGCCCATCAGCTGCTGCTGCTCGCCGATGAGGTAGTCGTCGAAGGACAGCGCGCCCTGGACGTCCTGAGGACGGCCGACGGCGTTGTGCACGTGGGCCTCGGCCCACATGCGGATCGGGTACGGCCGGTTGGTCACGCGCAGGTGCAGCCAGCGGCCCTGGAGCTCCGCGTACTGACCGGCGATGGCCGCGATCAGGTCGCGGCGCTGCGAGTCCGACCGGAACGACCAGCGCTGTGGCGCGAGCCGGTACCAGGCGTACACCTCATAACCGGTGCGTAACAGGTGCCCGTCGATGCTTCGCGCCGCGATCGACGGGGTATACGAGGGTATGGCCGCCTCGCCGGGCAGCCGCCTCCCCTTGCCGGCCTTCTTGGGCTGCGCGGAGCGGACCTGCTGGGGCGGATGCCAAGCCCCTTGCTGCAGATCTCGATCACGTTTTCCTCGGCTTCCGCCGCGACCGAACAACGACTACCTCCCGGCCCGAGCCGCGGGGCGGCTCCGACGCGCTCGTGGTGTTCCCTGAGCTCCGGCGCCGCCGCCGTAGCCGTGGTGCTGGTACTGCCGTCTCCTGCGGTGCTTCGGTAGCGGGCGGTTCGCCCGTACCCGGACACGGGAGGCACTGGCCGCGCCCCCTGTGCCCGTGGTCCGTTCTCTGGGTGTGTTGAGCTCTTTCGCCGCCATCGCGGCCACGGCGCCCAGCGGACGCTCGTGGCTGATCTTGGCCGTGATCAATCTGGTGATCACAATTGTGGCGACGAAGGCCCAGGCGGTCGAGAAGAACCCGAAGCTCCAGCCCGCCCACCGTTCGACGGTGAGCACGAGCAGGAAGACCGGGATACCGACGAGCCACGCGACGTAGCGGGCTCTCCAGGGAAAAGTCGCTTTCGGCGGGCCGAGCCATACGGCATCGACCCGGTAAACCTCGTCATCGGTCCGGATACGCAACGCGAGCCCTCAGCCTGTGAAGAGGCCGGCGATCCACTGGCCCACGTTGACTCCGGCGCCACTCACCGCGAGGCCGATGATCGCCAGCGCGATCACGACACCGGCGAGTCGGCGCATGACACCCGCGTTGTCCCCCTTGCCGCCGCCCAGCCACAGCAGGAGGAGCGCGACGGCCAGCAGCACCAGGGGGATGATGTTGTCGATCAGCCAGGTGCGGACGTTGCCGGTGCCGAGCTCGCCGGCGGCCAGCGTGTCGAGGGTGGTCATGGTCATCATCGCATTACTCCCGGTGCGCGGAGAGGGGGTTCGCGCGGTTCTGGCTCGGTGGTGCTTCGAACATCATGGCGTCACGAGGCGTAGTGGTCAAAGCGCGCTCTGTAGATGTCGTTTTGTCTACAGTTCACAGAGCGAGGCACAGCACCATGACCATCCTCGGTCTCTATCATCGTTGCAAGGGTCGTCTGGATTAACCCCGGCCACCCGTATTTCGCAGTGTGCTGACGGCCTCACTCGCTTGCGAGGCAACTTGCTCACTGTGAGTACGGGTCGGCCGCGGAGATTTCGGCCTCGACCAGTGTGACATGACTCGTTCGGTGGCTTCTCCCGAGTCCGCCGGGTGAACACGCATTCGACAAAAACCATGTGTGCCGATGAAGCGAAAGTCACGCATCCGTTACCCAAAGCGAAAACGGAGCGGGCATTTTCACTACATAGCGTGATTATCGGCCCGTCGAGAACACATTCGCGGGAAAAGCGCCTGCTTCGACGGCCTGGCGGCTCAAAGGTCCGCACAGCTCGTGAAGCCGCTTCGTCTTCTCCTCGCCGAGATGCTCCCAAGGCCCTGTCGACGCCGCGTTCGTGGCGACTTCGAGCCGTTCGCGAAGATCGTTCCCGGCCTCGGTCAGGCCACCCTCGCCGTCGAGGATGCCCTGCTCGCGAAGCTTGACGGCGGCGTTGTCCCACTGCTCGTCGCTCCAGCCGCGGGACGCCTTGGCCGCGGCGGGCAGGAACCCCTTGCCGGTGGCGGTGTGCGTGACGAGGGCGGCGAGCCCGTCGAGCCCGTTGGCGACGAGCGCGGCGATGTGGCCGTCGCCGCGATGCTCGCGCAAGAGGGTGATGGCGTGCCAGAGGACGAGATGCGGTTCGCTCGGCCAGTCGAGACCCGCGTGCCCGGCGTACAGGGGACGGCCGTCGACCTGGCAGCCGCCGGTCGCCTCACGGGCGAGCTCGGCCGCCTCGGCAACCTCGTCGGAACCGAGCGTCTCCTTGCCGAGCAGCCGGGTCAGCGTCGCGTCGACGGCTTCGAACCGGGCCTCGATGATCTTTTCGGGCGTGGCCAGCGTCCACGCGCGCGGGATGTGGCGGGCGACGAGTTCGGGGTTGAAGTTGTAGAAGGTCGCCGCGACCACGCCGGGACCCACCGCGCCCATCGGCGCCGCGCGGCCCGCGAAGTACGTCATGCGCCCCGGCCGGAGGCCCGCGCCGGTGAGCGCGGCTTCCGTCTCGGGGGCGAAGTAGGTAAGGGAATGCAGTACATCGAACGTCCCGCGGAACCGTCCCGTGACGCGACTCGCTTCGCCCATGGGAGCACCCTACCGACAAGTAGTGACGGGCGCAGCGTCCGAAAGGGCGGCGGTGGGAGCAAGGGACCTTTGCTATCACTTTCGCAGGTCGGGAGCGGGTCGGGGTGCCCTCGCTGCCGCGTGGGCCCACTTTCTCACCGCAGCCCCGAGTCCGTGAAGGCCTCCTTCCCTACCCTCAAGGTAGGTAAGGAGGCCTTCACGGACCTACTGCTCATCTCGCAGGTACGTGACCAGTGCCGGTCGTGCGGTCCGGGCCGCAAGAGAAAAGAAGTACGGACGAGCCGGCGTGTAAGCCGGATCCTGTCTTCGCCCCGCCTTGCGGCCGGGCGAGTGGCGGCCATCCATCTAGGCCCGCCGTCGCCGACGGGCTCGAGCGGCCTACCCGCAGGCTCGGGCGGGCAGCCCTCGATCGCCTGCGCAGGAGCCTCGCGGCTCCCTCTTGGCCTTGCTCCGGGTGGGGTTTACCTAGCCGTCCTGGTCACCCAGGACGCTGGTGGTCTCTTACACCACCGTTTCACCCTTACCTCCGCCCGCGAAGCGAACGGAGGCGGTCTGTTTTCTGTGGCACTGTCCCGCGGGTCGCCCCGGGTTGCCGTTAACAACCACCCTGCCCTGTGGAGTCCGGACTTTCCTCGAACCGGTTTCCCGGCTCGCGGCCGCCCCGCCGACTCGTCCGTCGGAGAATCCTACTGCACGGGTCCGGGCAGGCAGTTAAGGTTGCGCCGCCCGTCGGGCTGGACGACGAACCACACGTGGTCGGTGCCCTGCCCGGTCCATTCGCCGGGCCGCGCGTTGGCGAATTTGTAGAGCGGCCAGCCCGCCAAGGTCACCTGTTCGGCGCCTTCGGGCCGCTTGATGGTGTCAACGAGAGCCGGGTCGATGCCGGTCACCGACGGCGTGCCGCTGGTCGTGACGGGCGTCCACACGATGGCGCAGTCCCCGAGGCACGCCGAGCGGGCCTTGTGCGGGTTGTCGCGTTCGTAGCGGAAGAGGACGGCGCCGGTCTCGTCGAGGACGGCCTGCCCCATCCTGGTCATGTAGACGGCGGTGAGCCGCGTCCCAGCCGGAGTCTCCTCCTGAGCGCTTGGCCGCGAGGTGCCGGGCGACGGCACCCTCGGGCTGGGGAGCGCTTCGGTGACCGGGGCCCGAGCCGTCTGCGACGCGGGTTCAGCCGCCTGCCACCACATCGCGGCGCCCACGACGAGCGCCGCGATGACGACGAGCATGGTCAACCGCGATCGGCGCATCAGGCGTCTCCGTTTCTCCCGGGTGGCTGACGGGGTTCTGCTCCGCGATCTGGTTGGTCCAGTAGAGGACGGCGGACGGGCTGTCGAGGCCGACGACACCGACGAGACGCCCCTTGCGGACGAAGCCGGTGACGGGCCGTTCGCCGCCGACGGGGGAAGCGAGCGCGACGGTGTCGGTGCCCAGCTTCGGGATGCCGCCCGCCTGGATCCGCATGCCGTGCTGTTCGGACCAGAACCGCGGCACCGGCGCGAACGGGCGAGAAGCCTGCGGGCCGGCGAGCAGGTTCTCCGCGGCCGCCCGGCCCATTTCGACGGCGTTGAGCCAGTGCTCGACCCGTCGCGGCGTCTCGTCGAAACGCAGGTTCGGCCATTGCGCGACGTCGCCGGCGGCGACGACGTTGCTCATCCCGAGCACGTGGCAGGTCGGCGAGCAGACGACGCCGTCGTCGAGCGGCAGCTTCGCCCCGCGCAGCCACGAGATCGACGGCACGGTCCCGACGGCGACGACCACACACGAGACGTCCAGGATCCAGCCGTCGGACGAGCGCAGCCGCAGGCCGTTCGCCGTGGTCTGCCAGCTGTCGATGGACGCGCCCAGCGCCAGCCGCACCCCTCGCGACCGGTGCAGCGCCGAGAGCTTCTGCCCGATGTGCTTGCCGACGACCTCGCCGAGCAGATGCGCCGACCGGCCGATGATGGTGACCTCCCGGCCGATCTCGCGCAGGCTCGCGGCGACCTCGCAGCCGATGAACCCGCTGCCCAGCACCGCGACGGGCCCGTGGTCGGCGGCGAGGTTGTCGCGCAGTTCCGCGGCGTCGGCCAGTGTCCTGACGACGACCACCCTCGGATGTCCGTGCGGCACACCGGAAAGCCGCCGCGGTTCGACGCCGCTGGCGATGACCAGCCCGTCGTAGGGCAGTTCCTCCGCCCCGGGCAGATGGACGACCTGACGGCCGGGCTGAAGATGGGTCGCCGGGGTGTTGAAGCGCCATTCGGCGTCGATCTCGTCGGGCCGGGTGAGCAGCGTTTCCGCCGGATGGGTGGCGCCGGTGAGCAGTTGCTTGGACAGCGCCGGCCGGTGGTACGGCAACGCCGGCTCGTTGCCGACGATCACCAGTTCGCCGTCGAATCGCAGTTCCCGCAACCGTTCCGCGCACCGCAACCCGGCCAGCCCGCCGCCGACCACGACGATCCGTTCGCTCATCGTCCAGCCCCCTGCAGACCGCTCAGTCGGATCGCGCGCATCGGGCATGCTCTGGCCGCGGCCTGGGCCAGCGGCACCTGTTTGACGCCGGGTTTACGGAGGTAGCGCAGCTGACCGTCGCCCTGTAGCTGGAAGACCTGCGGCGCTTCGGCCTGGCAGATGGCGTAGCGGTGGCATTTCTTGTCGTCGACGGAGATCCGGACCGGTTCGGCCCGGCCGGTTCCGCCTTCGAGCAGCCCCAGCCGGACCAGCGCCCGCGGCGGGAGCACCCGGAGCACGGTGAGCACGACGGCGGGGGTGAGCACGGTGATCCCGCCGAGCCAGACCGTCGCGAGGTTCCCGTTCGCGGCCGCGCCGAGCCAGGAGTGGATCGCCAGCAGGCCGACCGCGAAGTAGCCGGCCTGATGGAACCGCTGCCCGCGGCGATCGGTCACGCCACGGCGTATCGCGGCGGTGACCGAGACGGCGACGAACAGTTCCAGCCCGACGACACCTGCCGCGTGCCGCGCGAACCCGCCGCCGGCGAACGGGATCAGCAACGCGAGCAGGCCGAACGAGTCGTCTTCGAGGAACAGATAGGACAGTCCGTGGACCGCACCGGTGGCGAGACTGAACGTCGCGAACACGAGGTGACCACCGCGCAACGCCTCGTGACCGGTGGCGCGCCTGATCCAGCCGGTGGCGCTCAGCACGCCCCACACCAGCGTCAGGCACATCGTCACGTAGGCGAACCGGGCGGAAAGCGCGGCGATGTCCCGGACCCCGCTGTCGTGCGGCGACGGGGCCGGGATCACCGCCAGCAGTGAGGCCGTCATGCTCGCCTGCCCTGCGCGCCGAGAACCCGGAGGAGACCGAAGGTCGCTCCACCGGCGATCCCCACCATGAGCATGCCGAGCGCGATGTCACCGCCGTCGAGTTCGTTGCCGCCCGCCGGAACGACCATCAGCGAGGTGGTCTCGGCGATACCGGTGCTTTCGAGCAGGGTCATATGCCGCATGACGGTGTCGACGGCGGTCTGGGCGAACGACCGCATCGCGTCGTCGCGGGTGGCGGCCCGGACATGCGAGGCGAGACCGAAGATGCTCCCGTGCGCGGCGCGGGCGCGATTGACGTAGAGCCGGTCGAAGTCGGCACCGGCGGCGCCGGTGATCTCGTCGGCCCAGGAGCGCTGCTCTTCGGTGGGCTCGCCGGGCAGTTCGACACGGACCTTCGAAGCGAGTGCGCGAGCCTGCGCGTCGAGGCGGTCGTGGCCGTCGGCGAGTTTGCGGCCGACCTCGCGGACCCGCTGCGCACTCCCGCGCTGTTCGGCTTGACGGCTCACCGGGCCTTCCCACAAACCGGCTTGGCGTACTCGCACGAGGAGCTCCCGATCATGGGAGTCGATTTCCGCGAAGGCATTGGCCGGCGTTCCCACCCATATCACCATGCAGCCGATCACCACTCCAAGAAGCCGATAGATCATTTCACCCGTCCCCGTCCTCGAAGTGCCTCACTGGGAGTACGGCGAACCGGAGCGGCCGGTTCGATCTCCGTCGTCACGTCCAGTGTGATGTGCATCACGCGACACATTTAGAACCGTTTCCCATCGACATACGTACCCGGATGACTAATGGTAAATAGAGCACTACTGCACATGGCCCACGGCGATAGTCTGCGCTACGGTGTACCAACCTGAGAAATCCTCCACCGCTGGGGAGGTTGCGAACTTCATGGAAGCAGTGGGCAGAGAATGCGGGCTCGGCGGCGACCCTCGGTCGAGCGAGCTTTCCGACGAGCTGATTTCGTTACTGTACAAGGATTTCCGGGAAACCCTGTTCAGCCAGGTGATGTACCTGACCGGCCATGATCAACAATGGACGGAGGACGTCGTCCAGGAAACACTGATTCGCGCCTGGCAGCATTCCGACACGTTGAACCGTGAGCCGGGAATGCTGCGCGGCTGGCTGCTCACGGTCGCCAAGCGGATCGTGATCGACGGCTGGCGAAACCGGCGCGCGCGCCCGCAGGAGGTGGAGCTGGACAGTTCCGAAAACGCCGAAATAGCGGATCAGACCGAGCAGTCACTGTCCGCACTCGTCATTTCCGAAGCGCTACGCTATCTGGACAGCAAATATCAGGCTGTCATCTACGAGACGTATCTGACCGGGCATACGGTCCGGGAGGCTGCGGTGATATTGGGAATCCCGGAGGGAACTGTCAAATCACGGCTGTACGCGGCTATGAGGACATTGCGAAGGTCGTTAGGAGAGCTGGGTTCGCGATGAGGAAGCGAAAGGTGAAACACAGCGATGTGGCGGCGTACGTACTCGGTGTGCTCGACCAGGCCGAGGCTCACGCCTTCGAAACACATTTGAAGGGCTGCGTGCGCTGTGGCCGCCAGGTCGCGGAATTCGCTTCGGTGGAAGACGCGCTGGCGAAGGCCGACCTGCGCTACCTGTCCCCCGTCGCTTCACCGCGGTGCGGGCGGCTGTCGCTGATCGCGACCAACCTCGTCGTGGTCTTCCTGGCGTGCGTCGTCGCGGCCTTGATGTCGTCACAACGGTCGTCCCGCCGGCTTCGGCGGATCTCGTCGGATGCGGGCATCTCGACCCCTGCTCCCCTCGATGACCAGCGATTACTCCCGATACCGCTCACGTTCGAGTAGTCTGCCGCAACCCGACACGAAGGTCTCTACGGTGCATACCGAAGTAAATCCCGAGAGCCCCTTCGGCGGGCCTTCGGTACCGAAGCGCCGCGCCGCCGGGCTACTGGGCCGCGACAACGAACTCGACACGATCACCGGGCTGTTCCAGGCAGCCCTGACCGGCCGGGCCGTCAGCGCGGTGGTGGTCGGCGAGTTCGGCATGGGCAAGTCGTCGGTGCTCACCGCGGCCGGTGAGCTCGCGGAAGCGGCCGGGTTCACCGTCGCGATCGCCACGGCGTCCCGGCTGGAGACGCATCTGAGCGGCGGTGTCGGCCGCCAGCTGATCGAGGGGCTCACCCATGCGCCCGCCGTCCCCGGATCACCGCGACCGCGCAGGCCGCATGTGACCGAAATCCTGCCGGACCATCCTCCCCGGACCGAACACGAACAGACGGAGGCACTCGACGCCTTCTTCCACGCCGTCCGGCGCGCCGCCGAACAGGGGCCGGTCTTCCTCGGCATCGACAACATCCACCTCGCCGACCCGTGGTCGATGCGCTGTCTCGCCTACATCCGCCATCGTGTCGAGCACCTGCCGGTGCTGGTCGTGCTGACCTCGCTGATCGGCCATCTGCAGACCGGCGAGGTCGCGCTGCTGGAGATGTCCGGCTGCACTCCGGCGACGATCCTGTTGCGCGGGCTCGGCACCCGGCACGTCGCCGAGTTCCTTCGTGTCCCTCCCGGAAGGTTCGCCGAGGAATGCCGCGAGGTCACCGGCGGCAACCCGTTCCTGCTCGGCGCGCTGGGACGCCGCCTGGTCCCGGGGATGGACCCGAACACCGCGGGGTCGGCGATGATCGGCGAGGTGCTGCGGGTCCGCATGCACGAGTACACCGCCGCGCCGAAGATGCTCGAAGCCGTCGCGATCCTCGGCGAGGACGCGAACTTCGACCTGCTGGCCCGGCTCGCCGGGGTCGACGAGACCACCGCGCTGGAAGCCATCGACACGATGGTGCGCGTGCACCTGCTGACCAACAGCCATCGGCCGTCGCTGACCTACCGGTTCGTCCGCAACTCGGTGCTCGCCGACATGCCGCTCACCACCAGGGCGGTCACCCAGGCCAGAGCGGCACGGCTCCTGCACGACGCGGGCGCCGCGCCGGAGCGGGTCGGCGCGCATCTCCTGGAGGCGACCGCGATCAGGATCCCCTGGGCGGTCGACGTCCTGCGGCTGGCCGCGCGGCATTCCGTGGTCGAGGGCGACCCGGAGCTCTCCGTCCGGTTCCTGTCGCGAGCACTCGAAGAACGGCTCAGCGAACGCAAGCGGATGGCGATCCTGCTTCAGCTCGCGCACGCGGAATTCCACTGTGACCCGGATTCGGCGCCGGCCAGGGTGCGTGAGGCCATCGACCACATCGACGACCGCGAAACCGCGGCTTTCGTCGCGACGGCCATGATCCTTTCGCTGTGCTGCGGCCCGGACGCGCGGCTGGCGATCAACTCCGCCGGCCAGTTCGCCGCCCGGCTCGACGCGGGCGGGCCCGACGCCGTCTGGCCGCTGCTGTGCATGACCTATCTCGCCGAGGCGGGCAGCAGGCTCGGGCCGCCACCGGACTTCCGCGACTTCGAGCGGCAGTGGGCACCGCTGAACGATCCCGCCGCACAGCAGAGCCGGTCGGGGTTGCTCGCGCTCGACACGGTGCGAAGCGGGAAGTCCTCGGCGAACGCCGTCCGGCATTTCGGGGAGGCGTTGTCCGGCGAGCAGCCCGAACTGTTCGAACAGCCCTACTTCTTCACGCTCGCGACGGCCGCGCTCGCCGACGAGCCCGCGCTCACCGACAAGCTCTGCCAAGTGCTCGACACGAAACGCCTGCCTTGGGACTTCCATGTGCCGAAGGGGGCCCTGGCCACCCTCGCCCGCGGCATCGCCCTGCAAGCCGGCGGCGATCTGGTGCGGGCGAGCGTCCACTACGAATCGCTGGTGCGGCAGTTCGACGAACGCGGCGTCACCAGCCGGTGCCCGATCGCGGTGCTGTGCGCGGCGAGGCTGATCGAGGTCTCGGTCGACCTCGGCCGCCACGACGTCGCGAACGCGCTGCTGGACAAAATCGATTTCGGCGCCACACAAGCACTTTTCACGCACAATTACCTGCTCTACGCCCGCGGCAGGCTTCGCGCGGCCACCGGTGAACCGGAGCTCGGGTACGAAGACCTGCGTGGTTGCGGCCGCCGTCTCGAGCACCACGGCATGCGCTTCCCCGGCTTCGCTCCTTGGCGGGCGCACGCCGCCCGCACCGCGCTGGCGCTCGGCCGCACCGACGCGGCGGCCCGGCTCGCCGAAGAGGATCTCGAGGCCGCCGAACGCTGGGGAGCGCCGAGGATCCTCGGCGGCGCGCTGACCACGGCAGGCCTCGTCCGCGAGGACGAAGAGGGCGAACGCCTGCTCACCAAGGCCGTCGACGTTCTCGGCGGATCGACCGCGAAACTGGCGCTGGCCGAGGCGCTGACCGAGCTCGGCGTGTTCCAGGCCCGGCACGGGCAGGCCGAGAAGGCGATCGGCACGCTGCGGAGGGCCACGCAGTCGAGCAAGCACTGCGGGGCGCGGCCGCTCGCGAGACGGGCCGCCGAGGCGCTGCGGGACGCGCGCACGAGCCTCACGACGGCGAAGGACAACGAACACGGCCTCACCAAACAGGAGTACCGCGTCGCGCTGATGGCGTCACAAGGTCTCACCAACCGGGAGATCGCCGAAGCACTGCATCTGACCCGCCGCACCGTCGAACTCCATTTGTCCGGCGCCTACCGGAAACTGGGGATCACCGGCCGCACCGAATTGAGTTCCGCGCTCGGCCGGTCCCAGCGCGTGGACGCCGATTGACGGTTTCCGGGGGTGGCGGGTTCACTCCGCGGCATGCCGGGAATCGCATCCGAACCACTCAAATTCGCCTATTGGGTCCCCAATGTGAGCGGTGGTCTGGTCACCAGCGACATCGAACAGCGCACCGATTGGGGATACGAGTACAACCGGGAACTCGCCGTCCTCGCGGAGAACAGCGGGTTCGAGTACGCGCTGAGCCAGGTCCGCTACACGGCCAGCTACGGTGCCGCCTACCAGCACGAATCGACCGGGTTCAGCCTCGCGCTGCTGCTCGCGACGCAGCGGCTGAAGGTGATCGCGGCGGTCCATCCCGGACTATGGCATCCCGGGGTGCTCGCGAAGTTCATCGCCAGCGCGGACGTGATCTCCGGCGGTCGCGCGGCCGTCAACGTGGTCAGCGGGTGGTTCAAGGACGAATTCACGAATCTCGGCGAACCGTGGCTGGAACACGACGAACGGTATCGCCGTTCGGAAGAGTTCATTCGGGTGGTGAAGGAACTCTGGACCAGCGACCACGCCGAATTCGCCGGCGATTTCTACCGGATCCACGATTTCGACATCAAACCCAAACCGGCCGGGCGGCCGCATCCGGAAATCTTCCAGGGCGGCAACTCCACCGCGGCGCGGAAGCTCGCGGGCCGGGTCTCGGACTGGTACTTCAGCAACGGCAAGGACTTCGACGGGTTCAGCGAGCAGGTCGCGGAGGTCCGCGGCTACGCGGCCGAGAACGACCACGCCGTCCGCTTCGGGCTCAACGGTTTCGTGATCGCGCGAGAGACCGAGAGCGAGGCGAAGGCCGTGCTGCGCGAGATCGTCGAGAAGGCGAACACCGAGGCCGTCGAGGGCTTCCGCAACGCCGTCAAGCAGGCGGGAAGCTCCACTTCGGACAAGAAGGGGATGTGGGCCGACTCGGAGTTCAAGGATCTGGTGCAGTACAACGACGGTTTTCGCACCGGGTTGATCGGCACGCCGGAGCAGATCGCGGACCGGGCCATCGAGTACAAGAAGCGCGGGGCGAACCTGCTGCTGCTCGGCTTCCTGCACTACCTGGAGGACGTCGAGTACTTCGGGAAGCACGTGCTCCCGGTGATCCGGGAGAAGGAGGCGGACCTCGAACGCGTTTAGTCCTCTGGATGCGGTCGTTGCGCGGCGCGGACATGGCCCGGCAGCGCACCGAGGTCTTTCTCAAGCTGCTCGACGGCGNCGCTCTTCCGATCTGCAACTACCGCATCCAGAGGACTAAACGCGGGGGTTTTAGGGCAGGTAGACGGTCTGGCCGGGGTGCATGGTCGGGCCACAGTCCTTGAGCGGGCCGCCGAAGCGCGCCTTCTCGACGTCCGGCATGGTCTTCGCGGCGTACTCCTGGACGGCCTTCAGCTTCTCGGGGCTGGAGACGGCGTCCTTGCGCACGAAGTCCCCGTTCCGCGGCCCGCCGCCCGGGTACACGAAGATCGGCTCGTAGTCGCGGTCGATTCGGGGGTCGACGGTGATGCCGTTGCCCGCCGCCCACGGGCCCCACGAGTGGATGAAGGTCGGCTTGACCTTCTCGAACACGTAGTCGCGCAGGCCGGGCATGTCACCGTTCTTGACGAAGTCCGCGACGTCCGCCTCGACCAGCCCGGCCATGTCGACCAGGTGCAGACGGCTGGTCATCGACGAGCCGCCGAGGTCGGGCAGCAGCAGCGACGCCTGCTGGAGGCCGAGGATGTCGGCCATGGTGTTGAAGCCGCGGCCGAAGCGGTCGGCGATGAGGCACGCGGGCACCGTCGGGACCTCTTGGAACTTCTTCGACGCCGACGCGAAGCCCATCCCCGACGGGATCGCGGCCGCGACCAGCACGAGCACCACGACGGTCCGCAGCACCGCCCGCGAGCGGCGCAGCAGTTCACCGGCGGCCAGCGTTCCCGCCAGCACGGCGAGAATCCAGATCGGGGTCGCGAACCGGTGCTGGCCCATCCAGTCGGGGACCATCACGCCGTACGCGACGATGCCCAGCGCCAGCGGCACCAGCAGCGCGATCAGCGCACGCCGCCATTCCGCCCGGACCAGCGCGTAACCGATGGTCAGCGCCAGCAGGATCGTCCCGGCGACACCGGCGTAGCCGACCAGCTCGAACGGCTGCTTCAGCGCCGAAAGCCCGGGCAGGCCCTGCCCCTTCGCGATGGACGGGTTCGCCAGCAGCCTGCCGAACTCCGCGATCCGCCAGGCGAGGTAGGCCCCGAACGGGATCGCGAACGCGACGACCGACACCACGACCAGCTTGATGCTCTGGCCCAGGAGCGGCTTCCGCAGCTGGAACAGGACGACGAGCGGGTACGCACCGCCGTAGATCAGGCCTTCGGGGCGGGTCAGCGCGGCGAACGCGACCAGCACCCCGGACCAGACGGCGACCTTCGCGGTGAGCACGGTGTCCTTGCGCACGGCCACGAACAGCAGGACGGCGAGCCAGGCGACGGCCATCCCGAACAGGGAGTTCTCCAGACCGGAGATCGTCCAGATGACGAACGACGGGATCGCGGCCAGCGTCAGACCGACGACCAGCGTCGCCAGCCACGCGAAGCGCGCGAAGATCTGCTTCGCCGCGACGTGGCACGCGGCCAGAGTCCCGGCGGTGAACAGGAGCCCCAGCAGCTTCGGGAACAGGACGTAGTCCGGAACGCCGAACAGCATGCCGCTGTCGAAGACGCCGACGAGCTTGCCGAGGGCCAGCGCCACCAGCCACGTCGAGTTCGACCAGCCCTCGACCGACGGCTGCCCTTGCTGCAGCACCGGGCCGAGCCCGTCGGCGAAGCTGCGCGCGTAGGAGAAGGTGATGGCCGCGTCGTCGACGATCCAGTGGCCGTAGAGGGTGGCGTGCCAGGCCAGCGCCGCCACCCCGGCGAGCACCGCCAGGTACGGGGCGACGCGGGCGGCCAGGCCACGACGGGCCGGCGTCTCCGCCGGGTCGGGCACGTCTTTTTCGGAAGCTTCGCTGAGTGCGCTCGCCGTCATGTCCCCGTCTTTGCCTTTTCGCTCACGTGCCGTCGCCGAAACTGTAGCCAATACCCCATCGGCCGCCTGCGACACGTCATATCCAGGCGTGATCCGCGCCACACCTTCCCGATCAGGAAAGATGCGAGATGTCGTTCACCAACCGCACCGACGCGTTGCCGTCCGGGTAGAACTCGACGATCGAAAGCGACGCCAGGTCCAGATGCAGGCGGAACAGCAGCGACGGCCCGGCGTCCAGGCCCATCCGCAACAGCGCCTTGATCGGCGTGACATGGCTGACCAGCACGAGCGTCCGGCCGCCGTACTTCGCGATCAGTTCGTCGCGGGCCTTGCGGACCCGCCGGTGGACGCCGTCGAAGCTTTCGCCGCCCGGCGCCGCGATCGAGGTGTCGGAAAGCCAGCTGGTCTGGAATTCGGGGTCGCGGTCCATGGCCTCTTTGAAGGTGAGGCCTTCCCATTCGCCGAAATCGGTCTCGATCAGCCCCGGATGGGTCTCGGCCCGGCCGCCGAGCGCGTCCGCGATCGCCTGCGCGGTCTGCTGGGTGCGGATCAGCGGCGAGGCGATGATCGGCGCTGCCTCGCCGTCGACGACCAGGCCTTCCATCGCGCCGAGGCGTTTCGCGGCGGCGGCCGCCTGCTGCTTGCCGTGCTCGGTGAGCGGCACGTCGCCGCGGCCGGAGTACCGCTTCTCGACCGACATCGCCGTCTGGCCGTGCCGCACGAGGAGCAGCTTGGTCGGCGTCCCGGTCGCGCCGGTCCAGCCGACCGGACTGACCCTGTCCTGTTTCACGGTCTTCTTCGGCGCTTCCGGCTGCTTCCCGGTGTCCATCGCTTCGTTCGCGAGCCCGTCCGCGTAAGAGTTCTCCGCACGCGGGATCCACTCGTACCGCACGCGCGAGAACCGCGCCGCCAGCTCTTTGGCCTCGGCGTTCAGCGGCTGCATCGACGGGTGCTTGACCTTCCAGCGCCCGGACATCTGCTCCACCACGAGCTTCGAGTCCATCCGGACGTCCACTGTGGACGCTCCGAGCTCGGCGGCCGCGGCGAGCCCGGCGATCAGGCCGGAGTACTCGGCGACGTTGTTCGTCGCGATGCCGACGTAGGCCTTGCGCTCGGCGAGCACCTCGCCGGTGGCCGCGTCCTTGACGACCGCGCCGTATCCGGCGGGACCGGGGTTGCCCCGCGAACCGCCGTCGGCCTCGACGAGCACGTGGTCGGTCACAGGCCGGACTCCAGCGTGCGCACCAGGATGGCGCCGCAGTTCTCGCACTGGATGACGTTGTCCTCGGGGGCCGCCTTGATCTCGGCGATCTCGCGGCGGTCGATGTCGAGCTGGCAGGCGCCGCAGCGGCGGGCCCGCAGGAGTGCCGCGCCGATGCCCTTGTGCGCACGGACCCGCTCGTAGAGCTTCAGCAGGTCTTCCGGGAAACGCGGCAGGAGCTTGGCGCGGTCTTCGTCGCGGCGTGCCTTCGTGGTGTCGAGATCGGTGAACTGCTCGTCGCGGCGACGTGCGGCTTCGGCGACCTCGCCCTCGGCCTTCGCGACCTCGGCGCTGGTGCGCTGGGCGTCGAGTTCGAGCGCCTCGCGGCGCTCCATCAGTTCGAGCAGGTCGTCCTCGAGGGCGGCCTGGCGCCGGTTGAGGCTGTTCAGCTCGTGTTCGATGTCGGTCATCTGCTTCGCCGCGACGGAACCGGATTCGAGGAGCTTGCGGTCGCGGTCGCCGCGGGCGCGCACCGACTCGATCTCCTTCTCCTGGCGCGCGATCTCGCGGTCGAGGTCGGACGCCGCGGTCTGGACCGAGACCAGCGCGTCACGTCGTTCGCGCACCGTCTTCTCGCCCGCGTCGATCTCGGCGATCTCCGGCAGGGTGCGGCGGCGGTGGGCGGTACGCGAGAGTTCCGCGTCCACCTTCGCGAGTTCGAGCAGCTGGCGCTGGACGGCGGGGTCGGCCTTCACGGTGCTCCTTGGATTGTCAGTGCTCGGTTCGGGTGGCCCGTAGCGTCCACGGGTCGGTGCACCTCGTGGAGACGTGAACGTCGACGTTACCCGCAAACGCGGCACGGACGACGGCCGAGGCTTGCTCACACCACGGCCATTCGCTCGCCCAGTGCGTGACGCCGACCAGGGCGGGGACTTCGGTGATCTCGGCGAGATGCTCGCCGGCGGGATGATGCCGGAGATCGGCGGTGACGTACGCGTCGACACCGGCGGCGGTGGCCCGCTTGAGATAGCTGTCGCCGGAACCGCCCGAGACGGCGACCCGGCGGATCGGGCGGTCGGGATCGCCCGCGCCGTAGACGCCGGGCTCCGTGCGCGGCAAGGCGTTCGCGACGCGTTCGACGAAGACGGAGAACGGTTCGGGCTCGGGCAGCTCGCCGATGCGGCCGATCCCGGTGACGCCGTCCTCGCGCGGATCGAGCGGGCCGAGGACGATCAGGCCGATGGCGTCGGCGAGCGCGTCGGAGACGCCGGGCGACGCGGAATCGGCGTTGGTGTGCGCGCAGTAGAGGGCGACACCGGCACGGATGAGGCGATGCACGAGGCGGCCCTTGGTGCTGTCGGCCGGGACGCCGTGGACGCCGCGCAACAGCAGCGGGTGGTGGGCGACGATCAGCTGCGCGCCGCCGTCGATCGCCTCGTCGACGGTCTCGTCGACCGGGTCGACACAGAACAGGACCTTGTCCACGGACTCGGCCGGGTCACCGCAGACGAGTCCGACGGCGTCCCACGATTCGGCGAGTTCGGGCGGGTACGCCTGCTCCAAGGCGGCGATGACTTCGGCTAACGCGGGCACCCGGGGATTTTCGCATGTAGCGTTTCCGGGCATGCGACTTCGGGTGCTCTGTGCCGCTTCGCTGCTTCTCGTGGTGCTACCCGCGCCGGCATCGGCCTCTCCGGGACTCCGGCAACTGACCGACCTGGCCGCGCGGCGCGTGCAGATCGCCGACAAGGTCGCGGCCGCGAAATTCGGCACGCCGTCACCGATCGACGATCCGGTGCGCGAACAGCAGATCCTCGACTCGGTGGCCGCGAAGGCGCCCGGCCTCGGTCTCGACGCGGCCGGTGTGGTGCGGTTCTTCCGCGACCAGATCGAGGCGAACAAGCTCGTGCAGCGCGGCCTGTACGCGCGGTGGACCGAGCAGCCCGGCACGCGGCCGCCCGGACGGCCCGATCTAGGGACCGAGGTGCGGCCGGTGATCGACCGGCTGAACACGGGCCTGCTCTCCGAACTCGCGGAGACGCGGGACGCACGGGTGCGGCGGTCGTGCGACGCGCGGCTCGCGGTCGCGGTGCGGCTGACCGACACGCGGCGCGGGTTGGACCGGCTGCACTCGGTCGCGCTCGGGGAGTCCGTGCGGTCTGCCTGCTCGCGGCGCTGACCTGCGGAAAGAGAGCAAGGGACCTTTGCTACCGCCCCACCTCAGTCCAGCGCCTTCGCGTCCTTGCTGATCGCCCAGCGGCCGGCCGCGCGCACCACGCGGCCCGTCCACAGCATCGCCCGGTAGGCCTTCGTCGCCTGATCGGGCGCGTCGGGCCGGACGAACTCGTACGGCGCGACGGAAGCGCTCGACCGGAGGTGCAACGGCATCCTGGTCATCGCCTCTTTCGGCGATCTCGCCTGGACGAAGTGGTGCTCCGACAGGATCCGCCCGACCTCGTAGGGGTGCGGAAGCTTGACGGTGATGCGATACCAGCGGAGCCCGGTTGCCGGGGACTCGACGCTGGGTGTTGGTGCGCTCATACGCGACCTTCCTGCGTGTTTCTCTCCAGGAGGTCTACTCCCGCTTCGTCCCGGCTTTCCAGCTTCGCGCGCCCGGTAGCCGTTCGGAGCCGGTGAGCGGTCGATCTCCGGCGGCCATCACACTGATCAGGTGCTGCACATCGTCTTCGTCTGCTCCGGCAACATCTGCCGCTCCCCGATGGCCGAACTCGTCTTCCGCGCGAAGGCCGAGGAAGCTGGGCTCGATCACCTCGTCCAGGTCTCCAGCGCCGGAACCGGCGGCTGGCACGCGGGCGAGGCCGCCGACAAGCGGGCCCGCGCCAAGCTGGCCGAACACGGTTACCCGACCGGTCACGTCGCGGCCGAGGTCGACCGCGGGCATCTGGCCGCCGACCTGCTGCTCGCGGCGGACGAAGGCCACCTGTCGTTCCTCCGGCGCAAGGTTTCGGACCCGTCGAAGGTCCGGTTACTGCGTTCGTTCGATCCGTCCGCACCCGAAGGCGCCGAGGTCCCGGACCCGTACTACGGCGAGGACGACGGTTTCGAGGACGTCCTCGGCATGATCGAGCGGGCCGTTCCCGGCCTGCTCGACTGGGTGCGCGCACACGCCTGAGGCCGACCGCTTACCGTGGTGGGGTGCGGTTGAAGTTCCTGCTGAAGCCCGGATGGCTGGCGTTGACGTTGGTGGTGTTCACCTTCGCCATCACTTGCTTCACCCTGCTGGCGCCATGGCAGTTCTCCCGCAACACCGAGCGCGAGCACCAGAACGCAGCGCTGCGTGAGTCGTTCTCCGGGCAGCCGCGGTCGCTGGAGCAGCTGCTTCCCCACGGCGCCGCCCCTGATCAGCGCACCGAATGGCACCTGGTCGCGATGAAGGGAACGTACCTGCCCGAGGGCGAGGTCGTGGCCCGTCTGCGCTCCGTACAGGGCGAAGCGGCGTTCGAGGTCCTGACGCCGTTCCGGACCGTCGAGGGCACGGTCGTGCTGGTGGACCGCGGATACGTCCGGCTCGACGACAAGTCGCGCGCGCTCCCCTTCGCCCCGCCTCCCACAGGAACGGTCGACATCGTCACGCGGGCCCGTCACGACGAGAAGGACGGGAAGAACCGCGACGCCTTCGCCGACGAGTCCACCGGCGGGAAGCTGCAGAGCTACGTCGTCGATTCGCAGGTCGTCGCGCGGGCCGCGAAGCTGGACATCCGTCCGGGTTACTTCCAGCTCGACGTGAACCAGCCCGGTGTGCTGGGCGCGCTGCCGCTGCCGCAGACCGACGCCGGACCGTTCTTCTCCTACGCCCTGCAGTGGATCGCGTTCGGAGCGATGGCGTTGATGGGCTGGCTGTACTTCACCGTCCGCGAGCTGAAGCCGGGCGGCGCGCTGGCCACGGAACGGCCGCAGCGGCGCAAGAGTGTCGCGGAGATGCTGGCCGAGGACGAACGCTCCGAAGTGGCCACCTGATCTGATGCAAAAATGGCCCTTTTATAGGTCCACTGCGCGTGATCTCCTTCGATCATGCTGATTCACCCGTGGGACGCCGCCCACGATGACGCCGAATGGCAGGCCTGGCTCTCCGCGCACGACTTCGGCCAGCTGATCGCCGGGGGCGCGGGCCGTGACCTGCCGATCGTCAACCCGGTGCACTTCGTCTACGACGGCGACCGAACGGTCCTGCTGCACCTCGCGCGCCCCAACCCGGTCTGGCCGTTGCTGGAGGAACACCCGCGCGCGCTGCTGTCGGTGATCGACGATCACACCTACATCCGCTCCGAATGGAACACCCCGGCCGACCCGCCGCACGGGGTGCCGACGTCGTATTACGCGTCCGTCCAGCTCGAATGCGACGTCCGGCTGATCGACGACGCCGCGGAGAAGGCCGCGCTTCTGGACCGGCAGCTCGCGCACTTCGAGCCCGGTTCGGACCGGGTGGGGGTGAGCGCCACCGAGGCGCCGGACAAGCGGGTTCTTCCCGGCATCCGGGGCGTCGAACTGACTGTCACCGGGGTGCGGGCGAAGTTCAAGTTCGGCGGGAACAAGCAGCCCGCCGACCGGTCACGGATCGACGCGGAACTCGCGCGTCGCGACGGGCCGATGGACGCACGGGCGCGGGCGCAGCTGGCGCGGCGGGAGCGGTAGCAAAGGTCCCTCGCTCCCCTCGGGCGATCACCGTGGGACTTCTGGTCACCCAACGCACCAAAATCCCCACGGTCACTACGCGGAGTAGGTGGTGTGTGGAAATAGGGACACTCAACGTCTCTATTTCCACACACCTCCACGCGGCAGCAAAGGTCCCCCGCTCTCTTTCCGCAGGTCAGAGCGCCAGTCGGCAGCAAAGGTCCCTTGCTCCCCCGCGGCGCGACGAAGCCAGGCCGGATCACGGTGACTGTGTGGATTTTGGGACGTCAGATGTCCCAAAATCCACACGGTCACCCGCGGCAGCAAAGGTCCCTCGCTCTCTTTCCGCAGGTCAGAGCACCAGGCGGTAGCAAAGGTCCCTTGCTCCCCCGCGGCGCCGGAACCGCGGGTCAGCGCCGCCGTCGCCGAAGCCCGACGAGACCCGCCAGCACCACCGAACTGATCGCGCCCAGCCAGCCGACCACCCGCGAGAGTTCCACGGCCCGCGTCACGTGCCCGGCGTCCGGGTTCCGGCCGATGCCGAGCACCGGCAGTTCCTCGACCCCGTGCGGATACACCGTCCGCCCGCCGACCCGGATCTCCAGCGCCCCGGCGAACGCGGCCTCGACGCGGCCGGCGTTCGGGCTCGGGTGCGCGGTGGTGTCCCGCCGCCACGCCCGCCACGCGCCGCCCGCCGAGCCGCCGACGACCGGGGCCGCGAGGACGGTCAGCCCGGCGGCGACCCGGGTGGGCACGAGATGGACGACCTCGTCCAGCCGGGCGACGAGCCACCGGTACCGCTCGGGACGCCCGCGCCCGATGCCGCGCAGCAGGCTGATCACGCGCGAGCCGAGCAGGCCGGGGACACCGGCCAGCGCTCCCCACACCAGCGGCGCGATGACGACGTCGGCGGTGTTCTCGGCGAGCGTCTCCACCGATGCGCGCGAGAGGCCGATGACACCGAGGCCGTCGGCGACCCGGGGGTCCAGTGTGGACAGTGTGCCGCGCGCGGTTTCGAGTTCGCCTTCTTCGAGGTCCCGGGCCAGCGACGTGCCGTGCGCGGCCAGGCCGGCGGCGCCGAGAACGGCCCAGGTGGTCACCGCGGTCGTGGTCGCCTGCAGGACGGGACTGCGCCGTCCGGCGCGTTCGGCGAGCACGCCCGCCAGCACGGCGGAACCCGCCAGGCCACCGATCCACAGGATTCCGGCCACCGGATGCTTCGACCGCACCTTCGTGTCCACCGCCGAAGCCGCCCTGGCGAACGCCGTCACCGGACGCCGTGACCGAGGGTCCCCGATCACCCCGTCCGCGGCCACCCCCAACACCAAGCCGATCGCGCGCGCCGCGCTCACCATCGCCCCCTGCATGCAGTATCCCTCGAAGACCTGCAGAGATTACTCGAAGATCATCCGTCCAGAAGGACGGCCATCTCGTCACGCGCCTGGATGACGATGTCCCGCATCGCGCGTTCGGCCCGGTCGGCGTCACCGGCGTCGACCGCCGCCGCGACCTCGACATGCAGGGCGACGGCCTCGGGTTGCGGCTCCTCCGGCATCAGCCCGTGCCCGGTGCGCCCGGCGAGCACCGCGGCGACGACGGCCGAAAGCTGCGCGAACATCGGATTCCGCGACGCGGACAGCAGCAGATCGTGGAAGGCGACGTCGTGGCCCAGGAAGGTTTCGAGGTCCCGCTGGTGCGCCGTCTCCTCGAGCCTCTTCGCCAAGGCCCGGAGGCGGCCGCCTTCTTCCGGTGTCGCCCGCAGCGCGGCGTACCGGGCGGCGCACGGTTCGACGCCGGAGCGCAGTTCGGTGAGGGTCCTCAGCGCGGTCTTCCGCTCGGATCCGTCGAGCTGCCAGCGGAGCAGTCTCGGGTCGTAATGGTTCCAGTCACGAGGCTCGCGCACGATCACCCCGACCCGGCGCTTGCTGCTGGTCAGGCACATCGTTTCGAGCACACGCACCACCTCGCGCGCCACCGTGCGGGACGCGCCGAACCGCTCCTGGAGCTCCTCCGAGCGCAGGACGGAGCCCGGCGGAAGCTCCCCGTTGGCGATCGCGGAGCCGAGCGCGTCGAGCACTTCGGCATGCCTGTCGTTGCCCACCAGGCGACTGTAACGTTCTGACTCGATTAAGTAGTACTTGATGTTGCTTAAGTAGTACTTTTGAGCTGTACTCGTCCCGGCTACAACGACGTGGGAGGTACGGATGACCGTCATCGTGGTGATGGGCGTTTCCGGCTCGGGCAA
Source organism: Amycolatopsis coloradensis (assembly GCF_037997115.1). Classification (NCBI taxonomy): domain Bacteria; kingdom Bacillati; phylum Actinomycetota; class Actinomycetes; order Pseudonocardiales; family Pseudonocardiaceae; genus Amycolatopsis; species Amycolatopsis coloradensis. Next base: position 8,360,510 of record NZ_CP150484.1, read on the forward strand.
GACGACCGTGGGCACGGCACTCGCCGAACGCCTCGGCGTCGACTACGCCGAAGCGGACACGTTCCATCCGAAGGCGAACATCGACAAGATGAGCTCCGGCCACCCGCTGAACGACGAAGACCGGCGACCCTGGCTCGAAGCCATCGCCGCCTGGATCCGGGACCACCAGTCCTCCGGCGGCGTCGTGACGTCCTCCGCGCTCAAATACCGCTACCGCGACATCCTGCGCGGCGGCGGCGACGTCTGGTTCCTGCACCTGCACGGCGACCGAGACCTGCTCGCCGACCGGATGAAGACCCGCTCCGGTCATTTCATGCCGGTGTCCCTTCTGGACTCCCAGCTCGCCGACCTCGAACCGCTGCAGCCCGACGAATTCGGCCTCGTCGCCGACATCGCGAAGAAGCCGGAAGAGATCGTCGACACCGCCCTTTCCGCTTTCGAGGACCGCCGATGACCACCACTCTCGCCGCCGCCTGGACCGGACACGACACCCGCCTCATCGGCGCGACGGTGCTCGCCATCGCCGTGATCGTCGTCCTGATCACCAAGGCGAAGCAGCATCCGTTCCTGGCCCTGATCCTCGGCTCCGGCGTGCTCGGGCTCGTCGGGGGCATGCCGGTGGACAAGCTGATCAAGAGCTTCAGTTCCGGCGTCGGTTCCACCGTCGCCTCGGTCGGCGTGCTGATCGCGCTCGGTGCGATGCTCGGCAAGCTGCTCGCCGACTCCGGCGGCGCGGATCAGATCGTCGACACCATCCTGCGCCGCTCGGGCGACCGCGCGCTGCCGTGGGCGATGGCACTGGTCGCCGCGCTGATCGGGCTGCCGATGTTCTTCGAGATCGGCCTGGTCATGCTGATCCCGGTGATCCTGCTGGTCGCCAAGCGCACCGGGAAACCGCTGCTGATGCTGGGAATCCCCGCACTCGCCGGGCTTTCGGTGCTGCACGGTCTCGTCCCGCCGCACCCCGGACCGCTCGCCGCTGCGGGCGCGCTGAACGCCAACGTCGGCCTCACCCTGGCCTTCGGCCTGCTCGTCGCGATCCCGACGGTGATCATCGCCGGGCCGCTGTTCGGCAAGCTGGCCGCGAAGATGGTCCCGGACGCGGTCGCGCCGGAACGCCTCATCCCGGAATCGTCCTCTTCGGACGGCCGGCGGCCCGGCTTCCTCGCGACGCTGTCCACCGTGCTGCTGCCCGTCGTGCTGATGATGGGCAAGGCGCTCGCGGACATCCTGCTGGAGAAGGAGAACCACGTCCGCCGCGTGCTCGACTTCATCGGCGACCCGCTGGTGGCGCTGCTCGCCGCGGTCCTGCTCGGCATGCTCACCCTGGGCAAGTCCGCGGGCTTCACGCGGGACAAGCTGTCGTCCACGCTGGCGGACTCGCTGCCGCCGATCGCCGGCATCCTGCTCATCGTCGGCGCGGGCGGCGGGTTCAAGCAGACCCTCGTCGACGCCGGTGTCGGCAACGTCATCACCAGTCTCGCCACCGGCGCGAACCTGTCGCCACTGCTGCTCGGCTGGCTGGTCGCGGTCGCGATCCGGCTCGCCACCGGCTCCGCGACGGTCGCGACCGTGTCCGCCGCCGGCATCGTCGCCCCGCTCGCCGCGACCATGGACCCGTCGCACAGCGCGCTGCTGGTGCTCGCGATCGGCGCCGGTTCACTGTTCTTCTCCCATGTGAACGACGCCGGGTTCTGGCTGGTCAAGGAGTACTTCGGGCTTTCGGTCGGGCAGACGCTGAAGAGCTGGTCGATCATGGAGACGGTCATCTCGGTGGTCGCGATCGCGCTGATCCTGCCGCTGGGCGCCCTCCTGTAGCCGAAGTAGCCCCCTGCGCGTGAAGGCCCCCTTCCCTCGGCTGAGCCGNGAAGGCCCCCTTCCCTTCGCTGAGCCGAGGGAAGGGGGCCTTCACGCGCGTTCAGACGCGTTTGGTGGCGGCCTTCAGTGCGGCCTTGGCGGTGCCGGAAGCACCGATGGTGTCCAGCGCGAACAACGCCGCACCGACCACGGGGGCCACATCGACCACCTGGATCGAGGCCTGCGGCGCCACCTTCAGGCACCGCCGCTCGATCTCCGCGATCACCTGCGCGCCGACCCCGGTCAGCACTCCCCCGCCGAGGATGACTTCAGGTGCTTGTTCGGTGAGCTCCAGCCGCCGCAGGATGACCGAGACCAGCAGGGCGACCTCTTCGACGAACCGGTCGACCACGTCCTGCGCCACCTCGTCGCCGCCCGCCGCGACGGCGAACAGCAGCGGGCAGAGGGTGTGGATCGAATCGGAGTGCAGCTCCCCGAAGTGCAGGCGCTCCACCACTTCCAGCACCGAAGACGTCTTGAAGTGCGCGGTGACCGCGGCCTGCAAAGCCGTGCCGGGGCCCCGGCCGTCCTCGGCGCGGACGGCCCACCACAGCACCTCCTCACCGAGCCGGTAGCCGCCACCCCAGTCGCCGGAGATCTTGCCCAGCGCGGGAAACCGGTGCTCACGTCCGTCGGCGCTGACGCCGGCGCCGTTGATCCCGGCGCCGCACACCACCGCCACCCCTGTCCCGTCGGAACTCCCCGCGCGCAGCAGCGCGAGCGTGTCGTTGCCGACGATCAGCGTGTCGCTCCAGCCGCGCGCCGCCAGCGCGGCGTGCAGGATCGCTTCCTCCTGCGGGAAATCCAGCCCCGCGAGATAGGCGGACGTATGTGTCGCGAAAGGACGTTCGCCGGGAAGCCCTGCCCCGCGAAGGGCTTCCAGGACCAGCTTCTCCAGCGCCTGGACGCTGCCGTCGACCCCGATGTTCTGCGGGGACGCGCCCGGCCCTCGCGACTGTCCGAGCACCCGTCCGTCCCGGGAGACGATCAGGACGTCGGTCTTGCTGTTGCCGCCGTCGATCGCGACGACGACGTCCTGTGAGCCGGCCGTCATGCCCCCGCCCACGGCAGGAACTCACGGTTGGTCCGCACCAGCGTGTCGGCGAGCTGATCCGCCTTGGTGTACTGGCCGACCAGCGGATGCGCGAGCAGCGCGTCGGCCACCCGATCGCGGCCGCCCTTGATCGCCGCCTCCAGCGCGAGGTGCTCGTACGCGGTGACCCCGGCGATGAGCCCGGCGAACCGCTGCTCGACCGGCGGCTGCGGGATCGGACGCGGCCCGTTACCGTCCACAAGGGACGGCACCTCGATCACGGCGTCGTCCGGCAGGAAGTCGAAAGTGCCTTCGTTGCGGACGTTGACGACGTGTTCCTCCGCCGGGCCACCCGAGGTGAGTGCGTGCACGAGCTGCACCGCGGCCTCGGAATAGTAGGCACCGCCCCGCTTTTCCAGCTGCTCCGGTTTGGTCACCACCTCCGGGTCGAGGTAGACCTTCAGCAGTTCCTCCTCGACATCGCTGACGACGTCCGCGCGCGGCCGCTCGGTGCGCTGCTTCGTGACCTGCTCGTCGTGCCCGTAGTAGTACTTCAGGTAGTACGACGGCACGACGTTCATCCGCCGCATCCATTCGACCGGCGCGGTCACGTGCTCGCCGAGGAATTCCGCGTGTTCCGCGAGCAATTCGGGCAGCCGGTCCTCGCCGTTGACGAGCACCTTCCGTTCCCAGCTCAGGTGGTTCAGTCCGGTGTGGACGAGTTTGACGTCGTCGACGCCGGCACCGAGCAGATGCGCGAACGTGCGCTGGAGGTGGATCGCGACGTTGCACAGCCCGACGGCACGGTGGCCCTCGTTCAGCAGCGCCCGGGTGACGATGCCGACCGGGTTGGTGAAGTTGACGATCCAGGTGTCGTCCCCGGCGATCTTCCTTACCCTGTCGGCGATGTCGAGCACCACCGGAACGGTGCGCAGCGCCTTCGCGAGACCGCCCGCGCCCGTGGTCTCCTGTCCGACACAGCCACAGGCGTGCGGGAACGTCTCGTCCCCGCGCCGCGCGCGCTGCCCGCCGACCCGCAGCTGGATCAACACCGCCGAAGCCCCGTCGACGCCCTCTTCGAGACTCGACGTGGTGCGCACCCGGGCCGGGTGCCCGGCGTGGCTCAGCAAGCGGTTGCTGAAGTCCCCGACCGCCTCCACCCGGTACGCGTCCGGATCGATCAGCACGATCTCGTCGACGTCCAAAGTGGACCGCCGTCCGGCGATCCCGTCGATCAGCTCGGGCGTGTACGTGGACCCACCACCGACGACTGCCAGTTTCATCCCTTGACCCCTGTGAATGTGATGCCCTTGACGAAGGACTTCTGCGCGAACACGAACAACACGATCACCGGCAGCATGATCAGCGCGGTGGCCGCCATGGTGAGGTTCCATTCCACGTGGTGCATGCCGCGGAACGACGCGATCGCCAGCGAAAGCGGCCAGCTGTCCCGGGTCTCACCCGTGTAGAGCAGCGGACCGAAATAGTCGTTCCAGGTGAACAGGAAGCAGAACATCGCGGTGGCCGCGATCCCCGGCTTCGCCATCGGGATCAGCACCTTGACCATCGCCTTGAATTCGTTGCAGCCGTCGATCTTCGCCGCTTCGAGGTAGTCCTTCGGAATGGTGAGGAAGAACTGCCGCAGCAGGAAGATCGAGAACGCGTCGAAGAAGAAGTACGGTGCGATCAACGGGATCAGCGTCCCGGTGAACCCGAGCCGTACCCACAGGTCGTACAACGGCACGACGGTGACCTGCGGGGGCAGCATCATCGCGGCGACGGTCAGCATGAAGAACAGGTTCTGCCCGCGGAACTTCAGCTTCGAAAGCGCGTACGCCGCCGGGATCGCCGAGACGAGCGCCCCGACCGTGGCCAGTGTCGAATACAGCATGCTGTTGCCGAAGTACCGCAGCAACGGCGCCTTCTCGAACACCTCGATGAAGTTCTCGAAATGCCATTCCGTCGGCCAGAAGTTCGACGAAAGCGCCTGATCGCTGGACATCACCGCGGTGAGGAACACGAACAGGATGGGCAGCATGAAGATCACGCCCATCGCGATGCCCACGCTGTGCGTCGCGATCCAGTACAGCTTCTTGTCCCACTTGCGCCGCATCCGCACCTTCGGCGGTTCGGACGCCGGGGCGGCGTGCCGGGGTTCGGCGAGTGTCGTCATCCGCCCTCCTCCTGATGCTGGGACTTACGAAGCTGCCTGACCAGAATCCAGGTGAAACCGGCCGAAACGACGAACAGCAGGACCGCCATCGCCGCCGCGTAACCCATGTTGAAATACCGGAAACCCTGGACGTACAGCCAAACCGGATAGGTCAGCGTCGAGTTCTGTGGCGCGCCGATGAACTTGGTGTTACCCGCGACGTCGGCCGCGCCCGCCGCGGCCGATCCCGCGACGATCGCCTGCGTGAAGAACTGCAACGCGAAGATGATCGAGTTGACGACGCCGAACAGCAGTACCGGCGAGATCGACGGAAGCGTGACATGCCAGAACCGGCGGACCGGTCCGGCGCCGTCGAGTTCGGCGGCCTCGTACTGCTCCTGCGGCACATCGAGCAACGCCGCCAGAATGATGATCATCAGCTCGCCCGAACCCCACATCACCAGCAGGGTCAGCGCCGGCTTCGACATCGCCGGGTCGTTGAACCACAGCCCGCCGTCGATGCCGACGAAGTCCAGGAACGCGTTGACCGGGCCGTATTCCGGGTTGAACAGGAACACGAAGGCCAAGGTCGCCGCGGCGGGCGGGGCCAGCGAAGGCAGGTAGCACAGCGTCCGGACCAGTCCGACACCCGATTTCAGCCGGGAGATGACCGAGGCCACGCCGAGCGCGAACACCACCCGGCAGACGGTCAGGACGATCACCAGCCACAACGTGTTGTACGCGGCGGTGCCGACCAGCGGCTCGCTGGTGAACATCCGGACGTAGTTGTCGAAGCCGATGAACTCCGGCGCGTTGATCAGGTCGTACCGGGTGAACGAGTAGTACACCGTGGCGATCAGCGGGTAGCCGAAGAAGATCAGGAAACCGAGCATCGCCGGGGCGATGAAGTAGAAGACGGTGCGACGGCGGCGCGCCGCGTTCCCCTTCCGCGTCCGGGTGGACGCGGAAGGGGAGGCGACCGCCCTGGAATCCAGGGTCGAAGTCATGCGATCAGCCGCCGGCGCGCTTCTGGGCCAGCTCGTCGTTGATCTGAGCGTCGACCTGCTTCAGACCCGCGACCATGTCCGGGACGTTGCCCGCCTGCCACTTCTCGGCGAAGTCGTTGACCGCCTTGAGGTGCGCGTCGCCGATCGGGGTCGACGGGTTCGGCGTCAGCTTGCCGCCGTTGTACAGGTCGAGGAACGTCTTGAACTCCGGCGTGACCTCGAGCTTCGGGTCGGTCAGCGCGGCCTTGGTGCTCGGGACGTTCTTCAGGCCGTTCGACAGCTCGACCAGCGTCGACGTGTCGAGGGTGACCTGCTTGATCAGTTCCCAGGCCGCACCGGGGTTCTTGGCGCCCTTGGGGATCGCGATGATCGTGCCCGTGGTGAACGCGCCGCCGTAGCGGTCGGGCTTGCTGTCGAGCACCGGCGGGGCCGCCGTGCCGAACTTGAGCTGCGGCGCCTGGTCCTTGATGAACGCGGTGCGGTACTCGCCGTCGATCATCATCGCGAGCTTGCCGCGCTGGAAACCGTGGTCCGCCGAGTACTCCTCACCGAGACCGGCCTTGAACTGCTCGACCTTGGCGTGGCCGCCGTAGAAGTCCACCAGCTGCTTCTGGAAGTCGAACATCGCCTTCCACTCGGGGCTGTCGGCGAGATGCGACTGGCCGTCGGGGCCGAGGTAGGTGGCGCCGAAGTTCGGGGCCCAGTACTGCGCCATGTTGGCGTAGAACGGCATCGACGGCAGGAAGCCGGCGACCTTGATGGAGCCGTCCGTGTTGAACTCGGTCAGCTTCTTGGTGGCCTCGAACAGTTCCGAGGTCGTCTTCGGCGGCGAGGTGATGCCCTTCGCCGCGAACATGTCCTTGTTGTAGTAGAAGCCGTAGACGTCGGCGAGCAACGGCATGGCGCAGCGCTTGCCCTGGTATTCGGTGTAGCTGCGGACCGCGTCGGGGATCTGCGTCAGGTCGATCTTGTCGCGGTCGATATAAGGCTTGAGATCCTGGAAACTGCCCGTCGAGCACCACGCGCCGAGGTTGTCGGTGAAGAACGAGATCGCCACGTCCGGCGGATTGCCACCGCGGATGGACTGGGTGATCTTGTCGTCGTCCTGCTGGCCCTCGTGCTTGATCTCGATGTTCGGGAATTTCGCCTTGAGCTTGTTGAGCCCCGCGGTGACCACGTTGTATTCGCGGTCGGTGAACTTGCTGTAGACGGTCAGCGTGAGCTTCGCGTCCGCGGCGGGGGCGGCCGCCGCGTCGCCCGCCCCACCGTTCGGGCCGCTTGCGGCGCCCGAACAAGCGGACACCAGTGCGGCGACGGTGACCGCGCCGAGCACTATCGAGCCGCGCCAACGGCGGCCACTTCTCCGAACCTGGGTCGTGGAACTCATGACCCTCCTCCTAGTTGGTTGGGGCGGGAGACGGTGGTTCTGTTCGTGAATCCGGGATCGCCACGATCGGATTTGGCTCTCCCGCCCCGGACCGCCCGGGCCCGAGGAGCGAAGGGGTGTTGACGCCGAAGACGTCCCGTCGGACGGTGGCGAGCGCCGATTGGAGCGCGCCCGCGCGGACCGCGTTGCCCTGCACCGAAGCCACCCCGACGGGGGTGCGGGGCAGGACCAGTTCGTGCAGCCTTCGCGCGACCAGTGCGGCGAATTCGTCGCCACCGGCCCGGCTGGTGTCGCCGGAAAGCAGCACGAGTTCGGGGTCGACGACCGCGATCAGGCCTGCTGCTCCGCCCGCGACACGGCGGGCGAGGTCGTCGAGGAAGGCTTCGTTGTGGCTTTCCCGAGCCTTGGCGACGGCGTCCGCGCCGGTTTCGGCCACGATGCCGTGCGCGGCGGCCAGCTCGACGACGGCCGGAGAGGCGACGAGATCACCGAAACGATCTCCCGCGCGAGGCTTCTCCCTTGGCGTGGCAACGGAAACCGGATCGGGAACGCGCATCCAGTCGATCTCGCCACCACCGCCGGTCGCGCCGCGCAACAGCCTGCGGCCGACCACCACCGCGCCGCCGACGCCGTCGCTGAGCCAGATCATCACGAAGTCGTCGAGCCCGACGGCCTGGCCGACGGTCATCTCGACGATCGCGACGAGGTTGACGTCGTTCTCGATGGTGACCTCGACGCCGAGCTCGCGGCTGAGCCTGCGCGGCACGTCGAAACCGAGCCAGCCGGGGATGTGGGGCGCCGAGGAGAGCAAGCCGGTGCGGGGATCGAAGGCACCTTGGGCGCCGATGACGACGTGGCGGAGATCGGTGGCGGCGAGACCGGCGCTGTTCGCGACGTGGGTGAGCGCCGCGCCGAACGTGCCGACGACGTCCGCGCCCTCGTGGACCGGCAGCGGGACCTGGTACTCGGCGAGCACCGCGCCCGACACGTCGGCGACCACGAAGTCGGCCTGCCGCGGAGTCAGGTCCACGGCCGCGACGTAGGCGACACCACCGTTGACCTGCCAAAGCTGCGCCCTCGGGCCGCGGCCCCCGCCGCGGACGCCCGCCTTGGTGACGACGTCGTCCTGTTCGAGCCGAGTGAGCAACTGCGCCGTCGCGGGCTTCGACAGGCCGATGGCGACCTCGAGCTCGGAACGCGTCAGAGGACCGTCCCTGAGGAGGACCTCGATGGCCGCGCGATCGTTGATCTCGCGCAGCATTCGCGGACTGCCGGCTCGCACTTGGCTCGCTCCCGAGTTCGTTAGGAAACTTTACAGACGGTTTCCGGGGACTGTAGTGAGCCGAGCCACAGCCGTCAACGGCGCAGGGAAACGGGGAGGTAACGCTTGGCGTGTTCCGCACAGTGGGTACATGCACCGGCGCGGAGGGTGCTCGCGTGGCGGACTTGCCTGGGAGTGACGACAAAGGGCCGCTCAGGAGGTTCGAAGCCTCCCGAGCGGCCCTTCGGCGACGCGGTGGTGGATCAGAAGTTGGGCTGCACGTACAGGTCGTACACCCAGGGGAACGTGGGCGAGGGGTAGCACATCCACCCGTTCCAGTCCCCGGCGATCTGGCCGTGGTGGCCGGTGATTCCGCAGTCCTCCTGGCTGTACGAACCGAAGTACTCGTAGTCCGAGGCCTGCGCCGCTCCCGCGGTCACGGCGCCGATCGAGGCGAAGGCCGCGACAGCGGCTCCGGCGACGGCGAACCGCCGCAAGGTGTTCTTCATGTTTTCCCCAGTGTCCTAACTCGATGGTCCTGGAAACGGACAGCAGGAGAATAGCGGACACGTCACCGCCTTGAGGGCGAATCACCAACCTTCGCCAGGAGTTCTTGACTGGTCATTCTTGAATGACTATTCTCAAACCCATGGCCCGACCACGCCAGTTCGACGAGACGACAGCGATCGAAGCCGCGGCGGCGGTCTTCCGGCAGCGGGGATACAACGCGACTTCGGTCGATCACCTCGTCGAGGCGACGGGTGTCCACCGGGGAAGCCTGTACGGCGCGTTCGGCAGCAAGCACGGCTTGTTCGCCCGGGTGCTGGAACACGTCACCGCGGACCGCGACGAGCAGCTCGACATCCTGCTGGTCGCGCTGCTCGAACTGGCGCCCACCGACGAGCGGCTGCGCGCCCGGGCCCAGGCCGTCATCCAGGACCTCGGGACGACACCCGACCAGCTGGGACGACGGCTGCTGGCCCGCGCCCGTGTGCAGGACATCGACGACGAAGGAGAAAAGACATGAGCAACAACCGGGTCACCATCAGCGGCGACCGGCTCGTGGTCGAACCCGTGGGGATCGACAAGGTCTGGTCATTCACCCGACGGCTCGAATTCCCGCTCGCCCACGTACGCGGCGCGACACACGACCCGGGGATGCGCGACGAGCCGAAGGGCTGGCGCGGGCCGGGTCTCCGGATCCCCGGCAAACTCTCCGGCACCTTTCACGCCGACGGCGACCGGCAGTTCTGNCCGGGTCTCCGGATCCCCGGCAAACTCTCCGGCACCTTTCACGCCGACGGCGACCGGCAGTTCTGGAACGTCTCCGGGTTCGACCGCACGGTCGTCATCACCCTCGACGAGGCCGAGGACTTCAACCGGCTCGTGCTCACGGTCGACGATCCCGCCGAGACCGTCACCGCCGTCAACAACGCGATCGCGTGATCTACCCGCCTGAGTACGTGAAGGCCCCCTTCATGTACTCGGCAAGGTGTGAAGGTCGAGTTTTCTCGGCTGAGCCGAGGGAAGGGGGCCTTCACGCGCAGTCGTTGTGGCTGCTGGTGCGGGTGAGGCAAACGTGGCGACCCACCAGTGTGCAGGCGGTCGAGTGCGGAGGAAACGGCGTGTCCGCGAGGGACACACCACGCGACCAGATCTGCGGTTCATACCTATATAGGCAGTTCCGCATGGAGGCAGGGGCGATAGGGCTCGGTGTCCCCAATGTGGCATGGGGGACACCGAGCGTCTCCGATGCCACATTGGGCGCAGTCCGTGGGATCAACCGCAACCGGAATCCAAGGAACTGCCTACACACGCTGGCTCAACGACCCCACTCCCGGCACGAGAGCAAAGGTCCCTTGCTACCCCGCCAGCCTTCTAGACCCCGGCCCAAGCAGCCAGCATCACGCGCGCGATCGACGAGTTGCCCGGCAGCACCAGCTGCCGGGTGCCGCCGGCGATCGGCGTCGGCACGGCGCCCGCGTTCCGCAGCTGACTGTTCGCGAAAGCCGCCCGCACCTCCTCGCGCGAAACCCAGAACGCCTCTTCGATCTCGCCCTCCGCGGGCACGATCGTCGAAGAGATGTCGGCCCGCGCGGTGAAGCCGAGCATGATCGACCGCGGGAACGGCCACGGCTGACTGCCGAGATAGCGCACATCGCGCACCTCGACGCCGACCTCTTCGCGGATCTCCCGCTCGACACACCCTTCGAGCGACTCCCCAGCCTCGACGAAACCGGCGAGGATCGAGTACCGGTCCGGCGGCCAGATCGGCTGCCGCGCCAGCAGGACGTGCTCGCCGTTGACGCCGGCGTCGTCGTGCACGAGGCAGATCACCGCCGGGTCGGTGCGCGGGTACTCCTCGCGGCCGCAGCCGGTGCACTTGCTGGCCCAGCCCAGCTGGATCAGCTCGGTCGGGCTGCCGCAGCGCGTGCAGAACTTCGCCTGCAGCCGCCACGCCTGCAGCGCCTGCGCGGTGGTGAACAGCCCGGCCGACGTGTCGTCGAGCAGGTCGCCGTAGCCGCGCAGGTCGACCCAGATCTCGCCGTCGCGGCGCTGGACCTGTTCGACGACGCCCCAGCTGCCCGCCATTTCGACGGTCTCGGTCTCCCCGGCGGGGCGGCCGGGCATCGACCAGTAGTCGGCGCCCTGCCACTCCCCCAGGAAGACCGCGTCCGCGGGCGGCTCGGTGCCGAAGTCCTGCGACTTGCGGGTCGCGAGCGTGCCGGAACCCTCCACCACCGGGGTGCGCGCGTGCTCGTCGAGCAACACGATCCTGGCGTTCGGCCAGCGCTCGGCGAGCCTGTCCGGGTTGGTGCGCAAGGATTCCTGACGGTCCGCCGTGGAGCGCGAAAGCGTCGGGAGCGCCCCCAACCCGAACGGCGTCTCCATCAGGAGGGCTCCCCGACGGTCACGTCGCCCAGCGCCGTCAGCTTCGGCGCGAGGACATCGGCGTCGCCGACGACGACACCGGTGAACCGCTTGGGCGCGAAGAACTCCAGCGCCGCGTTCGCCACTTCTTCGGCGGTGACCGCGGCGAGGCGCTCCGGATGCCCGGCGAGCCATTCGACGCCCAGGCCGGTGGCGGCGAGCGCGGACAGCTGCGCGGCCAGGCCTCCTTGCGACGACGCCGCCGTGACCAGCGAACCGATCGCGTACTGCCGCACCGACTCGACCTCGTCGGCGGACGGCGGCACGAGACCGAGCCTGGCCAGCTCGTACCGCGTCTCCATGAGCGCGGCCGCGGTCGCGTCGGTCGCGGTGTCCGCGTCGACGTTCACCACGGCGGTCTGGTCGGTGAACTCGAATCCGGAGTGCGCGCTGTAGGTGTAACCCTTGTCCTCACGGATGTTCTCGACCAGCCGCGACGAGAAGTACCCGCCGTACACGAGGTTCGCCAGCTGCAGCGCCGGGTACCGCGGGTCCGTGCGCGACACGGTCTGCGCGGACAGCCTGATCTGCGACTGCACGGCACCGGCCCGCGGCACCAGCAGGACATTGCCGCCGGCGAGCTCGGGCAGCGCGGGCAGGCGGACGGCGGAGCGGTCCGAAGCCCAGCCGCCGAACGCCTTCTCCAGGTCGCCGATGACGGTCTCCGGGTCGATGTCCCCGACGATCACCAGCACGGACCCCCGCGGCAGCACCGAAGCCCGGTGCAGCGCGCGAACGCGATCGGGCGCGACGGCAGCCACATCGTCGGCCTGCGGGACCTCGCGCACCGCGGGGTGGTCACCGTAACGGTGCTTCTGCAGCGCCTCGCGGGCGATCGTCCTCGGCTGGGTGCGGGAGACGGCGATCCGCTCGATGAGCCGCTCGCGTTCCCGCTCGACCTCGGCGTCCGCGTACGAGGCGCCGGTGAGCGCGTCGGCGAGAACGTCGAGCATCGTCGGCAGGCCGTCGGCCAGCGAGGTACCGGTGATGACCAGGCGCTCCGGGTCGACGCCGGACGCGAGGTCACCGCCGATCAGCGCCAGATCCGCGTCGATCTCGATGCGGTCGCGGCGGGCGGTACCGGTCAGCAGGGTTTCGGCCAGCACCTCGGCGGTGGCCGGGTGCGACTTGTCGTCACCGGCGAACGGGATCCAGACGCGCAGCTCGACCAGCGGCACGGTGGGCTTGCGGACGGCGAGCACCCGCAACCCGTTGCTCAGCGTGGTGTCCACATGGGACAGATCGGCGACGGCGCGCTGTGTCCCCAGCGGCGGGACCGGCCGAGGCCCGGTGGCCGTGCGGCCGATCTCCTCGGCGGTGCGGTGCGGTGCGCTCACTGCTCGGTACCTTCCTGGTCTGAAGATCCACTGCCGGGGCGGATGACGAGGACGGCGCGCGAGTCCGGCCGCAGTGCCTTCGCCGCCGCCGAAACGGCTTCCGCGGTGACCGCCGACATCTTCTCGGCGAGCCGGTACACCAGCGACGCGTCGCCGTACAGCAGCTCGAACGAGCCGAGGGCCAGCGTGCGGGACACCAGCTTGTCGTGCTCGGAGTGCAGGCTCGCGGCCCAGCGCGCGGTGACCTTCTTCAGTTCGTGGTCCTCCGGCGGCGTGGCCGCCAGCTTCTCCAGCTCCTCGTCCAGCGCGGCGAGGACCTGATCGGTGCTCACCTCGTGCGGGTGGATCGCGGTGATGGTGAACGTGTCCGGGTCGCGGGCCTCGAAGGGCCCGAACAGCCCGGCACCCGCGCCGATGTCGACGACCAGCGGCTCGCGGTGCACCAGGCGCTGCTGCAGGCGGGAGCCGTCGCCGTCGGTCAGCACGCCGGCGAGCACGAGGTTCGCCAGGTAGCCGTCGAGGTCGTTGATCGGATCCGGCATGCGATAGCCGACGCCGACCGCGGGCAGCGGGGCGTGCGGGTCCACGTGCTCGCCGCGCAGCTCTCCCTCGGGGGCGGGCTCGGCGAACGACGGACGCTCCGGCGCGGGCCGGTGCGGCACGTCGCCGAAGTGCTTCTCGATCAGCTCGCGGGCCTCCTCGACGGTGAAGTCACCGGCGACGGTCAGCACCGCGTTGGCGGGCGAGTAGTAGGTGTCGAAGAAGGCCGCGCAGTCGTCGAGGGTGGCCTGTTCGAGATCCTCGAAACCGCCGTAACCGTTGTGCGCGTTGGGGAACGTGGAGTACAGCACCGGCGGGAGCAGGATCCACGGGAACCCGCCGTACGGCCGGTTCAGCACGTTGAGGCGGATCTCCTCCTTGACCACGTCGATCTGGTTGGCCAGGTTCTCCCGCGTCAGCTTCGGCGCCCGCATCCTGTCCGCTTCGAGGAACAGTGCGCGCTCGAGAGCCGCGGCGGGGAGGACCTCGAAGTAGTCCGTGTAGTCCGGATGGGTGGAGCCGTTGAAGCTGCCACCACTCGACTGGACGTACCGGAAGTGCGCGAGCTTCTCCAGGCTCTCGCTCCCCTGGAACATCAAATGCTCGAAGAGGTGCGCGAAACCGGTGCGCCCTTCGGGCTCGGAACGGAAGCCCACGTCGTAGTGGACGCTGACACCCACCACCGGAGCGGTCGCGTCGGGCGCGAGCACCACGCGCAGACCGTTGTCGAGGGTGAATCGGACAAGCTCGGGATCGGCCATGCGCACCACCCTACGGGCTACTCAGGCCTCCAGGCGACGACCCTGGCGGGTCGCGGCGAAGGTTCCCACTAGTGCGGCGGTGAAGTCGCTCACCCGCGCGATCGGGACTTCATCGCCGTCTTCCTTGCCGTACCAGTAGATCTTGGGCGGCCCCTTGAGCGCGGCGAATCCGGAGACCCACTGTTCTTGTTCGCCGAGAGCGAGCGCGTAGGGCAGCGCCCGGGAAAGCAGCACCTCGCGTTCGAGCTTCGGAACGGCCGTCGCCTCGGTCGCCAGCAGCGCGTCACGGACGCCGAGCAGCCGCCGGTGCAGCGCGACACCGGCGCCGGTGCGCACCGGCAGCCACCGGCCGGCGACGGCGAGTACCGCGCCCGCGGCGATGACGATCACCCCGAGCTGGGCGTAGCCGACGGTCAAGGCCAGCAGGACGGTGAGGAACAGACCGTAGAAGCAGATCCGCAGGCCGGCGCGGGTCAGCCTGCCGGGCAGCCGCGAGTACCAGCGGCGTTCGACGACGCTGTCGTCCAGCGTGTCCCGCACCGTTTCGATCCCGATCCGCGCCGACTGGATCTCCGACAGCAGCACGGACTCGCGTTCGCCGGGCAGCAGCGCGTCGAAGACGGCGCGTTCGTAGGCGGTCAGCTGGTCGTCCGGCGGGTTGCGGCGGACGAGCCGCCAGCCGGTCAGTTCACCGGGCTCCTCGCTCACCCAGAGGTAGTTCCGGACGGCGAGGTCGACGACCGTCGCGGCCAGGTCGACGGCGTCGGCGCGACCCGTGAGCACGGTCCCGACCTGTCCGGGCAGCACGCCGTCTGGCGAGGCGAACGCGGCCTGGTCGTCCTTCCCGGTGAGCAGCCGGACCGGGAGCGCGTCGCCAGGGTGCTCGTCCCGCCTCCTCAGCAGGGTCAACGCCACCGCGGCCGCGATCAGCGCGAGCGCGAAGCCGAACCAAGCCCAGCCGACCGGAGCGGTGAGCACGAACGCGCCGGCGAAGGTCTTCGACGGCTCCAGGCGCGCGTTCGCCGGGACGGTCCCGCCGGGCAGTTCGACCGAGATCTCCATCCGCTGCCCGGCCACGAGGTTCTGCTGGCTGAACCTGGTCAGCCCGGAATGCGCGATCTGGGCGGTGCCGCAGCGCGCGCGAGACCCCTCGGGCCCGGCGTGACAGGTGACCGCGTTCGGGACGGACGGCGCGGCGAAGCTCGCTCGCACGAGTTCGAGCCGGGAGTCCCAGCCGCCCGCGAGCCGCCAGCTCACCCGGGTCAGGCCGTCGGCTTCGGAGACCGCACCGTCCACTGTGTACCGGACGACCGAGGTTCCGCCCTTGAGCTTGACGGTGAACTCTTCGTCGGTCAGCTCGGCGTTGCCCGCGCCCTCGATGACGACGTCACGGATGCCGATGATCCGGTCACGGTCGTGCGGGGCCGCCGTGCGGAGCGGGATCCGGCGGGTCATCGTCGCCTCGCTCGGCACGGACACCGCCTCGACGACCGAAAGCGCTCCGTCACGCTCCACCTTGAGCGAGATCTCCGCGCTGTTCGGCAGCGAGGGCAGCTGCGGTTCGCCTTGTGCTCCCGCCGGTGCCGCGCCCAGCACGACCAGGAGCACCGCCAACCCCACGCATTTAGTCCTCTGAATGCGGTAGTTGCGCGGGTTCACGTCAGGCGGGGACCGGTTCGGGGCGGAGCGAGCGCAGGTGCCCGGATTCGGCGAGCAGACCGTCCAAAGCGGACAGGAACGACGGAAGGTGCGCGGCGAACCGGCGCAGATCCCGATCGCCTTCGAGGCCGCCGAACCAGTACAGCCCGGCCGAACCGTCCGCCGACGGGTCCAGCCCCTCGAACGTCCGGAGCCAGCGCTCGACGTCACCGAGCACGATGGCGTACGGCAGCGACCGGGAGAACACCATTTCCCGGTCCCCCACCGGAATGTCGGCGACCTTGACGGTGTGCAGGTATTCGAGCAGCCCGCGCACCTGGCCGACCAGGCGCCTGCCGCGCGAGGTCCGCGGCGGCACCCACGAAGCGCCCAGCAGCGCGGCGACCCCGGCGAGCACGGCCGCGACGCCGAGCAGCGCGTGCCCGATGGTGAAGGTCAGGACGGCGGTGCCCACGAGGCCGAGCGCGATCAGGCCGATGCCCGCCCACGTGAGTTTGCTCTTGCCCTTGTCCGGGCGGCGCGAGAACCAGCCCTTGCGCACTACGTCGGCGTACATCGCCTCGCCCGCGACACGGAGATCGACGGTGCCGCGGTCGCGGAGTTCCGACAGCAGCACGGAATCGGTGCCGTCGGGCAGGATCGCGGTGTAGATCTCGCGTTCGAAGGCGGCGAGGTGCTCGTCCGGCGCGTTGCGGCGCGCGATCCGCCAGTCGACCGTGCCCGCGCCGCGGACCTCGGCGATCCACAGGTAGTTGCGGACCGCGAGGTCGACCACCGTGCCGCTGACGTCCACGACGTCGACCGTCTCGTCGACGACCGTGCCGACCTGTCCCGGCAGGACACCGTCCGGCGAGGCGAACGAGACCCGGTCGCCTTCTCGCATGAGGACGTCGACCGGACCGGTGCCCGCGGTGAGCGCGCCCTTGTCGCGGCGGCGCAGCAGCCAGATGGCGAGCGCGCCGAGCACCAGGATCAGCGCCAGCGCCCCGAAACCGAGGCCGGCGAGGGCGGTGAGGGCGAACGCGCCGCCGACCGTGGCGATCTGCTCGAACCGCGCGTTCGCGGGCACCGTGCCCGCCGGGAGCTGAACGGCGAGGTCGACCCGTTCACCCGCCGGGAGTTTGTCCTGTTCGACGCGGACGACGCCGCTGTGGTCGGTCTCCGCGAGCGAACACTGCCTGTCCGAACCGAGCGGACCGGCGAAACAGTCCACTGTGGGCATTTCACGCGTCGGCGCGCTGAACGATGCGGACACCCGGGACAGCTCGCCGTCCCAGCCGCTCGCGACCTGCCAGCGGACCTGCTGCGCGCCGTTGACGTCCGCGACCGCCCCGTCCACTTTGTACTTGAGGGTGGCCGCGCCGCCGTCGAAGGTGGCGACCAGCTGTTCGCCGTTCGGCTCCGCCTTGCCCGTGCCCTCGACCGAGACGTCACGGACGACGTACACGCGGTCCTGCTCTTCTCCGGCGGGAACCTTCAAGGGAATCCGGCGTACGAGGTGCTGTCCACCCGGGACGGTCACCTGCTCGGTGATCGACAACGAACCGTCGCGTTCCACCTTCACCGCGACGTTCGCGGCCGCGCCGCTCGGCGGCTGGAGCAGCCCGAGCTGACCGCGCGCGCCGATCGGCGGCGGCTTCGGCAATTGCGGCGCGTTCGTCAGCGAAGGGCCCGCCGCGGGCGCCTCCGGAACGTTTGTATCCGACGGCGGGGCCATCAAGGCCGTGCTCGCCGCGACGGCCACGACCGCCGTCCCCCATTTCGTCAACACAGCCACACACTCTAGGGCAGCCGATCTATGCTGACCGCCGAAACGCCGAATCCGCCACCTGGGCGAACGGCGTTGCCGAATCGCATGGGGGATCCACTCGATGAACCAGCAGCCGCCCGGCCCGCCTGATCCGCGACGCCGGCCGACTCCGCCACCGTCACCACCCGGGCAGCCGCCGCGGGGTGGCCGTCCGCTCCCGCCGCCGGGAGCGCGTCCGCTGCCGCCGCGCGGTGGCCCGCCGATGCCTCCGCCGAACCGGCCGGGGCCCGTCCCGCCCGGTCGCCCTCGGCCGCCGATTTCGCGGCCGACGCCGATCCGGCCCGGGCCGCCGAGTGGCGGCATGCCGCTGCCCCCGCCGGGCGCGGCCCCGCTGCCGCCGCCGCGGATCGGCGCGCCGGTCCCGTTCCGGCCCGGAGCCGTCGGCCCGCCGCAGCTTCCGTACGGTCCGCGTTTCGCGCAGCCCGCGTTCGCGCCCTACGGGGGATACCAAGCCAAGAAGTCGAACGGCGGGGTCATCGCGGCGGTCGCGATCGTGGCGTTGATGGCGTTGATGGGCGGGCTGCTCATGGTGGTCACCATCGCCAACGGCGGCTCGAAGCACGTCGCTGATGTCGGATACTCGAGCTATCCGACGACCTCCTCTTCGGACTACACGACGACCACCACGTCCAGCGACACGTCGACGACGAGCACCCGTTCGCGCGATTCGACCGCTTCACGCGAGACGTCGGCGGGCTCGACCCGCGAGACGTCTGCCAGCCGCGCGCCGTCCGGGCCGCGACCGCACCACAAGCTGGCGGACAACCCGCTGTGGCTCGATTCCCAAGTCGGCCTGCCGAACCAGCCGTGCAACCTCGCGCGCNTACTTCTTCGCGCGCAAGACCATGTTCATCAAGTACTCGCAGGCGTTCATCTGCCTGCCCGGCGGCGCGAAGGGGTTCTCCGGAACCGGCGCTGAGGGAGATTCCGGCTGGACGACCGGCGCGGTCGCCTGAGGATAGGCCTGCTGCCCAGGCGCGGCGGGATATCCCGGCGCGGAAGGCGCCGGCTGCCCGTACTGCACCGCCGGTCGCAGCTTCGCCTGGTCCCGCCGCCGTCGCTCGGCCAGCACGGCCGACAGATACGCCCAGGACGGCACCCCTGGCGGCACCGGCGCCCCGATCGCCTCCGCGACCTGCTGCGCGAGCCCGTACCCGAGCGCTTCGACCGCTTCGGGGCGAAGCTCGCTCGTCCTGCTCAGGTACTGCCGGACGGCCAGCGCGAGGTCGTTCGAAAGCCGGGTCAAGTCCAGCTGCGAGGCCCAGTACGCCAGCTGCGGCGGCATCCCGACGTACGGCGTCCTGGCGGCGGGCATGCGTTCCCGGACCACCAGCGTGCCGGCGAGATAGTCGCCGACGCGGCGGCCGTTGGGCGACAGCAGCGACGTGACCACCGCCACGACGCCGAGCATCCCCAGCGCCCAGAAATCGATGAAGAACCCGGCGAGCCCGCGGACCAGCGCGTGCCGGAACCGCACCGGACCGCCGTCGGTGCGGACCACCCGCAGACCGAGCGCCATCTTCCCGAGGGTGCGGCCGCGGGTCAGCGTCTCGAAGATCACCGGGTAGCCGACCATGATCAGCACGACGGTCACCAGGAACAGGGTCAGCGCCAGCGCTTCGTCACCGAACGCGGCGACCTGGCTCAGCACCAGCATCGCGACGAACAGGGCGATGAGCTGGAGGACGACGTCGAGCATCATGGCGAGCCCGCGGCTGGCCAGTTTCGCCGCGCGGACGTCCAGGACGACGGCCTCGCCGGTGACGAGTTCGGACTCTTGTTCCACCGGGCAAGCGTAGTGACGAATAGGCTGGGCGACCAAGGACGATCGCCGGGAGGGCTCCGAGTTGGACGTGGACGTGTTCGTCGCCGCGCATCAGGCCGAATGGAACCGGCTGCGTGACCTCGTGGGCCGCGCCGGGAAACTCAGCGGCCCGGACGCCGACGAGCTGGTGACGCTGTACCAGCGCGTCGCGACGCATCTGTCGATCATCCGCTCGGTCGCGCCCGATCCCGTGCTCGTCGCGCAGTTGTCCGGCCTGGTCGCGAAGGCCCGCTCGGCCGTCACCGGTTCGCACAGCCCCGCCTGGCGCGAGATCGGCCTCTTCTTCACCCAGCGGTTCCCGGCGGCGCTGTACCTGAGCCGGCGCTGGTGGCTGGCGTCGGCGGCGGCGTCGATCGCGGTGATGGCGATCGCGGCGGTGTGGATCGCCGGTGACCCGCAGGTGCTCGCGTCGCTGGCCTCGCCCGAGGAGTTCAAGGACCTGACCGCGCCGGGCGGGAAGTACGAGACGTACTACTCGTCCGATCCCGCGGGCTCCTTCGCCGCACGCGTCTGGACCAACAACGCGTGGGTGGCCGCGACCTGCCTGTTCCTCGGCGTGGTGCTGGGTGTCCCGGTGATCTACGCGCTCTGGGCGAACTCGCTGAACCTCGCGATCGGCGCCGCCCTGATGTCCTCGGCCGGGCGGCTCGACGTGTTCTTCGGCCTGATCCTGCCGCACGGCCTGCTGGAGCTGACCGCGGTGTTCGTCGCCGCCGGGACGGGGCTGAAGCTCGGCTGGACGGTCATCGACCCGGGACGCCGTTCCCGGACGGCGGCGCTCGGCGAACAGGGTCGCTCGGTCGTGGTGATGGCGCTGGGGCTGACCGTGGTGCTGCTGATCTCCGGCGTGATCGAGGGTTTCGTGACCCCGTCGGGCCTGCCGACCTGGGCGCGCATCGGAATCGGTGTAGTCGCGGAGGTCGCGTTCCTGCTTTACGTGTTCGTCGTCGGGCGCAGGGCCGCGAAAGCGGGCGAAGTGGGCGACGTCGACTGGCGATACGCTGGAGACGCCCGGCCGGAAGCGGGCTGACCTGGGAAAAAGGAGCAAGGGACCTTTGCTGCCACTTGCTTAGCAGCTGCAACTACCCTCGAAGGTGATGCTGTTCCCGTCCTCCAGGCTCGCGCTGCCCGCGAACCGGATCTCGAACTCGCCGGGTTCGGTCAGGACGATCTTCGGGCTCGCCGCCGAGCCGTCGGCCCCGGTCTTCGCGGTCGCCGTCTCGGCACCGCCTTCGAAGACCAGCACGTTCTTAGGCCGTGCCGCGCGGACGAAGAAGTTCACCGGCACGTCGGCCGCGGGCTGGCCGTTCTCTCCGACCACGCGTACCACGAACGGCTGACCGGGCGTCTTCGTCGACAGCCGCTGCCCGTTCCCCGACAGGATCGCGAGCGTCCGCACGCCGGCCGCCCAGGTGTTGGAAAGTCCGGACAGCGAACAGACCTCCTGGTACAGCCGAGCCCCGACGACCGGTGCCTCCGCGGTCAGGCACCGAGCCGTCGCCACGTTCGCCAGCAGCACCAGCCCGGGCAGCCCGGCGTTGCGACGCCATTGCTGGTGACGGTCCTTGCCGTCGCACGCGACGAGTTTGACGCCGACCCCGTCGACGGGGCTGATCGCCGCCAGGCACTGTCCACTTGCGACATGCTTGTAGGAAAGCGCGGCCTTGTCGTACACCCAGTGCGCGTTGGCGTCCTTGGCGTCGGCGAGGGCGAGCTTGCCGTCGGCCGCGGCCAAGGAGATGGTGCCGCCCCCGTCGGCGAGGTAGACCGGTGTCCCGGCGGGCTGCGCGGAAGCGGGCGCCCCGGACAGCATCACCGAAACCACCGCGAAGAACAGTACGAACCTGCGCAAGCCTGGGCCCCAATCGTGTCGGTCCGGATCTCCTCCGAGCTAACCGCCCGCGACCGCCTTCGCCAACCGGCGCCACTCCATCGGGTTCAGCCGAACCGCACGTGGGTCCGCCACAGCTTGAACAGCTCAAGATCGCCGACGACGTCCCCGGCTTCCCTGCGCTGGTAAAGCGTCAGCACCAGATCCGTCAGCGAGCCGCGCACGGTCACCGCGGCACCTCGCCGCCCCCGCTCCCAGGTGACCGCCGAGCCGTCGAGGTCGAGGAACCAAGCGTGCTCCCCCGACTCGAAACCCACCGACCGGCCCGCCCCCAGGATTTCCCGCTTCTCCGGCCTGAACTCGAAGTGCGGTGGCAGCGCTTCGAGTTCCATCCACTCGTCGATCGCGTCGAACACGACGTCGGGCGCGGCGCGGAACTCCAGCCCCACGGCCAAGGTCGCGTCAGCGCGATGGACGAGCGTCTCATGCGTGAAGCGGCGCGCGTAGAACGACGCGTTCCGGTAGTGGAACGGCACCCAGACCTCGGCGTCCGGTCCCGCTTCCCGCAGTGCCGACGCCAGCCGGGAAGCACCGTCCACCAGCCAAGACCCGGGCAGCCGTCCGGAATCGTCGCCGTCCACCCGGCGCACCTGGTCGTCGGGCACCGGCGCGGTCGCCCGGCTCCGGACGATCTCGTCCGCCCATCGGTGCCCGGCGCCGAGATGCCGCACCAGCGCGCCCAGCGTCCAGCCTGGACAGGACGGCACGGGCGTCGTCAGGTCGGCGTCGGCCAGTTCGGTCGCGAGCAGCTCGGCCTGGGTGACGATCTCCGCGCAGTGCCGGTCGAAATCCATCGGTTCCTCCTGGTGATCGGTTCACCAGGGGGTCGGAGCCGGTCCACGGCTCTCGACATCACAGTCGTCCGGCCGCCTTCAACGCGAGATACCGGTCCGCCAGCCGCGGCGGCAGCTCCTCGGGCACGGCGTCGACGACCTCGACTCCGTGCCGCGCCAGCCGCGCGGTGACCTGGCGCCGTTCGGCCAGCACCCGCTCGGCCGCGGCCGCGTCGTAGACGGCTTCCGCGTCGCCACGGCCCGCCGCCATCTCGGCGACCCGCGGGTCCGCCACCGAAGCGATCATCAGCCGGTGCCGTGAGGTCAGCTTCGACAACACCGGGAACAGGCCTTCTTCCAGCGGTGCCGCGTCCAGCCCGGTCAGCAGGACGACCAGCGCGCGCCGCCGGGTCCGCCGCAGCACCTCCGCGACCATCCCCCGCGCGTCGGTCTCGACCAGCGACGATTCGAGCGGCGCCATCGCGTTCACCAAGGCGGGCAACAACTCCGTCGATCCCTGGACCGCGGCGTGGACCTGCCGGTCGTAGGCGAGGAGGTCGACGCGGTCACCCGCCCGAGCGGCGAGCACGGCCAGCAGCAGGGCCGCGTCCATCGCCGCGTCGAGCCGGGGCGCGTCCCCGACCCGGCCCGCCGAAACGCGGCCGGTGTCGAGCACCAGCACCACGTGCCGATCGCGTTCGGGGCGCCAGGTCCGCACCATGACGTCGGACGCGCGCGCCGAAGCCCGCCAGTCGATCGACCGGACGTCGTCGCCGATCACATACTCGCGCAGGGAGTCGAATTCGGTGCCCTGGCCCCGGATCAGCACCGCGTTGCGGCCGTCGAGCTGCTGCAGTCGCGCGAGCCGCGAAGGCAGATGCTTACGGCTGTGGAACGGCGGCAGCACCCGCACGGTCCACGGCACGTCATGCGAACCCTGTCGCGCGGCGAGCCCCAGCGGCCCGATCGACCGGACGGTCACCCTGGCGGCGATCCGGTCACCGCGCCGGGTCGGCAGGAGCCGCGTGGTCACGACGCGGCGTTCGCCAGGGGGCAACGTCAGCCGGTGCCGGTCTTCCGCGCCGGCGCTGGGCGGCCAGGCGTCCCGGAGCCACGCGCGCACCGGACGGCCGCCGGGGTTGGCCACCGTGAGCGTGACCTCGCACGCCTCCCCCAGCCGCACCGACGTCGCGCCGGAGCGCGCGAATTCCAACCGGCGCACACTCCCGGCGAGCAGGAGATCCAGCACCACCAACAAAAGCAGTACCGCGGCGGCCAGCCCGATCCCGGCCGACGAGGGCAGCAGGAAACCGACCACCGGCGCCGCGAGGAGCGCCAGTAGCCCAAGCCGCCCGGTGACGGCCATCAGCGCGGAACGGGCACGGACGCGAGGACACGGTCCAGCACGCCGTCGGCGGTCGCGCCTTCGAGCTCGGCCTCGGGCCGCAGGTCGAGACGGTGCCGCAAAGCCGGGCGGGCCAAGGCTTTGACGTCGTCCGGGGTGGCGTAGTCACGGCCCGCGAGCCACGCCCACGCCCGGGTGGCGGCAAGCAGCGCCGTCGCGCCACGCGGGGAGACGCCGAGCCGCACGGACGGCAGCGACCGCGTCGCCCGGCAGACGTCGACGATGTAGGCGAGCACTTCGGGGCGCACGGTGACCCCGGCGACCGCGCGCCGCGCGGCGTCGAGCTGGGCGATCCCGGCGACCGGGGTGACCCCCGCCGCGGACAGGTCCCGCGGGTCGAAACCCTGCGCGTGCCGGGAAAGAATGCCGAATTCGTCCTCACGGGACGGCATCGGCATGGTCAGCTTCAGCAGGAACCGGTCCAGCTGCGCCTCGGGCAGCGGGTACGTGCCCTCGTATTCGACCGGGTTCTGCGTCGCGATGACGATGAACGGGTCGGGCAGCGGCCGCGTCTTGCCGTCGCTGGAGACCTGACGCTCCTCCATCGCCTCCAGCAGCGAAGACTGTGTTTTCGGCGGGGTGCGGTTGATCTCGTCGGCCAGCAACAGGTTCGTGAACACCGGGCCCTCGCGGAACGAGAACTCGCCGCTGTGCGCGTCGTACACGATCGAACCGGTGATGTCGCCCGGCATGAGGTCCGGCGTGAACTGCACCCGGGTCGTCTCCAGGTCCAGCGCGGCCGCCAACGCCCGCACCAGCAGGGTCTTCGCCACGCCGGGGACGCCTTCGAGCAGCACATGTCCCCGGCACAGCAACGCGATGATGAGCCCGGTGACGGCCGCGTCGTTGCCCACCACGGCTTTTCCGACCTCGGTACGCAGCGCGATCAGCGCCGCGCGCGCGTCGGCCGCGGCGTCCACACTGGACTGTTCGGTACTCAAGACCGCTCCACCTCTCGTTCCACGACATCGAGTCCGTCCGCCAGCCGCACGAGCGCGGCGTCATCGGCGGGCGGGTCCCCGTACAACAGCGCGCCGATCTCGGCGGGCGCCCGGCCGGTCCGCGCGGCGACGGACTCCACGAGTGCGGCCGGTTCGGCGTCGCGGGTGAGCCCCAGCAACGGCCGGAGCCGCGCGCGAGCCGCCTCCCGCAGGGTTTCCCCGGCGTGCGCGGCGGCCTTCGCCTTGCGATACAACCTTGCCCGCCCTTCGGTGGCCTCCGCCGCGCGGACCACGACCGGGATCGGTTCGGTCACCACCGGCCCCAGTCGCCGGGACCGCCACAGCGCCAGCAGCACCACCGCGACCCCGGCCTGCAGCGCCGCGTACGACCAGCCCGCCGGGATCAGCTCGGACAGCGGCTTCTTCTCGGTCTCCAGCGACGGGTCGGCGGCCGTCGGCAGGTACCAGACCAGCCGCTCGTGCTTCCCGAGCAGCCGCATCGCCAGCGCCGCGTTGCCCTCGTCGGCCAGCCGGTCGTTGGTCAGCGGGGCGGGCGTGCCGAGCACGGTCACCGTCCCTTGTGGACCCGGGACTTCGAGATACGAGCCGCCGTAGCATTCCTGCGCCCTCGGCTGCGTGGCCGAATACTTCAGGCCGCCCATCGTCGCGTTCCCCGCCGCGACGGGATCCTTGGCCTCGCAGTCGGGCGCGCGGGTCTCGGTCTCGGCCTGGCCGTTCACCCGCACCCCGGGAAGGATTTCTTCGACCGTGCCAGGGCTCGGCTGCACCAGCACGACGTGCTCGGCGTTCTGCCTGATCTCCGTGAAGGCGCTCTTGGGCACGTACTCGGGCCGGGTGATCAAGACCGTCGCTCCCCTCGCGACCCCTTTGGCCGCGGCGGCGGTGCGCACGATCGGGATCTTGACGCCTTCCCGTTCCAGCAAGGTCGCCAGCGCGCGGCTGCCGGTGGGCTCGTAGGAACCCGGTTCGAGCGCGCCGGTGGTCTGGTCGCCCCGGAAGAGGACGAGCAGCGTCCCGGTCAGCACGATCAGGAGCACGACCGCGAGCGGGAGCCGCACCCCGCGCCAGATCCGGCGGGCGTCGGGCGAAACCGAGGTCATCCGGCCGCCAAGGCGACAGGCCTGGCACGACGGCAGCCTTCGTCCAATTCGGACAGTGACCGATAGCCGGCCTCCGTGGCGGGGATCCCGCCGTAGTGGACGTCGTCGAACAACCGGGCACCCGCACGCAACGGAACGGCGACATCGGGCAGCAGCCGTCCGGCTTCGATGGCGGCCTCGTCGGCGGTCCGCCCGGACTTCTCGTCCAGCAGCGCCCGCTCCTCCAAGGACCGCACCACGGCACGGAACCGCTCACGGACGGCGTCGTCGAAGTCGCCCCGCGACGCGGCCTCCTCGGCCGCCTCGCGATGTTCGCCGGACGCCTTGCGCTGCCCGGCGAACACGGCTCGCCCGCCTTTCGCCGACGTCGCCAGCGGACCGGATTTCAGCCGGATCACCACGACCACCACGATCAGCACGACGACCAGCAGCAGTACGGCGAAGATGCCGCCAGGTACCGCGCTGTCGACCGTTTCGAGGAAGCCCAGCAGCTTTTCGACCACCCAGTTGAACGCTTCGGACAGCCAGCTCGGTCTCGCGGCCAGATAGGCCTCGCCCGAGAGCTCCTCGGCGGCACGCAGCCGGGCGGTGTCCCGGTCGATGTCGACCGGGACCTCGGTGAGGAAGCGCGTCACCATGCCTGCGGCGGGGGCGGCGTCGCGATCCCGGCCGCGCGGGCCAGCTCGATGTCCATGCCCTCGCGGCGCATCCGCTGGTCGATGTAGAGGATCACGGTGACCAGCGCGGTGAACGGGCCGACGATCGTCTGCGCGATCACCGTGCCCACCGACTGCAGGATCAGGTCACCGGTCGACGGCACGTACATCTGGTCCAGATCGCCGAAAATGGACAGGAAGGCACTGAAGCTGAACGGGATCGTGATGATGGACGCCAGGAAGGACGAGATCACGGTGGCCAGCAGCAAGATGCCGAAGACCCGCCAGAACATCCCCGACACCAGCTTCACCGACCGGCGGAACGCCTCCATCACCGTGCCGCGTTCGAGGATGAACGCCGGGCTGGCCAGCGCCCAGAAGGTGTAGGGGATGATCGCGGGCAGCAGGCAGAAGATCGCGGCGACCATGATCGCCAGCGTGTAGAGCACGGTCAGGCCGAGCAGCGGCAGCAGCCGCGGCGTCGCCTCACGCAGCGCCTCCTTGAAGGTGACCGGCTTGCCCAGCACGGCCTTGCCCATCAGCACGGTGAGGAAACCGGTGAGGATCGTCGTCCCGAGCAGGGTGGCGACCAGGCTGATGGACGACGACGCCAGCGTCCCGCCGAGGACGCCGAGCATCTGGTTCATCAGTTCCTGATCGGTGGCCGCCGGGCCGAGATCGCGCATCCGTTCGAGATCGGCGGTGGTGTCGACCAGCAGCAGCCCGACCAGGTTGATGGCCGCGGTGAGCACGGCGGTGACCGCGGCGGCACCGAACACCATGCGCCAGTACTTGCGCATGGCGGTGACCGCGCCGTCGAGGATGTCGGTCAGGTTCAGCGGGCGCAGCGGGATGACGCCGGGCCTGCCGAGGCCGACCTTCCAGTTCGGGTACTGCTGCTGCGGCGGCGGCTGGTACGACGGCAGCGGGGGAGGCGGTGGCGTCGCCCCGGACGGGGACTGCCACTGCTGCTCCGGCGCCGGTGAAGGCGGCACTTCCCCCTGCGGCGGTGTCGGTGTCTCCGCCCGCGACTGTGGTGGTTCCCCCGCCTGCGACTGTGTTGGTTCCCCCGCCTGCGGCTTCGGCGTCTCGGTGCCTTCAGGCCCGGACGGTCCGCCGGTCTCCGTCATGCGACAGCCCCTTACCCGTTCACGTTGCTTGCGCCCACTCTTCCAGAGGGTCCGACACCCAGCCAGAGCTGGGGGGACGACACTGATGGGTGACCGCTCGCCTCACGCTGGATACCCTCTGCAGCCGAGCTGTGGGTGGGGACACCGTTAGCTCGTTATGCTGAACATCGGGCCGGGTACCCCCGGTTCGCCCCTAGAACCACCGGGACCGACTTGATGACGCAACCGCCCCACGGCCAGTGGCCGCCACGCGGCGCCGTCCAGCCACCGCCGGTGCACGGCCAGCACCCTGCCCAGTGGCACGGAGCGCCGCACCACTTCCCGCCTCCGCCGCCACGCCGTTCCGTGGGCGCGATCATCGGTATCTGCCTCGGCGCGGTCGCCGTACTGGTCCTCGGCCTGGTCGCGATCGTTTCACTCAATCGTGACGACTCCGATCACGTAGCGAACGCGGGCTACAGCACTCTCCCGGCCACGTCGTCGCGGACGGAACTGCCACCGAGCGGGTCTTCGTCGCCGTCTTCCTCGACGAACCCGTTCCCGACGTCGCCGTCCAGGGCGCCGTCCTCGTCGAGCGGGCCGCAGAAGATCCTCAAGCTCGGCGACCACCCGATCCTCCAGGACCCCAACGCCGGCCTGCGGAACCGCGTCTGCACGCTGCCGCAATGGCAGAGCAGCCAGCAGGCCGCCGAGGCGTTCTTCACGGCGGCGGGCAAATGCCTCGACAACGCCTGGGGCCCGTTCCTCGACGCCTACGACCTGCCGTTCACCCCGCCCGCGCTGCACTTCCCGACCGGGGCCAGCTTCGAGACCGAATGCGGCACGATCCAGGTGGGCATCGCGACGGCGGCGTACTACTGCGAGAACAACCTCTACGTGCCGTTCCGTGGTCTTCAGACCGACCAGTACGGCAACAACCCCGGCGTCTACCTTGCCCTTTTCGCGCACGAGTACGGGCACCACGTGCAGGAGGTCGCCGGGCTGATGGACGCGGCCTGGCAGAAGATCTACGACGCCGGGCAGAACAGCCCGGCCGGGCTGGAGATGTCGCGGCGCAAGGAACTCCAGGCACAGTGCTTCTCCGGGATGTTCCTCGGCGCGCACGTCGACCAGGGCGGCACGATCAGCCGGGACATGTACAACAAGGCCTGGAACGACCAGGAGACCCGCGGCGACAACACTTCGCGCAGCCAGGACCACGGGACGAACGCGCACTACGCGTCCTGGTGGCGGGCGGGTGCGAGCAACAACCGGATCGCCGACTGCAACACCTTCTCGGCGCCGGCGAGCGCCGTTTCCTGACGTTTGCGCGTGAAGGCCCGGTGTCGTGCTTCGCCAACGGCCTGGATCTGGAGAACGTCAACACGCCGTTCCTGGTGTACACCGACGGCAGGTTCTCCGCTTCGTTCGCCAACGTNGGGGTCCGATCGCTTACGCACGAACGCCATGCTCCCAGAACCTCGCGGCAAAACACAGAAGCCCCGGGAGGCGTCACCAAAGGTCCCCCGCTACCGCTCGATCGTCTCCGCGGAGGTCACCTTCCGGATGTACAGCAGCTTGTCCCCCGGCTCGATCGCGTCCGCCTGTGGCGCGTCCACGCGGTACAGGACGCCGTCGCGGACGACGCCCAGCACGATGTCCGGCAGATGCCGCGGCGAACCGCCCTCTTCGGACGGCTCCACCGGGCGTTCGGCGATCGCGAGACCGGACTCGGGGGTGAGCAGGTCCTCGACCATGTCGACCACCAGCGGCGTCGACGTCGCCATGCCGAGCAGGCGTCCGGCGGTCTCACTCGACACCACGACCTGGTTCGCGCCCGACTGCTTGAGCAGGTGGACGTTCTCCGCCTCCCGCACCGACGCCACGATATGCGACTTCGGCGCCAGCTCACGGGCGGTCAGCGTGACCAGCACGGCCGTGTCGTCCCGGTTCGGGGCGACGACGACGGCACGCGCCCGCTGGACCCCGGCGACGCGCAGCACGTCGGCGCGGGTGGCCGAGCCGTGCACGGTCACCAGGCCGAGTGAGGTGGCCGCTTCGAGGGCCTGCTGGTCGGTGTCCACGACGACGATGTGATCGGGTTCGACGTTCTCGTCCCCGAGCAGCGCGTTGACCGCCGACCGGCCCTTCGTGCCGAATCCGACGACGACCGTGTGGTCACGCACCTTCGTCCTCCACTTTTGGATCTTGAAAGCCTGGCGGGAGCGCTCGGTGAGCACTTCGAGGGTGGTACCGACCAGGACGATGAGGAAAAGCACCCGCAGCGGGGTGATCACCAGGACGTTCACCAGCCGCGCGGACGGTGTCGCGGGTGCGATGTCACCGTACCCCGTCGTCGACAGCGACACCGTCGCGTAATAGAGGCTGTCGAGGAAGGTGAGCCCGTCGCCGTTGGCGTCGCGGTAGCCGTCCCGGTCGAGGTAGACGATCAGGACGGTCGCGAGCAGGGCGAGGACCGCGCCGATGATCCGCTTGAGGATCGACCGCAGCGGGCTGACCGTCAGTTCCGGCATCCGGATCACGCCGACGAGCTCGTGGTCCGGGCGGTCGCTCAGCCTGACCGGGAAACGCTTGAGAACCCTCATGCACAGGCTCCGGCCTGGTCCGCGTCACTCACGGTCGGGAGGATAGCCGAAGATCCTCGCGTTGAGCGCGGTATGCGAAGCTCGGGGCATGTCTTCGGATTCCAAGCCGTCTCAGCGGCCCGCGTATTTCCTCGCCGGCCTGCTCGGCGCGGCCGGTGTACTGCATTTCGTCCAGCCGAAGCCGTTCGACGCCATCATCCCGAAGCAGCTTCCCGGCTCCCCGCGAGCGTGGACCTACGGCTCCGGCGTGGCCGAGCTGGGCGTCGCCACCGCTGTCGCCAACCCGAAGACGCGACGTCTCGGTGGGCTCGCGGCCGCGCTGCTGTTCGTCGTGGTCCTGCCGGGGAACGTGAAGATGGCCGTCGACGCCGATCGCCGCAAGGCCCCGAAGCACTGGCGGGTGGCCTTCTGGGCCCGCGTCCCGCTCCAGATCCCGCTGGTGACCTGGGCACTCAAGGTCCGCGACCGCGCCTGACCCCCGCATTTCGTCCTCCGAATGCGGTAGTTGCACACGCAAGGACCGCATTCAGAGGACGAAAAGCTAGATCGTCGGGACGCTCCGCAGGAGCTGCCGCAGTCCTTCGGCGTCCAGCAGATCCGCCGGGCGGACGGTCTTGTCGTGTTTCACGTAGTGGAACGCCGCCCGCACCTTCTCCACGGGGATGTTCTTCAAAGCCGCCCACGCCAGCCGGTACGCCGCCAGCTGCACGGCCAGGGATTCGAGCCGGTCGGCTTCCGGGACGGCACCGGTCTTCCAGTCGACGACGGTCCAGCCGCCGTCCGCGTCGGCGAACACCGCGTCCATCCGCCCACGCACCGTGACGCCCACGACGTCCGCGGAAAACGGGACCTCGACGGCGTGCGGCACCCGATGCGCCCACTCGCTCTTCTCGAACGCGGTCTGCAGCGCCTCCAGCTCGGTATCGGGCGCCTCGTCGACGTCCGCCGCCCCTGGCAGGTCGTGGATCTCCAGCAACTGCTCGCCGCCGAACCGCTGCTCCAGCCAACCGTGGAACGCCGTTCCCCGCCGCGCGTAGGTGTTGGGGCGCACGGGGAGCGGCCGCCGCAGCCGTTTGGCCAGCGCGGCGGGATCGGCCGACAGCTCGACCAGCTGACTCACCGAAAGATGCGGCGGCAGGACGACCTGCTGCACCCGGTCCCGCGCCCGTGCCCGCTCCTCCAGCAGCACCTTGGTGTCGGAGATCCAGCCGTCCGGATCGTCCTCTTCGTCTTCCTCGGCATGCTCCGCGTCTTCCAGCGCACCGAGCACCAGATCGACGCCGTTGGTGACGCCTTCGCGCCGCGGCCACAGCGGATCGACCGGCCAGCGCGCCCGGCGGGAGTCGGCGACCAGCGGATTCTCGCCGTCGGTTTCCGGCTCCTCGGCCCAATGCTCGATCCGGCCGACCGAGTTCGCCCGCATCACCTCGCCGATTTCGAGCAGGAACTCCGACGGCCCCTTCGGCCGCGCGCTGCTCTCGTTCCACCAATGGCCGGAGATCAGCATCGTGTGCTCGGAACGGGTCAGCGCGACGTAACAGAGCCGCCGCTCCTCGTCCGCTTCACGCGCGACAAAGCCTTCTTCGTGCAGCTCCAGCGCTTCCTGCACTTCCTTGCGGTCGGCACCTTCGGGAATCCGCAACTCCGGCAGGTCCTCCGAGTCGCCACGCAGCGCGGCGGGCAGCGAGGTCGACGTCCGCAGCCACGACGACGAACGCCGCCGCCCCGGGAAGACCTCCTTGACCAGATGCGGAATCGCGACGATGCGCCATTCCAGCCCCTTGGCCGAGTGCACCGTCAGCACCTGGACCCGATCCGGGACGACCTCCACCTCGCCGGGGGTGAGCCCGTCCTCCGCGTGCGCGGCCGTATTCAGATAGTCCACAAAGGACAGAAGGGTGGCCGTCGGCGACGTCTCGGCGAAATCCGTGACGACGTCGGCGAAAGCGTCCAGATGAGCGCGTCCGGCAGGTCCCGGGCGGGCCAGCGACTCGACATCGAGCAGCATCGTGCGCTCAACGTCGGCGACCAGCTCGGGCAGCGACTGGTCCAGCCGCCGTCGCAACGCCGAAAGCTCGGCGCCGATCTTCCGGATCCGCCGGTAGCCCTCGGGCGAATACCGTTCCGGTGTCCCGGGATCGTCGATGGCGTCGGCGAGCCCCGCCTGCTCGACCCGTTCGGTCACCAGCACCGGGTCGTCCACATCGGAGTTGCCGGAAGGCGGCACCGGCGAGGACAGTTCGCCCGCTCGGCGCCACAACGCCGCGAGGTCGGCGGCCGCGATCCGCCAGCGAGCCCCGGTCAGCAACCGTGCCGCCGCGCTGCCCGCGAGCGGGTCCGCGAGTACGCGCAACGTGCTCACCAGATCCGCGACCTCGGGTTCGTCGAGGAGGCCGCCGAGACCGACGACCTCCACCGGCAGCCCGCGTGCCCGCATTTCCGCCGCGATCGGCGCCATGTCGGCGCGGCGGCGCACCAGTACCGCGGCCGTCGGCGGTTTTCCGGTCTCCTCCACGGTTTCGAACCAGCGCTTCGCCACCGCGTCGGCCACCCACTCGCGTTCGGCGCGGACGTCCGGCAGCAGCGCGGCCGCGATATCGGCCGAACCCGCGCCTTCCAGCGCGCGCAGCCGGGCGACGCCGAGACCGCGTTCCCGCAAGGGTTCCGAGATCGCGTTCGCGAGTTCGAGCACCTCGGGCGGGTTGCGGAAACTGGTCAGCAGCCCGAAATCCCAGGCCGGGACGAGCCGTTCGCCGTTGTCGCGGGGGAAGTCCGTGGTGAACCGGGGCAGGTTCGCCGCGCTCGCCCCGCGCCAGCCGTAGATGGCCTGCGCCGGGTCGCCCACCGCCGTCACCGGCATCGGCGGATGTTCGACACCGCCGAACAGCGAACGCAGCAGGATCCGCTGGGCGTGCCCGGTGTCCTGGTACTCGTCGAGCAGGACGGCGCCGTAGCGCTCGCGCTCCCCCGCGACCACCGCCGGATAGCTGCTGGCGAGCTGCGCCGCGAGCGAAATCTGGTCGGCGAAGTCGAGCGCGCCTTCCGCTCGTTTCCGCGCGTGGTACGCCTCGACCAGCGGCAGGAGCGCGAGCCGGAACCGTTGCGCCGTCATGACTTCGGCCAGCTTCTGCGGCAACGACGCACGCTGCCCCTTCGCGCGTGGCGCGTTCTCGATGACATCGCACAGCCAGGACGTGTACTCCGCGAGCCGTTCGGTCTCGACCAGATGCTCGCCGAGTTCCCCGGCCAGCGCCAGCAACTGCGCCGTCACCGTGGACGGCACCCGATCGGTGTCCAGGTCATTGTCCCAAGTGGACACGACGCGATGCGAGAACTGCCACGAAGACGTCTCCGAAAGCAGCCGGACCCCGGGCTGGACGGGCAACCGCAGGCCGTGCTCGGACAGCAGCCGACCGGCGTACGCGTGATACGTGAGCACCGTCGGCTCGCCCGCGGTCACCGTCGTCCGCAGGTCGCCGGTCGGGTCGATCTTGTCGAGCAGCCCCGATCCGACCAGGCGGCGCAGCCTGGTGCGGACCCGTTCACCGAGCTGACGGGCGGCCTTGCGGGTGAAGGTCAGGCCGAGCACGCGTTCCGGCGGGACGACACTGTTGGCCACCAACCAGACGACGCGCGCGGCCATCGTCTCGGTCTTGCCCGCGCCCGCGCCCGCGACGACCAGCGACGGCTCGATCGGCGCGGCGATGACCTCGGCTTGTTCGTCGGTGGGACTGTGCAGGCCGAGCGCACGGGCGATCTCGCCCGGCTCGACCTGGCGGCGCTGGAGTTCGGAGATCAAGGGCCGGTCACCTGCCTGCCCTCGGGCCGCAGCGGGCAGCAACCCCTTGCGGGGCAGCGATCACAGTCCGGGTTCTCGGTGACGCCGTATTCCGGGCCCGCGGCGGATCCGGCCGCCGAGCGCACCAGCTCCAGCCATTGCTTGCCGCCGTCCTCGTCCAGCGGCGCCTGCTCGCGCTGGGTGGATCCGGTCTTGTTGTTGGACTTCGCGACGTAGACCAGCCGCGCGCCACCGGGTTTCGAACCGCCCTCGACCGCGCCGAGCAGCACGGCGAGCTGGTACGCGGCGAGCTGCGGATGCTGTTCGGCGTCGGCGGCGGAGATCGGGACCTTACCGGTCTTGATGTCGATGACGACCGGACGGCCGTCCTTGTCCATCTCCACCCGGTCGACACGGCCGCGCAGGAGCACGCGGACATCGTCATCGCCGACCGGAAGTTCGACCTCGATGTCCTGCTCGACCCCGGCTTCGATCAGCTCCTTGCGGCTGGATTCCAGCCAGGTGATGAAGTTCCGCAGCATCTGCTCGACCCGCGACCGCTCGCGGCGCGAGAACCACGGAGCCCCCGCGTCGACCCGGACCCACGCCTCGTCGAGGGCGGCGCGGATCTGCTCGTCGCTGCTGCCGCCCGCGACCGCCTGCGCGAGACCGTGCACCAGCGTTCCCGTGACGGCCGCGAGTTGCGCCGGGTCACTGCCGCCGTGGCGTTCGATCAGCCAGCGCAGCGGGCATTTGACCAGAACCTCCACAGTGGACGGTGAGATGCGGATGAGATCGCCCGGCCCGTGCACCGGTTCGCCGGTGGAGGGTTCCAGCAGGCCGTACCAGGTGCCCGGATGCGCGCCCGGCACCCCGGCGGCGGCCAGTTTGGCGAGCTGACGCGCCGCCCGTTGCCGCCTTTCCGGCTCGCTCGATTCGTCGCAGACGACCTCGCGCAGTTCACCGACGAGTTCGGCGAGCACCAGCGAGCGTCCCGCCGGCTTCATCCGCGAATCGAGGCCGCCGTCGTCCGCGCCGTTCTCCTCCAGGTCGTCGATGAACCGCGAGGGTTGCTCGTCCTCCCCCGCGACCGCGCTGACCAGCAACGTCTTCCGCGCGCGGCTCGCGGCGAGGTAGAACAGCCGCCGCTCTTCGGCGAGGATCGGCGCGGTGGCGGACACCTTTTCGTCGTCGACGCCGGACATGAGGTCGACCAGCCGCTCGACGCCGAGCACGGAACCGCGCAGCCGCAGATCCGGCCAGCTGCCCTCCTGGACACCGGCGATCGCCACGACCGTCCACTCGCGACCGGCGGACGCGTGCGCCGTGAGCAGCGAGACGCCGTCGCTCTTCATCGCGGCGGGCGCCAGCGTGTCACCGGCGATGTTCTGCGAGGACAGGTAATCCGCGAACGAGGCGACACTCGCTTTCGGCAATCTGTCGACATAGCGACCGGCCGCGTCGAAGAGCGCGACGATGGCGTCGAGGTCACGATCCGCCTGGGAGCCGAGCGAACCACCACGGTCGACCAAACGCAGCAGGCGCTCCTCCAGACCACTCGCCTGCCAGAGATCCCACAGCACCTGCTCGACGCCATCCCCGCGCACGACGGCCTGGTGCGCGGCGTGCAGCAGGCCGCCGATCCGGCGCATCGGCAGCGCCTCGGCCTCGGCGAGTCCGGTGAGGACGTCGTTGGTACGTAAGGCTTCCACCAGCAGTTCGTCGCTCGACCGCTGTCCGCCGCCCGCGAGCTCCAGCCTGCGCAGGCCGCGCCGCAGCCTTCGCAGGGCGAGCGGATCCGCGCCGCCCAAGGGCGAGGACAGCAGCATCTCGGCGAGGTCGACGTCGAGCAGCTCCGGATCCGCGGCGAGCCGCAGCATCGCCAGCAGAGGACGAACTGCGGGCTGCTTCGCGAGCGGCAGTTCTTCGGTGGCCGAACCGATGGGTACCCCGGCTGCCCGCAGAGCACGTTGCAGGACAAGGAAAGTACGGGCGGGCGACCGGACGAGCACCGCCATCTCCGACCACGGCACGCCGTCGACGAGATGCGCGCGGCGGAGCTGATCGGCGATCCAGCTCGCCTCGGCGGCCGGGGTCGGCATCAGGCGGACTCGGACGGCTCCGCCCTCGGCGTCCGGCGCGTCGACGAGTTTGCGCTGCGGCGACGAACCGGGCAGCACGGAGCCGAGTTTCGTGACGGCCGCGCGGATCACCGGGGCGAGCCGGTGGGCCGTGGTCAGCAGGACGGTGCGCTCGCCGTCCTCGTCCGCGTCGGCGAACAGGCTGGGATCCGCGCCACGGAAGGAGAACACGGACTGATCGGGATCGCCCGCGACGACGAACTCGTCCGCCGCGTGCCCGATGAGCCGGATGAGCTGCGTCTGCAACGGGTCGAGATGCTGCGCGTCGTCGACGAAAAGGTGCCGGACGCGGCACTGCTCCCGTTCGCGCAGTTCGGGATCGTCCTCCAGCGCGAGCAGCGCGGAAGTGACCAGCTCGGCGGCGTCCAGTGCGGGCGCGCTCGCGACGCCGAGCGCGTTGCCGCCCGCGCCCTGCAGCAGCGTGACCTCTTCATACTGGCTCCAGAAACGCCCGGCCGCGATCCATTCCTCGCGGCCGCGGCGCCTGCCGAGTTCGACCAGATCCTCCGGGCCGAGCCCGCGTTCGGCGGCGCGGAGCAGGAGGTCTCGCAGTTCCTCGGCGAACCCGGGCACACCCAACGCGGGCCGCAGCTGCTCCGGCCAGTCGAGCGCGCCCTCTTCGAGGTCGCCTGCGAGCAGGTCACGGACGACGACGTCCTGTTCCGCTCCGGCCAGCAGGCGGGGCGGCGGGAGATCGTCGGCCTGCGCCTCCATCCGCAACAGCGCGTACGCGTACGAGTGCACCGTGCGCACGAGCGGCTCACGGATCGTGCGCGGCAACGGATCCTCTTCCGGATCGGTGGTGAGCCGGTGGGTGATGTCCGCGCGCAGGACCTCGGCCGCCTTGCGGGAGGTGGTCAGGATGAGCACGCTCTCCGGATTCGCGCCCTCCGCGATGCGCCGCGACGCCGCCGACGCCAGCAAGGCCGTCTTGCCCGTGCCCGGCCCGCCGAGGACCCGGCGGAACCCGTCCGGGGCGGCCAGCAGGCGGCGGGCGCCGGAATCCCACTGGAAGGACGGCGTGCCGGTGACCGGCGTGCGGACCAGCCGCGCGTCGGTTCGTGCCGCTGTTCGCCGCCCGTTCACGCCCACGATGGAACCACGCCCCGCCGACACAACCTCGCAGCGGCACGGCAAAGTGGTCCCATGGATGACGAACTGCACGAGCGGGTGCGCGAGGTCATCGCGAGCGTTCCCGCCGGCTCGGTCGCGACTTATGGGGATATAGCGTCGGTTTCGGGAGCCCCATCGCCGCGGCTGGTCGGCCGGATCCTCGGCGAGGACGGCCACGATCTGCCCTGGCACCGCATTCTGCGGGCCGACGGGACGCCGGCCCCGCACCTGGTCGACGAGCAGCTGCAACGGCTGCGGGCGGAGGGCGTCATATCCGACGGACAGCGCGTCGACCTGCGGAAATACCGATGGCAACGTGATCCCGGCGACGACGCCGGTCCAGGCGCTCTCTTTTAGGTTAGCCTCGCCTAATGAGCTACATCGAGGCGAAGGTGACCGGTGTCCGGCGGCTCACGCCGCATATGAGCAGGGTGACCTTCTCGGGGGCGTCGCTGGCGGACCAGGCGCCCGACCAGTACCTGAAGGTGTTCTTCCCGCAGCCCGGCCAGCCGGAGCCCGTGCTGCCCGCTCCGCTGAGCGGCGACGAAGTGCTGTCCTGGTACCGGACCTACCTCGCGATGCCCGACGACGTCCGGCCGCCGATGCGCACCTACACCGTGCGGGCGCTGCGGCCGTCGGCGCAGGAGGTGGACATCGACTTCGTGCTGCACGGCGACGAAGGCCCGGCCTCGGCTTGGGCCTCGCGCGCCTCGGAGGGCGATCGGGTCGCCTTCCTGGGTCCGCACGGGCTCTACGACGTGCCCTCGGACACGAACTGGCAACTGCTGGTCGGCGACGAGACCGCGATCCCGGCGATCGGCGCGATCGTCGAAGCACTGCCCGCCGGAACGCGAGCGGTGGTCTATGTCGAGATCAGTGATCGCGAAGACCGGCAGGTCTTCGATACGCAGGGGACCGTGGAGCTGCACTGGGTGGTACGAGGTTCCGGCGACGTCGGCTCGGCGGTTCTGGAGGCCGTGCGGAAGGCGGAGTTGCCGGGCGGGACGGCCTACGCGTGGATCTCCGGCGAGGCGAACATGGTGAAGCTGGTGCGGCGTCACCTCGTGCGGGAGCGCGGGATCGACAAGCGGGCGATCTGCTTCACGGGGTACTGGCGGCAGGGGGTCAGCGAAGAGGCCGCTGGCCGCGAGGCGATACGGCGGGCGGAGGCCGGGGAGGCTCCGGTCGAGGAGGACTGAGCGCCTCTCGCGTTGTGGGTTTAGTGCGCCCAATGTGACATTGGGGTCATTGAGTGTCCCCTATGCCACATTGGGCGCGCTCTGCTCTGCGGCTTGTCCTGAAGGGCCCCTTTGAGACGTTGGACGTCCTGAAGGGCCCCAATGAGACATCGGCGCCCGCGCCAGCAGGGACTTGACCTGCGAAAAGAGAGCAAGGGACCTTTGCTACCACTTACGTAGGCACGCTAACCAAGCGATAGCAAAGGTCCCTTGCTCCCGCCCGGAAGTCCGTGAAGGCCTCCCTACCTACCCTCAAGGTAGTGAAGGAGGCCTTCACGGACTCTGGCTCCCTCAAGGAGTCCTTCACGCGCCAAAGTCGAACCTCGAAGCCCACCTCAGTGCGGCACCCAAAGCGTCACCCTGGTCCCCCGTCCCGGCTGCGAATCGATCGTCCCCCGCCCGCCGACCTCCGCCAGCCGCGCCATGATCGACTGGCTGATCCCGAAGCCCGGCGGCCGGTCCAGCATGCTGAAGCCGGTCCCCTGGTCCCGCGCGATGACCGCGACGCCGCCTTCGCACTCCTCGACGCGAAGCACGACCTGTTTCGTCCCGGCGTGCTTCACAGTGTTTCGAAGCGCTTCGCGTACGGCGTCACGGATAGCGGTCCGGCGCGCGTGCGAGAGGCGGTAGTCCTGTTCGGTCTCGGCGGCGACGAGCTGGGTGCGGAGGCCGTCGCGCGCCATTTCGGTGGCGACCTCGGCGAGGTCGGCCGCGAGGCCCCGAGCCGAGGGCGCGTCGGGGCCGGTCAGTTCGCGACGCAGTTCGGCGGCTTGCGCCCGCGCGGTGGCGCGCATTTCGGCGAGCCGTTCCGCGGCCGCGGAATCGTCGTCCGGTGCTTCGAGCCCCATCGCTTCCAACGTCTGCAACACGGAATCGTGCATCACCCGCTGCGTCCGCAGACGTTCGGCGCGCTGCCCCCGGCGCATCCCGATGCCCAGCGCGAACCGGGTCCCGACACCGAGCAGGATCAGGATCCCGGCCGTGGTCACCATCGCCACGACGAGCGCGACCATGCACCCCACCGACCGGCTCATCGCGAGCGGATGGTCGAGCGGGAGCCCGCCGACCCACGTCAGGAAGGCCCGGAACGGCACGGCCGCGATCACCAGCAGACAGGCGGCGGGCAAGCCGAACGACAGCGTCCACAACGCCACCGTCCCGACCATCCACGTCCACGCGACGTCGACGGCGAACGGCTGGATCTCGGCGGGCGCCGCGACGGCCACGATCGTCGTGAGCACCACGCCCACGGCGAGATCCGCGTACATCAGCCGTCCGGACGTCTTCGCCCGGATCCCGCGGCCGCGCACCACCCACCAGACCGCGAAGACGTTGAGCAGCATCCCGAGAATCGTCGTGCTCAGCACCGGAACGATCCCCGCCGAGCCGTTGGCGACCAGGAAACCGATGTACACCTTCGGAAACGCGGCCACCCGGTAGAAGATCGGGCCGAGCGCGGAGTAGCGGATCGCGCGCATCAGCAGGGTGTCCGCGGAATCTTCCCGATAGCGCCAATCGGGAACGGAATCGGGGTCGGGTGCTTCGTCGGCGGGGCTCGCGCCCAAGACCGAAGAACCCTTTCGCAACATCGCGCGCACGAACGTGACCGATTGAGACTCGGACATCCGCCGCCCTCCCCGCGTCCGATGTGTTCGAGCCTGGCAAAGCGGACTTCCTGCGTCAAGACGGCCGAATGCGCAGTTCCGCGACGAGAAGTTTGACCAACGCGCCGAGCCGCTGACGTTCGGGCTGCACGGTCGGTACGCCGGCGGCTTCCAGTGGCGCCGCGGTCACCGGTCCGACGCACGCGCACAGCACCGGACCTCGCAGTGCGGCAAGGAGTTCCTCGCGACGCGACCCCGCCAGCGTGAGCAGGTTCGCCGCCGCAGGCGCCGAAGTGAAGGCCAAAGCGTGCACACGTCCGGCGATCACGCTTTCGACGAGTTCGTGCACAGGTGCGACGTCCGCGGGCGAAAGCCAGCGATAGGGCTGCGCTTGGACGACGTCCGCGCCCGCGTCCCGCAGCGACGCGGTGAGTTCGGGCAGCAGGGTGCCGTGCAGCTGGACCGCGACCCGTTCGCCGCGAACCCCGGCGTCGCGCAATCCTTCGAACAGTTCGGCGTTGCTCTCCTCGGGCGCGGAAAACTCCTCCCGGAGGCCGAAACCACGCACTGCGCCCACTGCCTTCGGCCCGCGCGCGAAGATCCGTGACGCCGCCAGCCGTTCCAACAACGGCTCGCGCAATCCCCAGCCTTCGGCCGCCGAAAGCCAGCCGCGGAACCCGGCGCCGGTGGTGACCGCGGTGAACCCGACCGGTCCGGCCAGCACGGCGTCCGTCGCCGCCCGCAGTTCCGTATCGTCGGGCAGCGGGACGATCCGGATGGTGGGCGCATGCAAGACGGTCGCGCCGTGCCGCGTCAGCGCGCCGATGAAGTCGTCGGCCCGCCGCTCCGCGGTGATCCCGATCGTGATTCCGTCCAGGTCAGCCATAACGCGCGCCCATCTTCCTGATCTCTTCCGCCAGCCGC
Source organism: Amycolatopsis coloradensis (assembly GCF_037997115.1). Classification (NCBI taxonomy): domain Bacteria; kingdom Bacillati; phylum Actinomycetota; class Actinomycetes; order Pseudonocardiales; family Pseudonocardiaceae; genus Amycolatopsis; species Amycolatopsis coloradensis. The sequence goes on from NZ_CP150484.1 coordinate 8,401,370, forward strand.
TCGCGCAGCTCCGGCGGTTCGAGCACTTCGAGGTTCCCGCCGAACCGCAGTAGTTCACCGACCGCCGGTTCTCCGGGTTCCACGGGCAGTTCCATCGTCAGCCAGCCGTTTTCGTCCGGCTCGGCGTCCGCTTCCCGCAACGCCCGTGCTCCGACGGCACCGAGATGGAACGGCACCAGTATGCGGGCGAACTCGTTCAGCCGGACCACCGCCACTCGCGAGTACATCCGCTTTTCGAACTGCTCCGACCATTCCCGCCAATAGCGCGCGAGGTCGAAGTCGGACGGCCGCTCGAAGGTCTCACCGAGGTCTTCGAGCTCTTCGATCCGGGAGACCCGATAGGTCCGGTCGGTCCCGTCGCATCGCGCCGCGAGATACCAGTTCCCGGCCTTGAGGATCAGGCCCAGCGGGTCGAGCACGCGATCGACCTTCCGCTGCCCCCAGCGTTCGTACCGGACCTTGATCCGCCGCCCGTGCCAGACCGCGTCGGCCAGTTCGGACAGTCGCGGCAGGCTTTCGATCCCGCGATGCCAGCCAGGCACGTCGAGACAGAACCGTTCGGAGATCTTGCTCGCCCCGGCACGCAGCTCCGCCGGCATGGCGGCGTGCAGTTTGAGCTGCGCGGCGGCGAGTACGGTGCCCAGCCCGAGTTCACTGGCCGCGCCCGGCAGGCCCGCCAGCGAAAGCGATTGCGCCTCCTCCTCGGTGAGCCCGGTCAGCCGCGTGCGATAGCCGTCGATCAGCTGATATCCGCCCGTGCGCCCGCGATCGGCGTACACCGGCACACCGGCCGCGGACAGCGCCTCGACGTCGCGGTAGACCGTCCGGACCGACACCTCCAGCTCGGTCGCCAGCTCCTCGGCCGTCATCCGGCCGCGGTTCTGCAGCAGGAGGAGGACCGACAGGAGTCTGCTCGCGCGCATGGATCCAGTATCGCCGAAAACCTGACACAACCTGACAGGTTTGGCTGACAGGGTGCACCCATGAACACGTTCGCCATGAAGAACTGGGAAGAATCCGTCGTCAGCGGCACGGAGGGCGCGCCGCGAGTCGCCTACGCGCACGCCACGCTCGCCTACAGCGGGCTGATCGAAGGCGAGTCCGTCCTCGACTACTTGCTGTACTACGCGGGCGAGGGCTACGACGGCGGCGACACGACCTCTCCCGGCCTCGAACGGATCGAAGGCAGTGTGGACGGACGTAAGGGAAGCTTCGTGATCAAGCACGACACCGGGTTCGACACGCAGGGGATCAGGTCTGCGTTCACCGTGGTCGAGGGCTCCGGAACGGGTGAACTCGCCGGGATCACCGGCAGCGGCACCACGACGGGCGCCCTCGGCGAGCCGACGATGTCGTACACGCTCGAATACGCGCTCTAGGGAGAAAAGGTGCTCGAGGTCGATCGCAAGCAGGTGCTGGCATACCGGATCGCCGCGCACGGCCTGCACCGCGAGGAGACGGATCCGGCCGCGGCGGCCGTGTTCGACCTCGGTCTGCAGGATTCCGTACGGGACGCCGCCCTGCTGGGCCTCGCCGCCCGGATCGACGGCGACATCACGCCCGGCGTCTGGGACGACGAACGTTTCGTGCTCGCGTGGACGCATCGCGGCGCGCCGCATTTCCACCGGCGCGCGGAACTGGACGCGATCCGGGCCGCGCTCGTGCCGCTCGACGAGAAGGACGCGATGGCCCGGATCCTCTGGCAGCGCAAGCAGGTCGAGGACGCGGGCAGGTCCGCCACGGACGCGCTGTTCACCGCCACGAAAGCGATCCGCAAGGTCGTCACCGGCCCGCAGACCAAGGGCACGGTGAGCGGCGCGGTCACGAAACTGATCCCCGAAGGCCTGTCGTACGCCTGCCGCGGCTGCGGTGTCGTCCACATCTACGAGCAGTTGATGCGGATCGCGTCGATCCACGCCGGGGTCCGGCTGGAAGCGGGCGCGACGCCGGCGACGTTGGCCCCACTGGAAGGGCGCGGCAGGCTCAAGACGTCGCCGGACGCCAAGGCGGCCACCCGCGTGGTCGAGGGTTACCTGCGGATCAACGGTCCCGCCGCTCCCGGCGACGCCGCCGCCTATGTCGGGACGACCCGCACCGGGGTCGACGCGATGTGGCCGGACGGCTTGGCCGAGGTCCGCGTCGACGGCAAGAAGGCCTTCCTGCCGGAAGACCGGGTAGCGCTGCTGGAGAATCCGCCGGAGCCGGACGTGGTGCGCCTGCTGCCGCCGCTCGATCCGTTCGTCCAGGCACGCGACCGCGCCGTCCTTCTGCCGGACAAGACCCGGCAGAAGGAGGTCTGGAAGATCCTCGGCAGTCCCGGCGCGCTGCTGGCCGACGGCGAGATCTCCGGTGTGTGGCGGGCCAAGGCGAACGGCAGGAAACGGCTCGACTTCACCGTCACCCCGTTCGGCGCCCTCCGCCCGGCCGTCCGGAAAGCGGCCGAAGAGGAGGCGGCCCGCGTCGCCGCCGCCAGGGAGTTCCCCGGCTTCCGCGTCGCCTGGTCCTGAAGGCGGTCCGATCGGTCCCGTTCCGGGTGCCCAAGAGGTAGGCCATCGCGCAACCGCTTGCCGCGGAAGGACACGGCGTCGACCGTCGAGGACATGAGCACACAGACGGAACCCCGGACGACGGCGAGCGGCTGGGCGGCCACCGGTGACCTGCCCTGGGCGCGCCAATGGGACGGCATGAACGAAGGTCCGGTCCTGCTGCCGGACGGACGTGTCCTCGCCGCGGGCGGTGGCGACAACCGCGGTGCGGTGACGTACGCCGACGCCGCGCTCTACGACCCGGGCAGTGGCCAGTGGACGGTCACCGGATCGCTCGCGACCAGCCGCCGCCTGCACTCGCTGACCGTCCTGCCGGACGGCAAGGTGCTGGCGGCGGGCGGTTTCCATGGCCATCCGTCCACTTCGCCCAACATCCTCACCTCCGCGGAGGTCTTCGACCCGGCGACCGGGACCTGGAGCCCGACCGGCTCGATGCACACCGCCCGCTGCAACCATCACGCGATCGCGCTGGCCGACGGCCGGGTGCTCGTGATGGGCGGCGGGAGCGAACGGCCGCCGATCGATTCCCTGGTGATCGCGGCGGCGGAGATCTACGACCCGGCGACGGGAACCTGGACCGAAACCGCGCCGATGATCCACGCCAGGGCGGCGTTCCCCGCGGCGCTGCTGCCGGACGGCAGGGTGCTCGTCGCGGCGGGCCTCGTCGAAACCGGCGGCGATCTCGTCGGCCTGACCTTCTGCGAGCTCTACGACCCGGTCGCGCGCACCTGGACCCCCACCACGCCGATCGGCACCGCTGTCCCGCTCGAAGCCGGACGGCCGCGCGTCGGCGCGCAGATGGTCGCGCTGGCCGACGGGACCGTGCTGCTCACCGGCGGCCACACCGGCGGGCCGCAGAACTGGAACTACGCGCCGTTCAGCCTCGGCGAATCCGAGCGCTACGACCCGGTCACCGGCAAATGGACCGACGCGGCGCCGATGGGGATCCCGCGCGACGAATTCCGCCTGATCCGCTTGGACTCCGGCAAGGTGCTGGCCATCGGTGGCCTCGAATACGGCGGGTACGACGCCGGCTACCAGAACTCCGAGATCTTCGACCCCGCGACCGGGAACTGGGGGCCGCTGCTCGGGCTCACCATCGGCCGGGCGAAGTTCGGCGCGGTCAAACTCGCCGACGGCCGGGTCCTCATCGCGGGTGGCGCCGCCGTGCTGGCCAACGCCGGCCCGGACGGCAACCACGTCCTCATCACCAAGACCGACCTCTTCACCCCCTGACCCACCTCCCGCATTCCGAGGACGAAATGCGGGCGTCAGGGGTCGACGGCCAGCCGGTAGCCGCGTTTCACCACCGTCTGGACCAGTTTCGGCGTGCCCAAAGAGCTCCGCAGGCGTCCGATGGCGGTCTCGACGGCGTGTTCCTCGCCGCCATCGGGCAAGGCGGCGACCAGTTCCCGCCGGGAGAACACCCGCCCCGGCGATTCCGCCAGCACCCGCAGCATGGCCATCGGCGCGGGCGCGATGTCACACCACTGCCCGTCGACCAGCGCCGCCTGCCCCCGCAGTTCGATGCTCCGGCCGCCCGCGGTCAGCCGCGGCGAACGGGATTCGAGCGCGTCGGACACCGTCCGCGCCAGCGCCCCGATCCGCGACCGGGTGGGCTGCACCGTCGGGATCCCGAGCGCGGCCAACGGCGCCGCCGTGATCGGCCCGACACAGGCCGCCACGACCCGTTTCTCCAGTGCCCGCACGATTCCCGGCAACCGTCCGGTCCGTTTCGCGACCGCCAGCATGGACGCGACGGCGGGCGCGCTGGTGAACGGCAACGCGTCCACCGAACCGTCGAGAACGCCGTCGAGCAGCCGGTCCAGTGGGCCGGGGTCGGCCGGGCCGACCCAGCGGTACACCGGCACCTCGATCACCTCGGCGCCCGCGGCGCGCAGACTGTCCACGAAGTACGGAAGCGGTTCGCCGTGCAGCTGCACCGCGATCCGCTGACCGTCCACACCGGAATCGAGAAGATGTCTCAGCACCTCGGCGTTGCTCTCCGAGGCGGGCGAGTAGTCCTCCGAAAGCCCGGCCGCGCGGATCGCGCCCTTGGCCTTCGGGCCACGCGCCAGAAGCGACGACTTGCCGAGCCGGTCGAGCAGCTCCTCCCCCAGCCCCCAGCCCTCGGCCGCCTCGACCCAGCCGCGGAAGCCGATCCCGGTCGTCGCGACGACGACGTCGACCCGGTCGTCCAGCAGGCGCATGGTCGCCGACCGCAGTTCGGTGTCGTCGGCGAGCGGCACGATCCGGATGGCCGGGCCGTAGCGCACGCTCGCACCCTTACGCACGAACAGCGCGCCGAGCTCGTCAGCCCGTCGCGCCGCCGTGATCCCGATGACGAATCCCGCCAGGGGAAGGGCTTCTGTCACGGTGAGAATTCCACCTCCACGACGCCATCGGTGACCCGCACCCGATAGGCCGCGACCGAGACACCTTCGGCGTCGAGACAGTCTCCGGTCCGCAGATCGAAACGTTCCTTGTACACCGGCGACGCCACCACGGGGACGCCGCCCGCGTCGCCGACGATCCCCCGCGAAAGCACCGCCGCGCCGCTGATCGGGTCCATATTGGACAGTGCGTACCATCGGTCGCCGGGCAGCCGGAAGATCGCCACCTGCACGCCGCCGTCGAGCAGGGCGGCGACACCGGACCATTCGGGGACGGCTCCCGCCGCGCAGACGGCGGTCCAGGTGCGCTGGATCGAGGTCGTCACTGTTTCACCTCCGGGATGCCCAGCAGCACGGGTACGTTCTGGTCGCGTTCTCGTCGGAACGAGATCGTCGGGTCCGGCGTGCCCGGCGCGTTGACGAACGAGCTGAACTTCGCCAGCTTCTCCGGGTCCTCCAGCACGCCGCGCCATTCGTCGGCGTAGTCGCCGACGTGTTTGGCCATCGCCGCGTCGAGGTCCTCGCAGATGCCGAGCTTGTCGTCGACGATCACCGCGCGCAGGTGATCGAGGCCACCCTCCATCTCCTCGACCCACGGCGCGGTGCGCTGCAGGCGGTCGGCCGTGCGGACGTAGAACATCAGGAACCGGTCGATCGTGCGGATCAGCGTCTCCGTGTCCACTTCGGACACCAGCAGATCGGCGTGCCGCGGGGTCGCGCCGCCGTTCCCGCCGACATAGAGGTTCCAGCCCTTGTCGGTGGCGATGATGCCGAAGTCCTTGCTCCGCGCCTCGGCGCATTCCCGGGCACAGCCCGAAACGGCGGACTTCAGCTTGTGCGGCGAGCGCAGGCCGCGGTAGCGCAGCTCCAGCTCGATCGCCAGCCCGACGCTGTCCTGCACGCCGTAGCGGCACCACGTCGAACCGACGCACGACTTCACCGTGCGCAACGACTTCCCGTACGCGTGCCCTGACTCGAACCCGGCGTCGACGAGCCGCCGCCAGATCAGCGGGAGCTGGTCGACGGTGGCGCCGAACAGGTCGATCCGCTGTCCGCCGGTGATCTTGGTGTACAGCCCGAAGTCCATCGCCACCTGCGCGATCACCATGAGCTTCTCCGGTGTGATCTCGCCGCCGGGGATCCGCGGGACCACCGAGTACGTCCCGTTGCGCTGCAGGTTCGCGAGGAACTTGTCGTTGGTGTCCTGCAGGGTCGCCTGCTCGCCGGCGAGGATATGCCCGTTGCCCAGCGTGGCCAGGATGGACGCGATCGCCGGTTTGCAGATGGCGCAGCCGGTTCCGGTGCCGTAGCGGTCGATCATCTCGCTGAACGTGGTGATCCGCGTGGCCTGGAGGATCTGGAACAGCTCCGCGCGGGACTGCGTGAAGTGCTCGCACAACGCCTTCGACTGTTCGACACCGCACGCCGTCAGCAGCTTGCCCAGCAGCGGGACACAGGATCCGCAGGCCGTGCCCGCCCGGGTGCAGCCCTTGATCTTGGCGACCGAATCGCAGCCCTCTTCGGTGATCGCGTGCGTGATCGCACCCTTGGAAACCGCGTTGCAGGAACAGATCTGCGCGGCATCGGGCAGCGCGTCGACGCCGACCGCCGCCCCGCCACCGGCCGGGGCGAGGATCGCGCCGGGTTCGGCGGGCAGCGGCCTGCCGACCATCGCGCGCAGCGTGTTGAACTCGCTCGCGTCACCGACGAGCACACCGCCGAGCAACGTCTTCGAGTCGTCCGAAACGACGAGCTTCTTGTACGTCCCGGCGACGGCGTCGTTGAACGCGACCTCCAGCGCACCCTCGGTCGCCGCGTGCGCGTCGCCGAAGCTGGCGACGTCGACACCCATCAGTTTGAGCTTCGTCGACATGTCCGGCTCGGGAAAGCTGCCCTCGCCACCGGTCAGCCGCGCCGCGACGATCTCCGCCATCGCGTATCCGGGCGCCACGATGCCGTACACCTTGCCGTCCACGGCCGCGCATTCGCCGATCGCGTACACCGCCGGATCGGACGTCCGGCAGGTGTCGTCGACCAGGATCCCGCCCCGCGCGCCGACCTCCAGCCCGGACGAACGCGCCAGATCGTCACGCGGCCGGATACCGGCGGAGAACACGACCAGATCGACGTCGAGTTCCGTGCCGTTGCCGAGCTTCGCGATGTAGCGTTCGCCGTCCGGCTCGATGGCGTCGGTCGACGTTCCCGTGTGGACGGTCACGTCGAGGTCGGTGATCAGCCGCCGGAGCAGGCCGCCGCCGCCCTCGTCGACCTGCAGCGGCATCAGGCGCGGCGCCATCTCGACCACGTGCGGCGAAAGGCCCATGTCCCGCAACGCCTTCGCGGCCTCGAGACCGAGCAGCCCGCCACCGATGACGACCGCCGAACGACGTCCGCGCCCGGGCCGCTGAGCGGCTTCCCGGATGGCGTCGAGGTCCTCGATCGTCCGGTAGACGAAGCAGCCAGGAAGATCATGGCCCGGCACCGGCGGGACGAACGGCCGCGAACCGGTCGCGAGGACGAGTGCGTCGTACGGCTGCTCGTATCCGGCTTCGGTGACGACGACCTTCCGATCCCGGTCAACCGAAACCACCGCGTCGCCGAGCCGCAGTTCGACCAGCGGGTCGTCCGCGTAGTCCGCGCCTTCCAGGGCAAGGGACGCGGGGTCCCAGGTATCCACATAGGACGTCAAGGCGACGCGGTCGTAGGCGGGGCGCGCCTCCTCGGCGAGCACCACGACCTGCCACTGGCCGGCCTTGTCCTCCGCGCGCACCGCTTCCACGAGCCGGTGCGCGACCATGCCATGTCCCGCGACGACGAGTTTCCGCATCAGACCTCCGCTCCGGCGAGCGCCAGACCCCGGACGCTCGTCACCTCCGACTGCTGCTTGCGCAGGTACACCGCCCACGTGACGGCGAAGCACAGGCCGTAGAAGACCAGGAAGGCGATGAACGCCGGCACCCCGCTCTTCGTGTCCGCGAACGACTGGCGGAAGGCCAGGTTGATGAAGAGCCCGCCGAGTGCGCCGATGGCCCCGGCCAGTCCGATCAACGCGCCGGAAAGCTTGCGGGCCTTGAGCATCTCCAGCGTCTCGTCCGCGCCCTCGCTGATCGCGACCTTCGCCTTGGCGCGGAAGATCGCCGGGATCATCTTGTACGTCGAGCCGTTGCCGATACCGGTGAGCACGAACAGCACGATGAACGCGACGGTGAACAGCGCCAGCGAATTCGACGTCGAGGCCAGGATCAGCACCACGGTCGCCGCGGCCATGCCGACGAACGTCACGAAGGTGATCTTGCCGCCGCCGATCCGGTCGGCCAGCCAGCCGCCGGTAGGCCGCGAGAACGAACCGAGCAGCGGGCCGAGGAACGTCACCGCGGCCGCCTGCAGCGGGGTGCGGCCGAACTGGTTCTGCAGCACCAGGCCGAAGGCGAAGCTGTACCCGATGAACGAGCCGAAAGTGCCGACGTAGAGGAACGACATCACCCAGGTGTGCGGATCCTTGACGACCTCGCGCATCGCCTTGGTGTCGCCCTTCATCGAGGCGAGGTTGTCCATGTAGAAGTACGCGCAGACCGCCGCGACCACGATGAGCGGGATGTAGATCGCCAGCACCACCCGGGGCGCGGTCGCGCCGACGGTGCCGATGACCAGCAGCCCGATGAGCTGGATCGCCGCCACGCCGAGGTTCCCGCCGCCCGCGTTGAGCCCGAGCGCCCAGCCTTTGTGCTTCTCGGGGTAGAAGGCGTTGATGTTGGTCATCGACGACGCGAAGTTCCCGCCGCCGACCCCGCCGAGCGCGGCGATCAGCAGGAACGTGCCGAGCGAAGTGCCCGGCTCCATCGCGATCGCCGCCAGGATCGTGGGCGCCAGCAACAGCATCGCGCTGACGATCGTCCAGTTCCGGCCGCCGAACCGCGCCACCGCGAAGGTGTAGAGCGGCCGCATCAGCGCGCCGATCAGCGTCGGGGTCGAGACCAGCAGGAACTTGTCGGCGGCGGAGAAGCCGTACTGCGGCCCCATGAACAGGACCATGACCGACCACAGTGTCCAGACGGAGAAGCCGATGTGCTCGGCCAGGATGGAGAACCAGAGGTTCCGCCGGGCGACCTTCTTCCCGGTCTCCTCCCAGAACTGCTCGTTCTCCGGATCCCAGTGCTCGATCCAGCGCTTTCCACGAGCGTGCATGAGGCCCTCCTTGGTGGATGCGTTCGGGTTCACTGGGCGGCCAGCCATTTCGCGACCCCGCCGACGGCGTCCTTGCAGCCGCCGCAGCCGGTCGTCGCGCGGGTCGCCCCGGCGAGGGCGGCGACGTCGGTGGCGCCGCCGCGCCACGCTTCGACGAGCCGTCCCTTGGTCACCGCGTTGCAGCGGCAGATGACCGCCGACGCGGGCAGATCGGCCGGGCTCGCCGCCGACGGCGACCCGGGCGGCAACGAGCGTCCTAAAAGGACCGCCAGCCGGTCTTCGGGCACCGGGGTTCCCCGGTCGTAGAGCTGCGTGATCGTCGCGGCCGCGTCGGGCAGGCCGAGCAGGATCGCGCCGGCCACCCGGTTCTCACGGATGACGAGCTTCCCGTAGCGGCAGCCCGCCGGGTCGCTGAAGGTGAGCACTTCGGCGGTCGGGTCGTCCGCGCCGGTCATCGTCTCGCCGAGCGCGGTGAGGTCGATGCCGCGGGCCTTGAGCCGCGTCACCGCCTGGGTGCCGCGATAGCGTGACGCGGATTTCGTGCCGGTGACCAGATCCGCGACCACGGCGGCCTGTTCCCACGCGGGTTGCACGAGACCGCCGAACGCGCCCGGATGCTTCGCGCAGTCGCCGATCGCGTGGATCCGGCCGTCGCTGGTGCGCAGCAGATCGTCGACGACGATGCCGCCCTCGACAGTCAGCCCTGCCTCCACGGCCAGTTTCGTCTCGGGCCGGACACCGGTGGAGACGACGATGAGATCGGCGGGCACGTGCGTGCCGTCGTCGAGTTTGAGCCCGTCGCCGCTGACGTAACGCGCGGCCCCGACACCGAGCCGGAAGGCGACGCCGAGTTCTTCGAGCTTCCTGGTCAGCACCCGCGCGGATTCCGCGTCCAGCTGGCGTTCCATGATGTGCGGCATCGGATGCACGACGGTGACGAGATTCCCCCGTCCGGCAAGACCTCGCGCGGCTTCCAGACCGAGCAGCCCGCCGCCGAGCACCGCGACCGGCGCGCCCAGCTTGGCGGCGTCGAGAATGCGCGCGCAGTCGTCGAGGGTGCGGAACGCGACGACGTCCGGGCCGGGTTCGAGCCCTTCGACCGGCGGCATCCACGGGTTCGCGCCGGTGGCGAGCACGAGCGCGTCATAGTCCACAGTGGACCCGTCGTCGAGATGGACCCGCCGCGTGCCCCGGTCGATCGACGTCGCGGAGACACCCCGGCGCAGGTCGGCGCGGGTGCGGGACGGCCATTCGTCGTCGTGCAGCCGGACGGCCTCGGGCCGCATGGTGCCGGCGACCACCGACGAGAGCAGCACCCGGTTGTAGGCGGTGTGCTTTTCCGCGCCGACGACGGTGAGCCGCACGCGCTCGCCCTCGGGATCGCGGCGCTGGATCTCGTCCGCGAGCCGCGCGCCCGCCATCCCGTATCCGGCGATGACCACCGACCGGGGGCTCACGCGACGGCCTCGGCCGGGGCGAGCGCGACCGCGCACACCTTGAACTCGGGCATCCGGCTCGTCGGGTCGAGCGCCGGGTTGGTCAACAGGTTCGCCCTTCCCTCACCGGGGAAGTGGAACGGCAGGAACACGAGGTCGGGGCGCAGCGACGCCACGCAGCGGACCCGCGCGACGGTCTCGCCGCGCCGGGAGCGCACGACCGCGAGGTCGCCCTCGGACAGCCCCGCCCTCGCGGCGGTGTCGGGATGAACTTCCACGAAGGCCTCCGCCACGACGTCGTTGAGTTCTTTGACCAGCCGGGTCTGCGCCCCGGATTGGTAGTGCTGCAGGACCCGTCCGGTGGTGGCCTGCAAGGGGAATTCGGCGTCGGGCAGCTCGGCCGGGCCGACGTGGTCCACCGGGACGAACCGCGCGCGGCCGTCCGGATGGGCGAAGCGGTCGAGGAACATCCGCGGCGTGCCGGGATGCGATTCCGCCGGGACGGGCCAGTAGAGGGCCTCGCCGTCCCGGAGCCGGTCGTAGGTGATGCCCGAGTAGTCGGCGACACCGCCCTTGGACGCCTGGCGGAGCTCGGTGAAGACGGTCTCGGCGTCCGTCGGGAACCGCCCGTCGGGCTGGCCGAACCGGCGGGCGAGTTCGGAAAGCACGCAGAGATCGGTCTTCGCGCCGGGGGGCGGGTCGATCGCCTTGCGGCGCAGGAGGATCCGGCCTTCGAGGTTGGTCATCGTGCCGTCCTCCTCGGCCCACTGCGTGACCGGCAGGACGACGTCGGCCATCGCCGCCGTCTCCGACAGGACGAGGTCCGAGACCACCAGGAAGTCCAAAGAGGACACCTTGTCCTGGATGTTCCCGGCACCGGGCGCGGAAACGACGAGGTTGCTGCCGAACACCATCAGCGCGCTCGGCCCGTCTTCGGTGCCGAGCGCCTCCAGCAGTTCGACCGCCGAACGGCCCGGCCCCGGCAGGGATTCCGGCGGCACACCCCACACCCCGGCGACGTACTCGCGGGCGGCGGGGTCGTCGATCTTGCGGTAGCCGGGCAGCTGGTCGGCCTTCTGCCCGTGCTCGCGCCCGCCCTGTCCGTTGCCCTGCCCGGTCAGGCAGCCGAAGCCGGAACCCTTGCGCCCCGGCAGTCCGAGAGCGAGCGAGAGGTTGATCCAGGCGTTGACCATCGCGGTGCCGTTGGCGTGCTGCTCGGTGCCGCGCGCGGTGAGGATGTAGGCGTTCCGGGCCGCGGCGAGCTTGGCGGCGACGCGACGCTGGTCCGCGGCGGAGACCCCCGTGACCTGCTCGACACGCTCCGGCCACCACGCCGCGGCCGACCGCCACAGCTCTTCGAAGCCGTTCGTCCTCGAGACCACATAGGACTTGTCGAGCAGGCCATCGGCGACGACGGCGTGCAAGATGCCCTGCGCCAGCACGAGATCGGTTCCCGGCGCGGGCTGCAAGTGCAGTCCGGCCAGCTCGGCGGTCGGCGTGCGGCGCGGGTCGACGACGATCAGGTCCGCGCCCCGCAGATGCTGGGTGAACGGCGGCATCGTCTCGGCGGGATTCGCGCCGATCAGCAGGACCGCGTCGGCGTCGGCGAGATCCGTGACCGGGAACGGCATCCCGCGGTCGGCGCCGAACGCCTTGATCCCGGCGGCCGCCGCCGACGACATGCAGAACCGGCCGTTGTAGTCGATCTGCGAGGTGCCCAGCGCGATCCGCGCGAACTTCCCCAGCAGGTACGCCTTCTCGTTGGTCAGCCCGCCGCCGCCGAAGACGGCGACCGAGTCGGCACCCTTGGCCGCGCGGATCTCGGTGAGCCGCTTCGCGACGAGGTCGAGGGCTTGGGTCCAGGTCGCGGGCCGGAGTTCACCGTCGACCCTGATCAGTGGTGTCGTCAGGCGGGACGGCGAGGTGAGGAGCTCCCCCGACGTCCAGCCTTTCTGGCACAGGCCGCCGGCGTTGACCGGGAAGTCACGCGGGGCGACCCGGGCGCCGTCGAGGCTCATCCCGCACTGCAGGGCGCAGTACGGGCAGTGCGTGTCCACCGCGGTCGCGGTGGGGGCGGCGAGCGGCACGGGCACCTCCTCCAGGCGTCGATAGCGCTTGAAGGTAGGTAGGCCGTGTTACCTGAAAACTCCTGAATGTTTCAGGCGTTTGACATTGCCCGCCGCCGATGGACGTCACACCGTGAGGTCGGGCCTGCCGCGTTCGCCTGCCGGAAGTACCTGAGCGCTGCCACTCACGAGCCTGAAATCGACCCGAGCTGGGGAATCACTCCAGCTCCCACGCGGCGAAGGGGACCTTCACCGCATGCGACGCGATGAAGGCTCCCTTCGCTGCGTCGCATGCGGGGAAAGTCCCCTTCAGCAACTATGCACACGATGTATAGACACTGTGTATAGTCGCCGGCATGTCCATCGGGAACACGTTGCTCGGCCTGCTCGAAGCCGGCCCGAAGCACGGCTACGACCTCAAACAGCTTTACGACAAGCAGTTCCGCCAAGACCGTCCGCTGCACTACGGGCAGGTCTACTCGACGCTGAACCGGCTCCTGAAGAACGGCCTGGTCGAGGAGAACGGCGTCGAGGCGGGCGGCGGCCCGGACCGGAAGCGGTACGCGATCACCGAGGCGGGCGTCACCAACGTCGAGGAATGGCTGAAAAGCCCGGAAAGTCCTTCGGTCTACCTGCAGAACACGCTCTACACCAAGGTCGTGCTCGCGCTGCTGTCCGGCCGCGGCGCGCAGGACCTGCTCGACGCCCAGCGGAGCTCCCACCTGCGCGCCATGCGCGAGCTCACCGCCCGCAAGACCGACGGCGACCTCGCCGACCAGCTGATCTGCGACCACGCGCTCTTCCACCTGGAAGCGGATCTGCGGTGGCTGGAACTCACCGCCGCCCGCCTCGACGACCTCGCGCGCCAGCTGGCGCGCTGATCTGGGGACCACACAGTGGAAACACCGTTGTTACATGGGCTCGGCCTGCACAAGGCCTTCGGCCCGAATCAGGCGCTCGCCGGGGCGGGGCTGACGCTCGAAGCCGGCGAGATCGTCGCGGTCATGGGTCCCTCCGGCTCCGGGAAGTCGACACTGCTGCACTGCCTGTCCGGAATCGTGCGGCCGGACGCGGGTCAGGTGCTGTTCCGCGGGCGAGACCTCGCGAGCATGTCCGACACCGAACGCAGCGCCTTGCGGCGCACCGAATTCGGCTTCGTCTTCCAGTTCGGCCAGCTCGTCCCGGAGCTGACCTGCCTGGAGAACGTCGCGCTGCCGCTGCGCCTGGGCGGGATGAAGCGCCGCCCCGCCGAGCGGATCGCGCGGACCTGGCTCGACCGGCTGGCGGTCGGCGACACCGACGACAGCACACCCGGCCAGGTTTCGGGCGGGCAGAGCCAGCGGGTCGCCATGGCCAGGGCGCTGGTCACCGAACCGTCGGTGGTCTTCGCCGACGAACCGACCGGCGCGCTGGACACGCTCAGCGGCGAGCTGGTCATGCGCCTGCTGTCCGAGACGGCGAAGCAGACCGACGCCGCCGTCGTCCTGGTCACCCACGAACCGAGGGTGGCCGCCTACTCCGACCGGGAGGTCATCGTGCGAGACGGCCGGACACGCGAACCGGTGGTCACCCGATGACCGGGCGCGAAGACCTGATGCTGGGGTTCCGGCTGGCCGTCGGGGGCGGCCGGGGCTCGATCGTCAGGCTCGTCCTGAGCACTGTCGGCATCGGGCTCGCGGTGGCGGTCCTCCTGATCGGCGCCTCCGCGGGCACCGTCAAGGAGAACCGCGACCAGCGGGCGCACGCCGCCTCGCCGCGGTACGAACAGATCCCGGGTGTCGCACCGCTGAACTATCACACGACGACGACCGACTTCCGCGGTCAGGCGATCTCGCTCGTTCACCTTCAGGGCACCGGGCCGAACTCACCGATCCCGCCGGGGGTGGACCGGCTGCCCGCGCCGGGAGAGGTCTTCCTTTCGCCGAAGCTCGAAGAACTCGTCGCGGCCGACACCAGTGGCCTGTTGCGGCCCCGCCTGCCCGGCAAGCCGATCGGGATCATCGACGCGGAAGCCGTGCTCAATCCGAATGATCTCGTCGTCTATGCCGGCACGGGCAATCCGCGGAACGGCGTCGCGATCTATGCCTTCGGTTTCGCTCCCGGCTACGAAACACCGTTCGAACGGGGAATCCTCTCGCTGCTGCTGATCGGCCTCTTCGTCCTGCTCACGCCGGTGTTCATCTTCGTCGGGACGATCTCCCGGCTCGGCGGTGCGGCCCGCGACCGGCGGCTCGCCGCGCTGCGGCTGGCGGGCTCGTCCCTCAAGCAGCTGCACCGGATCACCGCGGCGGAATCCCTCGTGGGCGCCGTGGCCGGGCTGGTCGCCGGTGCCGCGGCGTTCCTGCTCTTCCGCGGCGCGGTGGCGGACTTCCAGGTGTTCCGGTTCGGGGTGTACCCGAAGGACCTGACGCCGCCGTGGCCGCTGGTGGTGCTGATCGTGCTCGTGGTCCCCGCCCTGACCGTGGCGGCGACTTGGGCTGCCCAGCGGCACACGGTCGTCGAACCGCTCGGCGTCGTCCGTGAAAGCGTGCCGCCGAAGCGGCACTTGTGGTGGCGGCTGCTGCCGATCGTTGTCGGAATCGCCCTTATAGCACCGGATTTCGGCGTCGCCAGCGAACTCGGCCGCACGGCGCTGATCGCCGGTGCCGTGCTGCTGATGCTCGGGATACCCGCGGTGCTGCCGTGGCTGCTGGAGCGCGTCGTCGCCCGGATCAAGGGCGGGCCGCCGTCGTTCCAGCTCGCGATCCGCCGTCTGCGGAACGACAGCGGGACCCCGGCTCGGGTGGTCGCGGGTCTCTGCGTGGTGCTCGCCGGGGTGATCGCGCTGCAGAGCCTGTTGGCGGGCCAGGTGTCGTCGGCGGCCGTCTACCAGGAGAGGACCGATGATCGGATCACCGTCCATGCCGACGGCTCGGTGGCCGACCAGGCGATCTCCGCGGTCCGGGCGGTGCCCGGTGCGGCCGATTTCCAGGCCATGCGCTCGATGCTCGTCGACGCGGACCGCGTGGACAGCGCGCTTGTCTCGTTCGCCGTCGCCGACTGCGCCACGATCGAAGCGGTCACCACCGCGACCGGATGCCGCGACGGTGACGTGTTCGCCGATCCGGCCTCTCTCCACAAAGGACAGTCGGTGAAGCTCACCGACAACGACAAGCGGGAGCGGCCCTGGACCGTTCCGGCCACGCCCCGCCCGCTCGACGTGAAGCCGTCGGCGCTCGTCGAGCAGCTCCAGCCGCACGTGCTCGCGACGCCCGCCGCGATGGCGGGTGTCAACCTGGCCGCCGCGCCGGTCACGGTGAGCCTGCGTGGGACGACCGGGGGACCGGACTTCGTCGAACTGGTGCGGAACTCGGTGGCGCCGTACAGCGGGCAGGTCGCCGTGGCGTCCTCCAACGAAAAGCGGGCCTCCGACGAGGCCCGGATGTACGACGACGCACGGAACATCCTGCTCGGCGGCGCGTTGTTGGTCCTGCTGCTGGCTGGGGTGAGTCTGCTGGTGCTCGCCCAGGAACAGATCCGGGAACGACGCCGGGCGCTCGGGGCCCTGTCCGCCACCGGCGTGCCGGTGCGGGTGATCGTCCGGTCCCTGTTGTGGCAGAACGGGATTCCGCTGCTGCTGGGCATCGTGGTCGCGACGGCGACCGGGATCGCCGTCGCCGCGCTGGGCAGGCGGCTGTTCTGGGACGGGCTGTACGTCGACTGGTCCGCGGTCGGGATGCTCGCCGCGGCGGCGATCGCGGTGGTGCTGCTGGTGACGGCGTCGACGGTGCCGACCGTGCGCGCGGCGGCGAAGACGGAGAACCTGCGCACCGAGTGACCTACAGCACGGCGCTCACGTCCCGGGCGGCGGCACGGAGTCCGTCGTGCGCCGCCCGGGTCGACCGCGGGTCGAGGGCGTTGGCGGCCAGGCGGAAGAGGACCGCCCGCAGGAGAAGCTGAGGCCATTCGGGCAGATGCGCCCAGCGTTCGAGGAGATCGATGGTGGCGCCGCCCCAGGCCAGCGCGTCGACCGCGACGATCGCGGCGCCCCATTCACCCGGCCGGTAGTACGGCACGAAATCGACGATGCCGGGGGCCGCGTCACCGTCGAACAGCACGCCGGCGAGGAGCTCCCCGTGGACGACCTGGTCCGGCAGTTTGACGGGTCTTCGCGAGCCGGCCAGCACCTCGAACCAGCGGCCGCCCTTGTTCTCGTCGAGGGACGTTTCCGCCTCGCCCCAAGCGAGTTTGTCGGCCAGTGCCTCGATATCGGTGCGCCGTCCCAGGAAATCCGGCCTCGGCAGCCCGGCCGTCGCGCGATGCAGTTTGACCGCCGCGTGCACGACCTCGTCGTACCGGTGCTCGGCCGTGCCGGACACGAACCGGTTCGCCGACCAGCCGCCGACGATCCATCGGCCGTCGCTGGACCGGACGGGCTTCGCGACCCGCAGCCCCGGCTCGTCGACGGCTTCCAGCGCCCTGGCCGTCCACAGGGTCCGCGACTTGTCGACGACGGGTTTGAGCACGAGATCGTTGTAGCGCCAGGCGGTGGTGCCGGGCAGCGGTTCCGCGTCACCGGTACGTCCGCCGAACGCCGAACAGACGTGTTCCGGAGGGCTTTCAAGGGTGGCACGCACGGCTCGGCACGTTACCCCGTCTTCCGCGCCACGAACGAGAAGACGCGCTGGTCTTGAGTAGCGATACTCAAGACAGGATCGCTTCTGACCTGCCATTCTTCGACCGTGGTCCCCCGAACGGCGCAGCGCCGACTCACCGACGGGCAACTCGCCGCGCTCGCGCTCGGCTCACTGTGGCTGCTCGGCACTCTGGGAGCGCTCACCGTGGGCTTGTTGCTCCCGCTCGCCGCGTTCCTGCACATTCCCTGGATCGCGTTGCCGGTGCCACTCGTGGCGATCGGCGTGGTCTACCTCATCGGTTTCGCGGCACCGGAGGCGTTTCCGTCCGTCGCGAACCCTTGGCCGCGGCTGGCGTGGGCCTTCGCGACCGGGATTTGCGGTGTTTTCGGCGCGATCTTCGTCCTGGAGGTGGCGGAGGCGTTCGATCCCTGGTTCGCCGTGCCGTTCCTCGGAGTGCCGGTGCTGCTCGTCGCGGGACTGTTCACCCGTGATCTCCGGGTGCGGATAGGCGCGGGTGTCCTTCTGGCCGCCCTGGTCGCGGGCGGGATCGCCGTCCCCGCGTCGCTGCCTCTGGACACCCCCGCACGGCGCCTCGCCTCGACCGGCGTCCCGCACGACCGCACCCTCGCGGCGGATCTCGGCCCGCAGCGGCTCCCGACCAAGACGACCGAAGACTCCGGGTCGCTGATCGTCGAGTACGCGCCTCAGCTGTGGATCTCGCCCGTCTGGACCTTCGCGACCGACGCCGTCGAGAGCTGCGAGACGTCGGTGAAGACCGCTTGGCGCCTCGAGAACGCGACGTGCGCCCAAGTCGGCGAAGGCGAGTTCATCCGGCGGAACGCGGACCGGATCGAGTTCATCCAGCGGCGCGGTGCCCTGTCGGTGCACCTCGCGGGGAACCACAACTGGAAGCCCGAGGAACTCCGCGAACTGGCCGGGAAGACCCATCCGCTGACCGACGCCGAGATCATCGCCGCCGTGCCGAAGTCACCCCGCGGGAACCGGACGGACGTCGTCGCGGGGTTCGCGACGTTCGTCCGGGCGATCTTCGTGGGCCGGTCCGTCGGCTATTGAGGGGAGCAAGGGACCTTTGCTATCGCCTCGGTGCCTGCGGATCCGTGAGGGGCCCCTTCAGGGCCCCAGAGTCCGTGAAGGCCTCCTTCACTACCTTCAGAGTAGGCAAGGAGGCCTTCACGGCACCGCCAAGCCGCCAAGAGAGCAAGGGACCTTTGCTAGCGTTCGTTAGCGCACTAACTAACGCCAGCAAAGGTCCCTTGCTCTCTTTCCGCTGGTCAGCGGACTGAAGCTCAGTAAGTCGGCAGGCTCTGGTCGATCTGCCGCGCCCAGGCCAGCACGCCGCCCCCGAGGTGGGTCGCGTCCTTGAACCCGGCCTTGTGCAGCGCCGCGAGCGCCTCCGCCGAACGCGCACCCGACTTGCAGTGCAGCACGATCGGCTTGTCCTGCGGCAGTTCCGCCAGCGCCTCACCCGAGAGGATCTTGTCCTTCGGGATCAGCGTCGCGCCCTTGATGTTCACGATCTCGTACTCGTGCGGCTCGCGGACGTCGATGAGGGCGAAGTTGTCGCCGTTGTCGAACTTGGCCTTGAGCTCCGCCGGAGTGATCGTGTGCCCCGAAGCGGCCGAAGCGGCTTCGTCGGACACAACACCACAGAACGCTTCGTAGTCGATGAGCTCGGTGATCTTCGGGGTCTCCGGATCCTTGCGGATCTTGACCTCGCGGTACTTCATCTCCAGCGCGTCGTAGCTGACGAGCCTGCCCAGCAGCGGCTCACCGATACCGGTGATCAGCTTGATCGCCTCGTTCACCATGATCGAGCCGATCGACGCGCACAGCACGCCCAGCACACCGCCCTCGGCGCACGACGGCACCATGCCGGGCGGCGGTGGCTCGGGGTAGAGGTCGCGGTAGTTGAGGCCCTTGCCGTTCGGCGCGTCCTCCCAGAACACGCTCGCCTGCCCCTCGAACCGGTAGATCGAGCCCCACACATAGGGCTTGCCGGTGAGCACGGCGGCGTCGTTGACCAGGTAGCGCGTCGCGAAGTTGTCGGTGCCGTCGAGGATGAGGTCGTACTGCTCGAACAGCTCCAGCGCGTTGGACGACTCGAGCCGGTCGGTGTGCAGGTGCACCTTGACGAACGGGTTGATCTCGGCGAGCGACTCCTGCGCGGACGCCGCCTTCAGCTTGCCGATGTCGGACTGGCCGTGGATGACCTGGCGGTGCAGGTTCGATTCGTCGACCTCGTCGAAGTCGACGATGCCGAGCGTGCCGACCCCGGCCGCGGCGAGGTACAGCAGCGCCGGGCTGCCGAGGCCGCCGGCACCGATGACCAGCACCTTGGCGTTCTTCAGCCGCTTCTGCCCGGTCATCCCGACGTCCGGGATGATCAGGTGACGGCTGTACCGGGCCACCTCTTCCTTGGTGAGCTCGGCGGCCGGCTCGACGAGCGGCGGCAGCGTGCCTGACATCGGGTCCTCCATCTCGCGTGGATCGCGGGTCGCATCCCAGTATCTACAACACGGAAAGGCCCGAACGCCTTCCCCTGTTCCAGACCCTGGGATATTCCAGCTGATGAGACGGCGCGGACTAAGGTGTCTGATTCGGCCAGGAGCCCGGCTTGCAGACCTTGCCGTCCGCGGGCACCTTGCCACGGTCACCGCCGGGGAGATTGTTCAGCTGCGCCACGAAGTCGTTGGAGACGCCGAACGTCTGCTGCATCATCACCGGCGCGATCCCGCCGTTCTCCTTGCAGCCCACATGCTTTCCGCCGAGGGCATGCCCGACTTCGTGATTGATGGCGTACTGGCGATACCCGGTCATATCGCTCTCGAAGGCCATCGCTCCCCGCACCCAGCGGGCGAGGTTGATCACCACGCGCTTGTCGAAGCTCGCGCGGTAACACGAGGTCTCGTAGGTGATCTGGAACATGCAGACGTCCGCGCGATGCGTCGTGTTCGGTGTGGTGAGGCTCACCCGGAAGCTGGGGTTCGGGTAGCTCGCATCGACGCGCTGGAGCGCCTTCTTGCCGTCCCACGTCCAGCTCTTGGGATTGGACAGGGTGCCCTCCACCATCGCGGCGAAGCTGTCGTCACCGCTGTAGCTGGCCGAATCGATACCGTCCTCGACCTCGACGGTGTACGTGTACAGCTGGCCCGTCCCGACCTTTTCGCCCTTGCCCGGCACCACGTGATAGGTGCCCTTGCCGGACTCGGTGAAGGGGCCGCCCTTGGGCAGGTCCGCGGTCGGGATCTTGAGGTCGACCGGTTTGGCCGGGTTCTCCGGGAGGACGTCGCCGCCCCCGTCCACACCGGCGCCCGGCTCGCCGCCGTTGCCGGCGGAACCGTCGGATCCATCGCCCGACGCGAGACTCGCCCCGTCCGTGGCGATCGGCTCGGGCGGGCCGGTGGCGGTGTTGAACACGACCAGCGCGGTGATCACCACGAGGATCGGCAGCGCGTACACGCGCCAGCCGTAGGTCTTGGCGAACTGACCGATGCCGCCTTTGCCCTTGCGTTTGGCGGTCTTCGCGGCGCCGGGCTCGTGCGGCTTCCAGGAGGCGCTGAGCGGCTGGGCACTGGTGCGGCGGCCACCGGGGCGGTAGCGGTCCTCGTCGAGCCGCTGCGACGGCGGCGCCGTCGGCCGATACTGCCCGGTGCGCGGCGCGTCGGTGGCCCGGGGCTGGGCGCGCGGCGGACGACGGGCGGAGGCGGAGTACTGAGACCGCCGACCTTCGCCCTGCGCGCCTTGCTTTACCCGATCCACGCGCACCAGGGTGCCATAACCGAACTGTGATGTTGTGAGCGACCGGCGCTTCGCGCGGCGTGTCCCGCCCACCTGAATGGGCTACCAGGTGCCCGATTCGACCGATTCCCACATCCCCAAAACGGCCTTCGCTACGACATTCGGGCGTTCCATCTGCGCCACGTGGCCGGTTCGGGGAAGTACCAGCAACCGGGCGTGCGGAAGTAGCCGAGCGGTGCGCTCGGCGCGCCGGACGGAGATCACCCGGTCGTGCTGCCCCCACACGACGAGTGTCGGCGCGTCGACGGTCGGCGCGACCGCCCACAGCGACGCGGGCCCGCGGGCGGACCACGTCCGGAAGATGCCGAAGGTGCTGCGTGCCAGAGCGGGGGCGGCCCACTCGAAGGCGGCACGAGCGCTGTGCTCCTCTTCGAGCTCGTCCAGCCTGCTTTCGGCGAAGCGGCTGGGATCGGCGAAGCACAGCTTGATGACCTGCATGGCACGTTCACGCGGACCGAGCGCGGCCAGCTGCCGTCGCACCCGCGGACCGATCAGCGGCAGGTACGCGAACGCCATCCGCGGGTCGGACAGCCGTTTCATGCTGGGCCGGAGATCCGGCATCGCGGGTGAGATCAGCGTGAGCGTCTTCACCAGCTCCGGACGGCGGGCCGCGACGAGCAGCGCGACCGCGCCGCCCATCGAGTTGCCGAACAAGTGCACCGGCCCCGTTTCGAGGCTCTCGATGTGGCTCGCGACGATCTCGGCGTGCGAGTCGAGGCTGAAATCGAACCTGCCGGGCGGCTCCGAATAGCCGAAACCCGGCAAATCGACCGAGGTGCCTCCCGCTTGGGGCGCCAGCAACGCGGCCAGGTCGGTCCAGTTCGTGGACGAACCGCCGAGCCCGTGGACGTAGACGGCCGTCTCCGGGCCGCCCGGTGTCCGGCGGATGTGCAATTTCACCCCGGCGACACCTATTGTTTCCCCGGGCCAAGGGGGCGGCGCGGGGTCCAGTGACGGCAACGACCTGCGCGAAAGCGGCACGTGGGTCAGCGGCGGACGGCCCCCGGCGGCACGGGAAACTGGAGAAGACACAGCATCAAGGATGCCTGACCCTTGGCGGTCCGGCTGTACCGGCGAGTAATCTCGACCTCACTTCACGCGGTGGTGACCCCGCCCTGTGAAGCGCCGCTCGACTGCGCTGATGAGTTCTCGGCGGTAAGGATTGCCTCGAACAAGGCTGATGCGTTCTCGGCGGAGACGAGTGCCTCGAACTGGAGGAACGATGACAGACATGGCGCGACTGCAGGCCCGAGGTGTCCGCCTGCCCAGAACGGAACGCCGCGCCCAGCTGCTGGCCGCCGCCCAGCGGGTGTTCGCCGCGAACGGATACCACGCCGCCGCGATGGACGAGATCGCCGAAGAGGCCGGAGTCAGCAAGCCGGTCCTCTACCAGCATTTCCCCGGCAAGCTCGACCTCTACATCGCGCTGCTGGAGAGCCACGTCGACGAACTGGTACGGCGGGTCAAGGACGCGCTCGACTCCACGACGGACAACAAGCAGCGCGTGCCGGCGACCGTCGGCGCGTTCTTCGACTTCGTCAACAACGACGCCGGCGCGTTCCGCATGGTCTTCGAGTCCGACCTGCGCGGCGAGCCCGCCGTGCAGGAGGCGGTGGACCGGGCGACGTCGGCCAGCGTCGACGCGATCACCGAGACCATCACCGCCGACGCGGGCCTCGACGAGGACAAGGCCCGGCTGCTCGCTGTCGGCCTCGTGGGCCTCTCGCAGGTCAGCGCGCGGTTCTGGCTGGCGCACCACAAGTCGATGAGCCGCGAAGAGGCCGTCGCCCTCACCGCCAACCTCGCCTGGCGGGGCATCGGCGGTGGCTTCCCGCTGCAGCACTGACCCACGTTTCGTCCTCTGAATGCGGTCCTTGCGCGTGCAACTACCGCATTCAGAGGACGAAATGCGTGAGGTTACTGGGGCAGGAGCTTCTTCAGGCGGTCGGCGGCAAGCTGGGCGTCGGCGACGACCTTCGCGGTGTCGATGCCGACGACGCGTCCTTCGCGCTTGAGGGCGCGACCGTCGACGAACACCCACGAGACGTTCGCGGGCTGGGTGTTGAAGACCAGCTGATTCACCCAGTCCACCTTCGGCGCGAAGTTGACCGTCTGGGCGTCGACCAACTGGAGATCCGCCCGCTTGCCCGGCGTCAGCGACCCGATCTCCTTGTCCATCCCCAGCGCTTCCGCGCCACCGAGGGTCGCCATACGCAGGACGTCCGCCGTGGTCGGGTAGACCGCCGGATCCGTCGTGGTCGCCCGCTGGAGACCGACGGCCGCGCGCATCACGTTGAACATGTCGCTCGTGTCGTTCGTGCCGCCGTCGAGGCCGAGCCCGACCTTCATGTTCCGCTTCTTCATCTCCGGCAGCCGGATCACCCCGGACGCGAGGCGCATGTTCGACAGCGGGTTGTGCGCCACGCTGACGCCGGCGGCCGCGAGCTCGTCGAGGTCTGCGTCGGTGGTCTGGATGACGTGGTTCGCCACCAGCCCGGGGTGCAGCGCGTTCGCCCGCCGGAGCGCGTCCATCTGCCCCGCGGTCAGATCGGCCTTCGATTCGAGCAGGTGCACGTTCAGTGAGACGCCGAGTTCGCGCGCGAGCTTCTCCGACGCCTCGACGCTCGGGAAGTTCCCCGTGGACGGATGAGTGCCGATCTGCAGGCGTGCCAACGGGTTCGGGTCGATGACCTCGCGCTTCACGCGGCGGATCTCGTTCTGCAGCGCGGGATCGGTGGTGCCGTTGTAGGAGTAGAGGAACCGCAGCTTCGACTCGCCGAGCGCGCGGAGACCGCCCTTGGCGAAGTCGGTGTTGAACGCGTGCGACCAGTCGGTGACGGTGGTGATGCCGGTCGAGACGACGTCGGCCGCGGCGAGTTTCGTGCCCGCGTACGCGTCCGCGTCGGTCACGGGCGCGCGGTACAACGGGATGACGCATTTGCCGAGCCAGCCGATGAGTTCCTTGTCGGCCGCGCAGCCGCGGATGAGCGACTGCCACAGGTGGTTGTGCAGGTCGACGAATCCGGGCAGCACGATCTTGCCGCGGCCGTCGACGACCTTCGCGGAGCCCGCGTCGAGGTCCTTGCCGACCTGCTTGATCTTGGTGCCTTCCAGCACGACGTCGGCGTCGGCGAGGGCGCCGAGCGGTCCTTCGCCGAGGCTGGGATCCATGGTGAGCACCATCGAGGCGTCACGGATGACGACACGGCCGGCCCCGGCGAACTCGGCGTCGCTCCCGGCTTCGGTGGTCTCACCGCCGAGGTTCGTGAGCAGGGCCGCGCCGAGGACCACGGCGAGGGTGAGGGTGAAGACGGACAGAATCGATCCACGCTGTTTCATCGTTTCAACTCCCCAGTCGATGAGATCACGTTAGCTCACCTGACGCGGACGCCCCGCAAAACGACCGCGACGGGATGCTCCAGCTGTCCGAGGTCTTCGCGCGGATCCTCCGCGTAGACGACGGCGTCGGCGGGCGCGCCCGGCACCAGCCCGGGCAACCCCAGGTACTCGCGCGCGGCCCACGAGCCCGCGGCGAGGGCGTGGTGCGGTCGCAGCCCCGCTTCCGCCAGCGCGCGGATTTCGTCGCCGACACGACCATGCGGCCGGGAATCCGTACCGGCGAGGATCTTCACGCCTGCCTCGGCCGCCGCCACGACCAGCGCGGGATGCGCCTCCGCCCCGCCGACGAACCAGCGTTTCCGCGGGGTGTCCTCGCGGTCCCGTGCCCTCCCCAGCGCCGCCTGGAACACCGAAAGCGTCGGTGTGAGCGCGGTGCCGCGGGCCGCCATGTCCGGCAGATAGCCGGGATCGAGCCACATTCCGTGTTCGACGGAATCGACTCCGGCGGCCACCGCGGCTTCGCCTCCGGCGGCGTGCTGCGAGTGCACCGCGAGACGCCCGCCCACCGCGTGCACCGCCTCGACGACCGCGGTCAGTACGTCGGACGGCACGGCGTCGTCCCCGGTCTGCCAGTCGGCGATGACCTTGGCCCAGCCGGTACGTTTCGCCTGCTCCGCGGCGAGCGCGGGAAGCTCCGCGTGCGTGGCGCGGCGACCCCAGCCGTCGAAGAACTCGCCGTGCTGGGCGATCCACGGTCCGGCGTGCACCGCGCGGGGCAGCCCGGGTTCGGCACCGAACCACTCGGGCGGCTCACCGGGCAGCCCCGGCGAACGGATCATCGTGACCCCGGCGTCGACGTGCCGGTGCAGGTCGGCACGCAGGATCTCGTCGTCCATCGGATCGCCGGGCTCCTCGGCTCCGGGATGGGTGTGGGCGTCAACGAGCCCCGGCAGGAGCCAGCCCTCGGCCACCAGCTCCGCACCCGGAACCGGATCGGACGTCCAGCGGTCGCCGTCGGCGTACAAATCGACGTACTCGCCATCGGGAAGCGCGCGCCCACGGACTCTGGCGATCACGGTGTCCCCCTCGTGAGTTGGTCGTCCCGACCCAACCACGGACGGCGCCCTCGCGAGAAGAGCAAGGGACCTTTGCTACCGCTTTTGATCCATCCAGCGGCACCGGTCCTGGCCGGATCTCGGCTATGAATCGAGCGATCACGTCACCGATCCGCGAGGAGTCACCCATGCCCCACATCGCGCTCGACGAGAACCTGCCCGGCATCACGGCTCTGTTCGCCTACCGGCCGGAGACGGCCGCGCCGCTCGGGCAACTCGCCGAGGTCCTGCTTCGCGGCCCGAGCAGCCTCAGCGTGGGCGAGCGCGAACTGATCGGCGCGGTCGTCTCGCGCGGCAACGACTGCACGTTCTGCTCACGCAGTCACGCCGCCGTCGCCGCCGAAGCGCTCGAAGGCGGCATGCCGGTCGTCGAAGCGGCTTGGAAGGACGTCGACGGCGCACCTGTGTCGGCGAAGGTGAAGGCGCTTCTGCACGTCGCGCTCGCGGTCCGGGAAAGCGGGAAATCCGTGGGCGAAGATCTGATCGAGCTGGCCCGCGCGGAGGGCGCTACGGACGTCGAAATCCACGACACGGTCCTGATCGCGGCTGCCTTCTGCATGTTCAACCGCTACGTCGACGGGCTGGCCACCCTCGCCGTCGACGACCAGGACGCCTACCGGGAGGCCGGTGTCCGTCTCCTTGAGCACGGCTACACGAACCTCTGAGGGGAGCAAGGGACCTTTGCTCCCACTTGTCTCAATGTCGAGAGAAGCGGTAGCAAAGGTCCCTTGCTCCCCCTTATTTCAGACCCTCGCGGCGCGGCGGACGAGGGCGGCGATGCGGTCCGAAACCTCTTGCGCCCGTTCCTGCGGGAGCATGTGCCCGGCGCCCGGGTAGCGCACGAACTCCGCCTCCGGCAGCTCGTCGGCGATGACCTTGGCGTGCGGCGGCGGGCAGAGCCGGTCCCGCTCCCCCGCGAGCACGACCACCGGTTTACCCTGCAGCGCCGCCAGCGTGACCCGGCAGTCGTGCCGCGAGATCGCGTCCTGGAAACCCGCGACGCTCGCCGGATGCGCGCACAGCAGCTGTTCGGCGACCGAGTCCACGTCGGCCCGAGCGGGTCGCCGCCCGAAGACGAGCAGCCGGGCACCCGGCCGCACCACCGACAGCGGCAGCGGCAAGGCGTCACGGCGGTTCTTCGCGAGCAGCTTCGCGAGCCTCCGTTCGAACCTCGCCGCGCCGCTGCCCGCGATCCCCGGCAAGCCGAGGGTGATCCGGTCCATCTCACCGGACGATGTGGCGACGAACGCGACCCCTGCGACGCGCCGGGCCACGAGATCGGGATGTCTGCGGGAAAGCTCCATGATCGTCATACCGCCCATGGAGTGCCCGGCGAGCACGAGCGGTCCGTTCGGGACACGGTCTTCGATCAGCTCGGCGAGGTCGTCGGCGAGGGTCGCGATCGTGGCCGTCCCCGGTTTCGCCGGCGCGGAACCGCCGTGGCCGCGCAGGTCGTAGCGCAGGGTCCGGACGGAGTCGCCGAGCCGCGACGCCACGCCGTCCCAGGTCCGGTGGTCCTGTGTCCAGCCGTGCACGAGTACCAGCGTGAGTTCGGAGTCGGCGGGCCCGCTCGTCTCGACGTGCAGGGCGGTGCCGTCACCGGTCACGAACCGGTGTTCCCGCGACGGGTCCCACGAGACCGCGTCGCGCTGCTTGACGCTCCTCATCGCTTCCCCGGCAGCAGGAAGGACTTGCGCCAGAAGTACATGCCCGGCTTGCCGACCAGACCGGATTCCTGCAGGAACGGCATGATCTTCTCGCCCGCCCACTGGATGCTTTCGCGCCAGTTGGGGTTGTTCAGCGCGGCTTCGACGCCGTCTCGCGGACGGATGCCGACGGCCTTGTAGACGTTCGGGTTGATGAAGGCCCGCGTCACGAAGTACGAAATGAGCGCGATGATGAACTGCTGGTAGAGGATTTCCTTCTTCGACAGTTTGGCCATCCCGCGAGTCACCTCTTCGCGGGCGAAAGTGACGTGCCGGGCCTCTTCGAGCACGTGGATCCGGTTCACCATGCGCACCAGCGGCTGGATCTCCGGGTCGTTCATCTGCTCGCGCTGAAGCCGGTCGAGTACCTCTTCGGCGACGAGGATCGCGCCGTAGCGCGCGGGGCCGTAGCTGATCGTCGGCATCAGTTTCGCCAGCCGCCGCAACCACGGCACCGGCCCGTAGGACGGGCAGCCGATCCGCGAAGCCATCCGCGCGAACATCGTCGAGTGACGGCATTCGTCCGCGATCTCGGTCAACGCGTACTGGGCGTGCGAGCTGGTCGGGTCCGCTTCGTAGACCTCCTTGAGCAGCATCTGCATCAGGAGGATCTCGAACCACAGCCCCGTCGTGGCGACGCTCGCGACTTCGTGCTTTCCGAGTTCGATGCGCTGCTCTTCGGACAGCGAGTCCCACAACTCGGTGCCGTAGAGCGAAGAACGGTGAGCCGGGATGAAGCGCTTCCCGTCGACGAGCGGGGCGTTCCAGTCGATGTCGACGTCGGGATCGTAGAACTTGTTCGCGGAGGACTTGAGCAGCCGCTCGGCCGTCTTCTCCCGGTCTGTTTCCTTCAGCGCCCGCGTCATTGCCGACACACCCCTATCTGTAACTCGTGGTAACAGTTACCTCTGGTAGCATGACCGGGGTGATCGAACGTGTCAAGCGCAACAGCAAGCAGTCGAGCAAGCACCCCACAGCGGGTGAGGCCGACACGGGTGATGCCCGTCGTGACCGCTGGCGCAAGCACCGGATCGCGCGCCGCGCGGAGTTCGTCGAGGCCGCCCTGCGCGCGCTCGACACCCACGGGCCGGACCTCGGCATGGAAGACGTCGCCGCCGAAGCGGGTGTCACGAAACCCGTGCTGTACCGGCACTTCGACGACAAGGCGGATCTGTACGTCGCGCTCGGGCAGCGCGGCACGGAGATCCTCTTCCAGCGGCTGATCCCGGCCATCAACTCCGAACTCGCCCCGGTCCCCCGGATCCGGATGGCGCTCGACGCGTTCTTCAGCGTCATCGAGGAGCACCCCAACCTGTACCGACTGCTCGCGCGCGGCGGCCTTCAGGAGAAGGTGGTCGTCAAGTCCGACGTCGTCGCCGAAGACAAGGAACTGATCGCCACCGCGCTGACCGCGCTGCTCGGCGACTACATGCGGATGTTCAACATGGACTCCGGCGCCGCCGAACCGTGGGCGCACGGCATCGTCGGCATGGTGCAGAGCACCGGCGAATGGTGGCTGGACCGGCGCTCGATGGGCCGCGACAGCGTCGTCGAGTATCTGACGCAGATCATCTGGGCCGCGATCGACGGCCTCTCCCGGCAGCAGGGCATCGTCATCGACCCGAACCTGCCGCTCGAAGAGAACAAGGTCGTCCAAATGCGGAAGGAATCGGAGGCGCAATGAGCGAGCACGACGAAGACGGTTACTCCGGCGA
This sequence comes from Amycolatopsis coloradensis, assembly GCF_037997115.1. Taxonomy (NCBI): domain Bacteria; kingdom Bacillati; phylum Actinomycetota; class Actinomycetes; order Pseudonocardiales; family Pseudonocardiaceae; genus Amycolatopsis; species Amycolatopsis coloradensis. The sequence goes on from NZ_CP150484.1 coordinate 8,430,306, forward strand.
AGCGGTCCTCGTGATCGACGGGACCGAGATCGCGACCACGGTCGACTTGAGGGGCTACTTCCAGCCCATCGACGGGTACTACCGCTGGTACGGCCGCGTGGCCACCAACGAGCAGGTGTCTGCGGCCGCCGGCGGCAAGAAGACCGCCGTCGAGATCCGCGCGGGCGAGTACAGCGCGAAGGGCGAACTCTCCGACCCGGACCCGTGGGACCGCTACCGCATCATGGGCACCAGCACGCCGCCCTTCCACGTGCCCACCAGCCTGGAAGAACTGAACGAACTCAACCCCTGACCAGGCGGAAGTACGTGAAGGCCCTCTTCCCTCGGCTGAGCCGAGGGAAGAGGGCGTTCACGCGCAATAGCTCGCTACAAGGAAGCGTCAGCCCTGCCGTTGAGCGGGCACCCGAGTACGCGGCACCACGTACTTCGGCCAGCTCGACAACTTGTTCATCGCCCATTCCAGCGGCCCGCGCCCGACGAACTTCCGCCACAGCACCGCCGCGGTCAGCGCGACCACCGAGAACTCGACGAAGTGCAGCACGCTGAAGATCGAGTCGCCGTCGCTCTCGTCCCACAGCAGCGCGATCGCCACGAAATGCAGCACGTACGCGCTGAGCACCCGCCCGCCCAGATCCGAAAGCGGCCGCAGCACGCGTTCGAACTTCGGCATCAGCAGCTGGCAGCCGCCGATCACCGCCGCCGCGATCCCGATCGAGATCAGCAGGTCGAACGGCGTGTACGAGGTTCCCGTCGGCAGTAGTTCCCAGGCCCAGCTGGTGGTCGGCGGCGTGCCGTGGATCCACGTCTGGTGGAGCCGGAGGAATTCCGGCGGCGTCATCCCCATCTGCGCGGCGGCCGGTTCCAGCGAGCGGTAGACGGCCTGCATGCCGCCGAGCGGCCCGGTCGCGATCCAGGACACGACGTACCCGCCCACCGCGAGCGCCGATCCGCCGAAGAACAGCCGCCGGCACGCGCTGCGCGAGGTCAGGTCCATCCGCCCGATCGCCATCCCGGCGAACACGTACGCCATCAGCGTCAACGCGGGGAACGTCCCGGTCAGGACGAGGACGGTCGCGGCCTTCAGCAATCCGGTCGACGTGACGTCGTCCGCGGTCAGATCCGGCGCGAAGAAGAGCAGGTCGCGGGGCAGCAGTTGCGCCCTGATCAGATGCGAGAGCAGCGGGCCCGCCACGGCGACGACGACCGCCGCGATCGCCAGCGCCTTCGCGCCCGCGCGCAGCCACGGGATCGCGAAGAGGAAACAGGCCCCGTAGTAGGCCAGGATCACCATGTAGCCGGTCTCGAGGCTGGTCAGCCACAGCCCCAGCGCCACCAAGAGCGGGGCGCGGGTCGCCAGTTTGAGTGCGACGCGGGTCCGGTCGCGGCCCTGTTTGGGACGGCGTCCGCCGGACATCAGCGCGATCGAGACCCCGGCCAGCACCGCGAACAACGCCGCGGAATGGCCTTCGAACGGTTTGAACAGCACCCCGAAGCCGCCTTTGGCGGGATCAGGGCCGACATGCACCGCGTACATGCCGAGTACGGCCAGGCCGCGGGCGACGTCGATACCGGTCAGCCGCCCCGCGACCCGTTTGCCTTGCTCGGGAACAGTGCGCGCGCCGTCGACCAGCGCGCGGTCCATCACAGTGACGCCGTCCACCTCATTTCTCGGCTAGCCCCCTGCCGTCCCCGCCTTAGCGTGACGATCAAATCTGAGAGCTGGCTGAGACGCGGCGGTGACGCCACTGTGACATCCGACTACAACCCGATCGGGTTAGCCACCCACAGCGAAGCCGACCTTGCGAACATCCGACGGCGCGATCTCGACGTAGGCGATCCGGTCGGTGGGCACGATGTACTTACGGCCCTTTTCGTCGTCGAGGCGGAAGATCCCGTCGCCGGCCCTCAAGGCGTTCGCGACCAGTTCCTCGACCTCGTCGGGCGACTGGCTGCTGGACACCACGAGCTCCCGCGGCGTGTCCTTGATGCCGATCTTGACCTCCACGTGGGACCTCCGCTTGAAAGTTCGAAAATTACTGGTGCGCCAAGGCTAGCCGAAGAGACGTCAGCCGAGCCCCAGCACCTGCATGCGTTTGGTGTGCCCCTGCTGCAACCGGCGGAACAGCGCGGCGATTCCCGAAAGGTCGCCAGAGCCCTCGACGATCAGCTCGGCGAGCCCATCCCGCTCGGCGACGACGTACTGGGCCTGCGTCAACGCCTCGCCCAGCAGGCGGCGGCCCCACAGCGCGAGCTTGTCCCGCGCCTTCGGGTCGGCCTCGATACCGGCCGCGACTTCGCGCTCGGCGAACGCGGAATGCCCCGTGTCGGCGAGCACGGTGAGCACCAGATCCTTGGTCTCGGGATCGAGCCAGCTGGCCATCTCACGGTAGAGATCCGCCGCGAGCCCGTCGCCGACGTAGGCCTTAACCAGGGACTCGAGCCACGAACGCGGCGCCGTGGAGGCGTGCCAGGCGTCGATGTGCCCGACGAACGGCCGCATCGCGTCCTCGATCGCGACGCCGTGCCCCGCGAGATGCTTGGTGAGCAGGTCGTAGTGCCCGATCTCGGCGGCCGCCATGGACGCCAGCGCGGCCCGGCCCGACAGCGTCGGCGCGGTGCGCGCGTCCTCGGCCATGCGATCGAATGCGGACAATTCCCCATAGGCGAGTACGCCGAGCAAATCGACTACGCCCTCACTGATCTGCTTTGCCTCCGTCACGGCGGAAAGGGTATCGCCGAACACACCTCCGGGGCGGTGAAGAGACCGATCCCACCCCGCCCGGCGCGCCGGGGGGTATCGAAAAACCGCAGATCAGGTAGACTGGCCGCCGGATACGACGGATCTTCCGTCCCGGATCGGGGCGCCGCTGCGGCTGAAGGACAGCCGGTGTGGCCCCGGTCAGCACAAGAATGATGTGCGTGCACGCCATCCTGCGGCATTCCCACGAAGGGCCGCTCCAGCGCCAGTAGCGCGGAGCCCGAGCGAATTTTCGTGGTCGAGTGTCGATCGGTGACCAGGGCAGTGCGCGCTGGTCACGAGAGAGGCGAGCACCCTGACCACGAACGAAACCACAACCGAAGAGCACACCACCACCGGCGTCCCGGAGGCCGTCGCGCTGGAGCACAGCGAGACAGGCCCGGCGACGTTGGACACGTCGCACCCGCTGCAGGCGGGCGCGCCGGTGGAGGCCGAATCCCCCACCTTCGCCTCCTTCGGCGTCAAGCCGGAGATCGTGAAGGCCCTCAGCGAGGCCGGGATCGAGCGCACCTTCGCCATCCAGGCCCTGACGCTGCCGCTGGCCATGGCGGGCGACGACCTCATCGGCCAGGCCCGTACGGGCATGGGCAAGACGCTGGGCTTCGGTGTCCCGCTGCTGCACCGCGTCGAGGTCCCCGGCGACGGCACCCCGCAGGTGCTGGTCGTCGTGCCGACCCGTGAGCTGTGCATCCAGGTCGCGAACGACCTCAAGGGCGCGGGCAAGCACCTCGGCATCCGCACGCTGGCCATCTACGGCGGCCGCCCGTACGAGCCGCAGATCGAGGCCCTCCGCAAGGGCGTCGACGTCGTCATCGGCACGCCCGGCCGCCTGCTGGACCTGGCCGAGCAGCAGCACCTGGTGCTCGGCAAGATCCGCGGCCTGGTGCTGGACGAGGCCGACGAAATGCTCGACCTGGGCTTCCTGCCCGACATCGAGCGCATCCTGCGGATGGTCCCGGAAAAGCGCCAGACGATGCTGTTCTCGGCGACCATGCCGGGCCCGATCATCACGCTGGCCCGCACGTTCCTCACGCAGCCGACGCATATCCGCGCCGAGGAGAACGACGCAGGCGCCATCCACGAGCGCACCACCCAGTTCGTCTACCGGGCGCACTCGATGGACAAGCCCGAGCTGATCGCCCGCGCGCTGCAGGCCGGAGGCCGTGGCCTGACGATGATCTTCACCCGCACCAAGCGCACCGCGCAGAAGGTCGCCGACGAGCTCGTCGAGCGCGGCTTCGCGGCCGCCGCCGTGCACGGTGACCTCGGCCAGGGCGCCCGCGAGCAGGCGCTGCGCGCGTTCCGCTCCGGCAAGGTCGACGTGCTGGTCGCCACCGATGTCGCCGCCCGCGGTATCGACATCGACGATGTCACGCACGTGATCAACTATCAGACGCCGGAGGACGAGAAGACCTACGTCCACCGCATCGGCCGCACCGGCCGCGCCGGGCGCACCGGTGTCGCGATCACCCTCGTCGACTGGGACGAGGAGCCGCGCTGGAAGCTGATCTCCGACACCCTGGGCCTCGACATGCCCGAGCCGGTCGAGACGTACTCGTCGTCGAAGCACCTGTTCAGCGACCTCGGCATCCCGGAGGGCACCACCGGGCGCCTGCCGCTGTCGAAGCGCACCCGCGCAGGCCTTTCGGCCGAGGTCGAAGAGGACCTGGGCGGCAAGCGCCGCGGCCGTGGCCAGGGTCCGGCGAAGGACGAAGAAGCGCCTCGCAAGCGCAATCGCACGCCGCGCAAGCGGACCCGTGGCGGGGCGAACGCGGCCGCCAAGATCGAGGCCGCCGACGCCGCCGCGAGTGCTTCCGCGGACAGCGCCGAAGCCCAGAGCGAAGCCGCTTCCGAGGGCCGCACGCGAACCCGTCGCCGTAGCCGCGGTGCCGCGAAGCCGAGCCCGGAGGTCAGCGGTCCGGCGGTCGAGAAGGAGGCAGGCGACAGCGCCGAGCGTCCGGCTCGCCGACGCCGCCGTCGCCGTCCCTCGGCGACTTCTGATACACCTGCGTCGGCAGACTGAGAGCTTCAGCCCGGCTGGCGGAGCTGAAGCCTTACTGTGGCACCAGCCACAAGTGTGAACCCGCCCCGGCCGAACGGCCCCGCGATCTCGGCGGCAGGGCGCCTGGCTCGGACACCGCGAGGTGTGCGACCGGTCGGCGCCCTGGCGACGAGATCGCGGTCGCGGGTTCACGGTAAGAACGCAGACCGCGACGTGGGGAGCTAGGGGCACGTGAGCGAACGCTGGGACGCCGCGCCGGACGACGAACCGGTGCGGCCCGTGTCCGCCGATCCCGGCAAGCCGGACGGCGGTGAGCCGGAGACGGCCGAAAACGCGATCGGCACGGAAGACGTGCTGGACGCCGATCCCGCCCACCCGGTGGCCGACGAGCCGCCGCTGGGCGGGAAACGCGCCCGGCGCTCGCCGTGGAACCGCACGCGGGATCGCGTGATCGCCGCGGCGATCGTGGTGGTCGTCGCGATCACCGGCGTGGTCGTCGGCGTGACCAGCGACAACGCGGCGACGGTCGCGCAGGTCGCCGCCACCCTGCCGCCGGGGCTCCCGCCCGCGCCGGCGCAGGTTCCCGGCTCCCTCAGCGAACTGTGGCAGGCACCGAGTTCCTCGACACCCGTCCCGATCGGCGAAGCCAACAGCGTCGTCACAGCGGACAAGGGCGAGGTACTCGGCCGGGATCCGTATACCGGCGATGTCCGGTGGCGGTACTCGCGCGACCTCGAACTGTGCACCGTCGCGCTCGCCGGGATCAAGGTGGACGCGGTGTACCGCAAGGACACCGGCTGCAGCGAGGTCACCCAGCTCGACGCGGGCACCGGGCGCCGCACGGCGCAGCGCAACGGCGACGCCGAACTCGGGACCAGGCTGGTCGTCGACGGATCGCACGTCACCACGACCGGCAAGAAACTGCTGAACACCTGGCGCGACGACCTGGTCAAGAGCATGGAGTACGGCCAGGTCCCCGCCATCGTGAACCCGAACAAGCAGCCGAGGACCGGCTGCACCTACGGCACGGTGGCCGCCGCGGCGGGCAAGATCGGTGTGATCGAGCGCTGCCCCGGCGACCCGGCCGACCGCTTCACCGTCTACCGCGCGACCAACGACGAAGCCGACGACCCGAAGGTCGACTACAGCACCGTGCTCGCGGGCAGGAACGCGAAGGTCGTCGCGATGTCCGGCGATCTCGCGCTGATCGTGCTGCCCGAGCAGAAACTGCTCGTCATCTACGGTGGCGACGGCCTGCAGAAATCGGCGTACCCACTCGACGTGCCCGACGCGGACATCGCGCAGGATCCGGTGGGCGGCGTCATGACGACCTCGTGGACCGCGGAAGGCGTCTACTGGTTCACCGGCTCGAAGACCATGGCTTTCTCACGGGACGACCTCACGCCGCGCTGGACGCTGAACAACTCCACCGGTCCCGGGGTGACCTTCGGGGAGCAGCTGGTCGTGCCGATCCAGGGCGGGCTCGCCGTGCTCGACGAGACGACCGGCGCCACGATCCGCACCGTCGGCGTCGACAGGCGCGGCTACACCGGCCCGGTGCTGCTTTCCTCGGTCGGGCCGGTGCTGCTGGAGCAACGCGGCCACACCCTCGTCGCCCTCAAGTGACCGGCAGGCGGTAGCAAAGGTCCCTTGCTCCCGCCGGCCGTCATCGCGTCGTCGAAGTCCTGGAAGTACGCAGCCTGCTGACTTCCTTCCAACACCACTTGCCGCCTTCGCTGGCGAGCGTGCCGGTGGCGGTGCCCGGCCGCCCCGCGACGCTCAGCGTGACGGCGACCGTGTACTTGGTCTCGGAGACCTTCGTGACCGCGCCGAGCGAAGCGTCCGACGCTTCGCTGACCCGATCGATGATCTGGTCGATGTCCTTTTCGGCGTTCCCGCACTTGAGCGCCGTCAACGCCGCCCTGTCGTGGGCGTTGATGCCGTCGATGATCGCCTGCGCGGTCCCTTCCGGGCCTGCCGCCTTTTCGGCCTTGTCGTCGCTGAGGAAGAACCCGGGAGCGACGAATCCGGTGATACCCAGCGTGACCACCACCACGGCAGCGGCGGCGATGCCCACGATCAGGCCGGTCTTGTTGTTCTTCGGGGGCGCGGGCGGCCCGCCGAAGCCCTGGGGGTACTGCTGGTTCTGGCCGTACTGCTGCTGGCCGTAACCAGGGTACTGCTGCTGCGGGTAGGCGCCGCTCTGATCGTAACCGCCCTGCGGGTACTGCTGCTGTCCTGGGTATTGCTGTTGCCCTGGGTACTGCTGCCCGCCTTGGTCCGGCTGCCCCGGGTACTGCTGCCCGCCTTGGCCGTGGTCGGGCTGTCCTGGCTGGGGTGGGTAGGTCATCAACAGTGCCCTTCGTCCTCGCTGCGGGGCAGCGTGTTCATCTACGACATGCCCAGTGAGCCACAGTTTCGCAGGGACGGGACGCCTTTTCGGGCAATGGCACTTTCCTGCCGTGTCAGCTCCACCAGAACAGGCTGAGCGCGGCCGTCACGCTCACCACGACCACAAGACCGGCGCAGCCCGCGGCGCGGCCATTACGCGAGTCCGCGACCCGTTGTGCCAGCAAGGAGACGACCGCCGCGACCGGGTGGCCGATCAGCATCAGGAGCCCCGGCCCCGGCGCGCCGGTGAACAGGCAGAGCGAGGCGATCGCGACGACGCACACCGCCAGCACGGCCATCCCGGCCGCGAGCGCTCCGGTCAGCCCGCGCCAGAATCGGCCGCTTCCGGGCGTCGTGGGCTCGTCCGCGGGCGGCGGGGTGGTCGCGAGCTCTTCGGTGTCCGGGGACGACACGTCCTCGCCTGTCCAATCGTCGGGTTTCGAGAATCTAGGGCGCCAGCAACTCCCACGGCTGAGCCGCGGGCCCGGCCTCCTGGCCTGCCGCGCAACTGGGCCGGAAGTCGCACCATGAGCAACGACGGCCAGGGCGCGCCGGGAACAACACGTCCTCGTCGCCGCCGGCGTCCAGGGTATCCGCTGCCAGCCGCAGGTCCCCGGCGGTCTCGTCGGCGCGTTGGAGATGCCGTTTCAGGCTCTTTTCGGTGTGCTCGGCGGCCGCGATGGTCCCGGTGGGCACGTGGTGCAGCTCGACCTGGTAGCACGGCGTCCGCAGCGTCCTGGCGGCCGCGACCGCGTACAGCGCCAAGGCCTGCGACGAACGCGCCTCGTACTCGTCCGGCTCGCGGCGGCCGGTCTTGTAATCGATGATCACCAATTCGCGGCCGCGCTGGTCGATCCGGTCGGCGCGGCCCTCGATGATGAGGCTGGGCCCGCTGCCCGGCTCCAGCGTGACCGGCGCCGAAACCCAGCGCTCCAGCCCGACGGGATCGACGCTGACGTCGTTGTGCTCGACGTACTCCGCGACCCAGGCCTTGGCCCTGGCGCGGTACCGGGCGGCCTGGTCGGCGTCTTCGAACCCGGCGTCCTTCCAGTGTTCGGCGACGAGCGCCATCGCCCGCTGCGGCACGCGCTTGATCACCGGCAGGTCGAACAACGCCCGCAAAGCGTTGTGCACCACCGCACCCAGCGTGCTGTGCGCCCACGCGCCGGTGCGTGCCGGGGACGGACGGTCGAGATACGCCATGCGGTAGCGGCGCGGGCAATCTTCGAACGTCGCGAGGCGCGCGGGCGAGACCTTCGTCAGCTTGCGCGGCGCCTCGACGCCGAAGTCGAAACCAATCTGCTCCATCGGATCACCCCGCGCGCAACGCTACGCACCCCCACCGACACTTTTCGAGGGGATCCCCAGGAAGGGAGCAAGGGACCTTTGCTATCACCGGCGGCCGGGCGGTCCGGCGGTCCGTGAAGGCCCCCTTCACTACCTTCAGAGTAGGCAAGGAGGCCTTCACGACTCCGAGCGCGGGAGCAAGGGACCTTTGCTACCGCCCGCGGAACGTCACGTGCCCGAGATGAAGCCCTTCACCGAGTTCGCCACCAGCTCGACCGCGATCGCCGCCAGCAGCAGACCGGCGATCTTCGCCAGCAGCGTGATCCCGCTTTCCTTGATCAGCCGGATGACCACGCCCGAGTACCGCATGCACAGGTACAGCACGAAGTGCACCGTCACGATCGAAAGCGCGAGAGCCACGTACGCGCCGACGTGCCCATCGGCCTGCCGGACGAAGACGATGGTCGCGGCGATCGCGCCCGGGCCGGCGAGCAGCGGTGTCCCGAGCGGCACGAGGGCGACGTTGACGTCGTCGCCCGCCGCCTCGGCCTCGCCGCCGGTCTTGCCGGTCAGCAGCTGCAGTGCGATGAGCAGCAGCAACAGCCCGCCAGCGCCCTGCAGCGCCGGGATCCCGATGCCGAGGTACGACAGGATCGCTTGTCCCGCGACGGCGAACAGCGAGATCACCAGCAAGGAGACCAGCACCGCCTGCCGCGCGGCCTTGGCGCGGAACGCCACCGATTTGCGGCCGGTCAGGCTCAGGAACACCGGCACCGTGCCGGGCGGGTCCATGATGACGATCAGCGTGATCGTCGCGCTCATGAACAGGCGCGTGTCGAAGAAGTCCGTGATCGTCACCGCGTCACGACCTGGTAGCCGGTCGACCGCGCGACGAGTTCTTCGAGCGCGAGCGGGTCGGTGGTCTCGTCGCCGAGATCGATGGTCTTGTTCGTGCCGTGGTAGTCGCTCGAACCGGTGCGCACGAGCCCCAGCTCCCCCGCCAGCCCGTGCAGCTGGACGCGGGTCTCCTCGTCGTGGTTCGGGTGATCGACCTCGACACCGGTGAGCCCGTGCCCGGCCAGCCCGGCGAGCACGTCGACGGTGATGGTCGCGCCGCGCGTGTAGGCGAAGGGGTGCGCGATGACGGTGACGCCGCCCGCCTCCGCGATCATGTCGATCGCGTCCTCCACGAGCGTGTCCTGCCGCGCCACGAAGTACCCGCTGCCGTTGCCGAGATAGCTCCCGAAGGCCTCGTTCACCGACGAGACGACGCCTGCCCGCACCAGGGCCTGCGCGAGATGCGGCCGCCCGGCCGAACCGTCCTCCGGCAGCAGCGACATGACCTCGTCGGGATCGACGGGGAGACCGTCGGCGGCCATCCGCTCCGCCATCACGCGCAGCCGCCACCGCCGCTCCGACCGGAGCCGGGTCTGTTCGGCGACGATCGACGGCGACGCCGGGTCGAAGAGGTACGCGAGCAGGTGGACGCTGATGTGCCGCCCGGTCACCGGATCGACGGAGATCGTGGACAGCTCGGCACCGGGGACCAGGGTGAGTCCCGGCGGAAGTGCCTCGGCGGCCGGGGCCCAGCCGGCCGTGGTGTCGTGATCGGTGATCGCGACTACGTCGAGGCCCGCCTTCGCGGCGGCGGCGACCAGCCCGGCAGGGCTGTCGGTGCCGTCGGAGGCGGTGGAGTGGGCGTGCAGGTCGATGCGCATCGCCGCTCAGTATCGACGATGCTCCAGGTCACAGCGACTCCGGGACCTGCGCTAACCGACCTTCTTCTTGCCGCGCGCCGCACGCTGCGCCTTGATCATCGAAAAGCGCTCGGCCTGCTTTTGCTTGTCGCCGAAGACGAGCTCGGAAATCGTGTCGTAGAACTCTTCCGGCTTCGGCAGGTAGTCGATGCGGTTCAGCGCCTGGATCTGACCGGCGGACTCGACCACCATGGTCCCGTACCCCATCATCCGGCCCCACGCCGAACGCTCGTAGGTGAGGTCGGTGACCTTGGTGATCGGCATCATCAGCACTTTCGTGGTGAAGACACCGGTGGTCATGACGAACCGCTTGTCCGTGACCACCAGGCGCTCGACCCACCACTCCATCACCACGTACGCGAAGCGCAGGATGATGAGCAACGCGGCATACCAGAGGATGTTCTGGATGATCCACGCGGCGGGCGGCAACAGGTAGGAGACCAGGACGCAGACGGCCAGCAACGCGGCCGTCTCGAAGGTTTCCCACAACAGCACAGCCCAGTGCCGGCGGATCCTGATGACCCGCCGCTCGGTGTCGAGGAGATACTCGTCTGGATCGCGTGGGGCGAACATACCGCTAGAGTATCCGCTCCCTCGCTAGCTGAAGACGTTGCTGACGAAGGTGATCACCGATTCGGCCGAGTCACGCAGGAAGCCGATGATGTTTCCCACGAGGCCCGCGGCCTGACCTGGCTGCGCGATCACGAAGAACAGCACCAACGCGATTCCTGCGAAAGTGAGGAGCTTTTTCGCGTTCACAGCGATCAATCCTGTCTCTTACGGTGACTGACTGCGGATACTGACCATTCATTTTGTACCGCACCTTCCACCGGCGCGGGAGGGAAGTCCCGCGCTTGGGTCAGCCGGCGAGGGGAAGTGTACCGTATGGCTACTCTCCGTGTACAGGACAGCCATTGTCAGGAAGCCCGCGTCTACCATTCGGGAATGAACACCGTTTCGGACAGCACCGTCCGCTGCGTAGGCGGCATCGTCCACGACGAGTTGGGGCGGATNGGCAAACGTGTCGTGATGAAGCCGGCGACGGGACCGGAACTCCAAGAACCTGGCGCGACCTGACTGTCCACAAGGGATATGGAAGCAGGTCCAGGCGTCCGTTTTGGACACTTCGCGCGGGGGGTGGCGAGTGGCAATTCGGGTTCTAACCCGAAACGCCACTCACGACCTCCTCGTGCAATCGCCCATCCCGGCATCAATCGGACATTGAGTCGGCAAAAAATGTCCTCGGTGGACACTCAGGGGCGCAGTCGGCTCCTGTCGGCCAGGGCAACCGAGCGCGTGACCTGTGGCAATCCTCACCGCTTACGATCAAGACCCCCATCCAAGATCAACTTAAGCTACGTGGCATCGGGTTGGAACCCGAATCGCCACTCACGACCAGCCGGACCCACCACGCCACCGCTGCTGCCAGAGAACAGCCGGCTAGACCGGCAACCAGGTCATCCGTTGTCCGTGCGGCGCCGTCCGGGCCAGCGCCCGTACGTCCGGGACACCGGCGTCCCAGCGGACGAGCCCGAGCACGGCCTGGTCGGCGGGTTCGGCGAGATCGGCCCGGCCGGGCACCAAAGGCTCCAGCGCGGCGGCGTAGAACTCCTCGCTGACCCACCACAACGGCCGGTCCGCGGCGAGTTTCCGGAGCGCCTCGAGGAAGTCCGTCCGCCGCTCCCCCAGGTACGCCAGCACGTGACTGGTCAACACGACGAGCGGAGCGTCGGCGGGCAGGGTGGCGGCCGCCGACGCGAGGTCGTCGACGGCGTCGCCCGCGATCAGCTCCGGTCGTTGCTTGCCCTGCGCCGCCGCGGCCGTGCGCAGGAGCCGGATCCGGTCCGGCTGGTCGGCCCAGACGCAGGCTTCGAGCCAGGCCAGTTCGTCCTCGTCGGCGAGGTCCACCGGCGCGCGGTCGAGGCCGGCGCGGGCGGTGATCGTCAGCTTCTTCGGCACCTTCGGCGTGACGGCGCCGGGCGCGAGGTCCAGCGCGCAGTGCAGGCCGACCGCGGTCTTCGCGGGCCCGGCGGTGAGCTGTTCGCCGCCGTCGCACTGGTAGCGGTAGGCGTATTTGTCCAGGCCGAGCAGCAGGCCCGCGCTGCAGCCGACCTCGAGCAGCGCGATCTTGCCGCCCGCCTCCTTCGCGGCCGTCGTCATCGCGGGGTAGAGCAGCGCGGCACGGCGGACCTCGTTGGTCTGCGTGTACCGCGAGGAGATGATCGTCCTGGCCTTGTCCGCTCGTTCCAGCAGGAACGAGCGGAACAGCGGCCAGGTCTCCGAGTCCACGCCGTCGAAACCGCCGACGGAGGGGTAGTACCGCGAGAGCGGGTGGATGGGGTCGGCCTGGATGAGCCGGTGCGCCGTCGCCATGAGCAGCGTTCCGCGCGCTTCACCGCCGCGGGCGTCGGTCAGGAGCCCGGCGACATCGTCGTCCTCGGACGCCTTCGCCGCCAGGTGCTCGTACAGCGGCGAAACCCCGGCCGCTTCGACCGTCGCGAACTTCCGCAGACGGCTCTTGATCTCATCCAGCCCGATGGGCATCGACGCGCTCCCTCTTCCCGTTCGTGACACCCATTATTCGTGCGGGACGGGGCGGCCGGGCTGTTCACCGCCCCTGCTGTCTCCGTAAGACCGCTTCGGCACCATCACCTTGCGACGGAAGACACACACGATCGTGCCGTCCTGCTTGTAGCCGCGGGTCTCGACGTAGACGACACCGCGATCGTCCTTCGACTTCGACGGCGTCTTGTCCAGCACCTCGGTCTCGCCGTAGATGGTGTCGCCGTGGAAGGTCGGCTTCACGTGCTTCAGCGATTCGACCTCGAGGTTCGCGATCGCCTTGCCGGACACGTCCGGCACCGACATCCCCAGCAGCAGCGAGTAGATGTAGTTGCCGACCACGACGTTCTTGCCGAAGTCGGTGGTCTCCTCGGCGTAGTGCGAGTCGAGGTGCAGCGGATGGTGGTTCATGGTGATGAGGCAGAACAGGTGGTCGTCGTACTCGGTGACCGTTTTACCCGGCCAGTGCTTGTAGACCGCACCGACCTCGAACTCTTCGTAATAGCGACCGAACTGCACCCATTCCTCCTGCACGAGTAACGCGGCGTGAGCCTGGAACGACAGGCCTTCGTGTTGAGGAGTACCCTCGACCATTGGTGTCGGGTCGTCAACGCGACCCACACCACTGCGTAACCGTCCGCCGAGCCAAGGAGGTGAGGAACCCGATGTCGAGTGGCGATAGTCCGCTTCCTAGTAGTCGCAGCGTTTCCGCCTTCACGTCTCGCCGGATCCCCACCTGGCAGGGCTGACGAAACCGGGAACGCTGGCCTAGCCGAGCGGCCCCCCGACCGCTTGGCCCGTCGTCTTCGCGCATCAACGCACGACGTCTGCCCAGGAGATCCCATGCCTGCCATTCCCTCGCTCGGCGGCCTTCGCGGCCGGAGCAACGGCCGCGCCAAGAGCGTCCCCGAACGCCCGCTGCCCGTCCCCCTTTCGGCGTACGTCGTCGATTGCGCGGTGTACGTGGAGGGCAAGCGCCTGCCCGGCCGCTGGACGCACGCCGAGGCCATCAAAGAGGTGCGCAAGCGGCACGCCGGGTTCGTCTGGATCGGCCTGCACGAGCCCGACGCGGTCCAGATCCAGGGCATCGCGGACACCTTCGGCCTCCACGAGCTGGCCGTCGAGGACGCGCTGGAAGCACACCAGCGGCCGAAGCTGGAGCGCTACGACGACACGCTGTTCATGGTGCTGAAGACCGTCCGGTACGTCGAGCACGAGTCGCCCGCGACGGCGAACGAGATCGTCGAGACCGGCGAGCTGATGGCCTTCCTCGGCCGCGACTTCGTGATCACGGTGCGGCACGGGAACCACTCGGGGCTCGCCAGGCTGCGCCGCGAACTCGACCAGGACCCGGAGCGGCTCGACCTCGGGCCGTCCGCGGTGCTGCACGCGATCGCGGATCACGTCGTCGACCACTACCTCGATGTCACCACCGCCATCGAGGCGGACATCGACGAGATGGAGACGCACGTCTTCGCGCCGCGGTCCAAGGTGAGCGCCGAGCAGATCTACTTCATGAAGCGCGAAGTGCTGGAGCTGCGCCGCGCGGTCATGCCGCTGGGCACCCCGCTGCAGCGCCTCGCCGAGGGCTACACGCGGCTGATCCCGGACGAGGTCCGCTCGTACTTCCGTGACGTCTCCGACCACTTGACGACCGTGGCGGAGCGGGTCGCGAACTTCGACGAACTGCTGACCACCCTGGTCGACGCGACACTGGCGAAGATCACGCTCCAGCAGAACACCGACATGCGCAAGATCACCGCGTGGGCGGCGATCATCGCGGTGCCGACGGCGCTCGCCGGGATCTACGGGATGAACTTCGACTACATGCCGGAACTGCATTGGCGTTTCGGCTACCCGGTGGCGATGACGGTCATCTTCGGCGTCTGCATCCTGCTCTACCGAATATTCAGGAAGAACCGCTGGCTCTGACCTCTTCCCGCTTTCGGTAGTACCTGGAGTTCCCCATGCCAAGGATCCTGACCAACCTCAAGTTCTGGGCGCTGGCCTTCTGCGTCGTCTGGCTCGGCATCGTGATCGCGATCATCGCGAAGGACCCCGCGTTCGCGCACGGCCCGAAGTAGCGCGTCCGGCATTACGCTGGAGCGCGTGAAAGCGCTGGTCGTCGCGGACGAGGTCGAAGAGCGGTTGTGGACGTCCGCCGTCCGCAACCACCGGGCCGACCTCGTCATCGGCGCCGGCGACCTGCCGTACGACTACCTGGAGTTCCTGGCGGGCGCGCTCGACGTGCCGTGCGTGTTCGTCCCCGGCAACCACGACCCCGACCTGTCCGGCTACACGCGCTACGGCGGACTGTCCATGAAGGACGGTTTCCCCACCGTGTGGCCAGGGCCGGCGGGCGGGGTGAACGCGGACGGCCGCATCGTCGACGTCGGCGGGCTCCGGTTCGCCGGGCTCGGCGGCTCGGTGCGCTACAACGACGGCCCGAACCAGTGGACACAACGCCAGCAGGCGCGGCGTGCCCGGCGGCTGGTGCGCCGGGCCCGGTTCCGCCGCTGGCGGGACGGAAGGGGCGTCGACGTCCTGCTCACGCACGCGCCGCCGCGGCATTGCGGCGACCGCGAGGACCCGCCGCACCGCGGGTTCGACTGTCTCCATCGCACGATCGAGTTGCTGCGCCCGAAGTGGTTGCTGCACGGGCATATCCACCCGCACGGTGAACCCGTGCCGGACCGGGTGGTCGGCGGGACCACGGTCCGCAACGTCGTCGGGCACCGGATCATGGAGTTCTCATGAAGGACACGGGCTTTCCCCGCGCGGACGCGGAGCACGACTTCCTTCGCGCGCGACGGCGTCAGGTGTTGTCACGGCTGGCGAACTGGCTGCGCCGCGAGCCCGACGACGTCAACATCATGCTGCCGTTCCACGAGGTGGTCGACGCGCTCGGCTATCTCGGCGAACGGAAGATCGGCGCGCGAGTGATCCGGCTCGATTCGATCGTCGGCAGCGTCGACCGCGGCCGCGACTTCGACCGCCGCTTCCGCCCGACGTCCGGGCGGGTCCGCGAACGCTGGGAACGGCTGGCGCTCGCCACCCGGCGCGGCGAGTCGATCCCGCCGATCGAGGTGTACCGCGTCGGCGAACTGCATTTCATCATCGACGGGCACCACCGCGTTTCGGTGGCGCACGCGATGCGACTGTCCACAATAGAGGCGATGGTCACCGAGGTGCGGACCAAACTGGACCCGAGCGGGATCCGGTACCGCGGCGACCTGATCGTGAAGGACTACCGGCGGCTGTTCCTGGAACGCGTCCCGCTTTCGGGGCACGCGCGGGCTTCTGTGGTATTCACGGACCCGTGGGACTACGCGCGGCTCGGCGAGCACGTCGAGGCGTGGGGTTTCCGGCTGATGCAGGACGAAGGGGCGTACTCGGACCGCGCGACGCTGGCGCAGCGGTGGTTCGACGAGGAGTTCGTGCCGGTGGTGGCGATGCTGCGGCAGGCGGACCTGATCGGAGACCGGACCGACGCCGAGGCGTACCTGTGGGTGGCTTGCGAACGGTACCGGCTGATCCGGACGCACCGGTGGGACGACGAGGTCTTCGAGGCCGTGCGGTCACAGTCCCGCTGACGGGTCCCTCAAGTGTCATGAAAGGGTCGTTCAGGACATTATTTGTCCTGAACGACCCTTTCATGACATCCGGCGGTGGCGTTCCGCACAACCACGCCGCGCGAAGGACGCCTTCCCCTCATGCCATGCGGGGAAAGTCCCCTTGACACCCCTCCCCGTGCCAGGAAAGGACCGTTCCTTGCAAATTTTGCACGGAACGGTCCTTTCCTAGCATTCGAGGGACCTACATGTGCACGGCGACCGGCGCACCCTCCGAAGCACCTTCGGGAGCCTTCGCCGGAGCACCCGACCGCAGCAGCAGCCCGCAGATCACCGCACCGATGACGAAGATCCACCCGCCCCACACGAAAGCGGTCGTGTAGCTGTGCACTGCCGCTTCGGCCGCCAGTTGCGCCGAAGGCAACTTCCCGGCCGTGAACGACGTCGCCGCGTTACCGGCCAGCGTGCTCAGCAGCGCGGTCCCGATCGAGCCGCCGACCTGCTGCGCGGTGTTGACCGCCGCCGACGCGACACCGGCGTCGTGCGTGTCGACGCCGAAGGTCGCGACGCTCATCGCGGGCGCCATCGCGAGGCCGATGCCGACACCCATGACCATCAGCGGGAACAGCACCCCGCCGGCGTACGTGCTGGTGACGTCGATGGCCGAGAGCCAGAACAGCCCCGCCCCCGCGATCAGCATTCCCAGTGACACCAACGGTTTCGCGCCGAACTTCGGCAGCAGCACGGCCGTCGCCGATGTCGCGCTGGCCATCAGGGTGGCCACCATCGGCAGGAACGCGACCCCGCTCTGCACCGGCGTGAACCCGAGGTTCAGCTGGATGTAGAAGGTGAGGAACAGGAAGATCGAGAACATCCCGATGGCGAGCAGGAACATCGCGAGGTACGAGCCGCCGCGGTCGCGGTCGAGCAGCACGCGCAGCGGCAGGAGCGGATGCGAGACCCGCTGCTGGATCGCCACGAAAGCGGCGAGCAGCACGACACCGGCGGCGAGGAAACCCCACACCGAGACCGAGGACCACGAGTCGCGCTCGGCGTTCGCGAAGCCGTAGACGAGCGCGAAGAGACCGGCCGACGCGGTGATCGTGCCCGGGATGTCGAGCTTCGGGCGCGGGCCGTCGGTTTCGGAGTTCTTCAGCAGCACGGCCGAACCGGCGAACGCGATCGCCGCGAAGATGATGTTGACGTACATCGACCAGCGCCAGTCGAGGTACTCGGTCAGCACGCCGCCGAGCAGCAGGCCGATCGCCGCGCCGCCACCGCCGATCGCGCCGAAGACCCCGAACGCCTTGCCGCGTTCCTTCGGGTCGGTGAAGGTCGTG
Organism: Amycolatopsis coloradensis; assembly: GCF_037997115.1. Taxonomy (NCBI): domain Bacteria; kingdom Bacillati; phylum Actinomycetota; class Actinomycetes; order Pseudonocardiales; family Pseudonocardiaceae; genus Amycolatopsis; species Amycolatopsis coloradensis. The sequence continues at coordinate 8,447,975 of NZ_CP150484.1, forward strand.
GTCAGCAGCGAAAGGGCGGCCGGGGCGAGAAGCGCGCCGAAGACACCTTGCGCGGCGCGGGCGACGAGCAGCATTTCGATACTGGTGGCGGCGCCGCCGATCGCGGACACGATGGCGAAACCGGCGAGCCCGACGAGGAACGCGCGTTTGCGGCCGAAGAGATCCGCGAGCCGCCCGCCCAGCAGGAGCAGGCTGCCGAACGCGAGCGCATAGGCGGTGACGACCCATTGGCGGGCGTCGTTCGAGAACTCGAGGTCCTGCTGCGCCGACGGCAGCGCGATATTCACGACGGTGGCGTCGAGGACGACCATCAGCTGAGCGAGGCCGATCATCACCAGGATCAGCCATCTCCTGGAGTGGTGCGGGTTGGCGTGCTGCGCGGCCGCGTCCCCCGGCGGCGTGGCGACAGCGGTGGATGAGTCAGACATACGGGCGGTTTCCTCACCGATAGTGACGAAGAAGCTATGTGGAGTAGGTATCTCCCCTTTCCGCGCCCAAGGTACACAAGAAGTGGAGAAGTGTCCTCTACTTCGTTTGTTAAGCTGGACGAATGGCTCGGGAACTCGCTCCTGCCGCACCGGCGCGGCCGCTGCGGCGCGACGCTGAACTCAACCGGCAGCGCATCATCGCGGCGGCACACACTGTCTTCGGAAAGCGCGGGCTCGAAGCGACTCTGGACGACGTCGCGCATCACGCGGGCGTCGGCGTGGGCACCGTCTATCGTCGATTTCCGAGCAAAGAACACCTGGTCGAAGCCATGTTCGTCGACCAGTTCGAGACGATCCGCGAGTTCGCCGAAGAAGCGCTTCGCGCCGAAGATCCCTGGGAGGGATTCGCAGGCTTCACGTGGCGCGCGGCCGAACTGCACGCCGGTGACCGCGGGTTACGTGAAGTCATGCTGTCGAACGTCTTCGGCCAGGAGCGCGTCGCCGAGGCGAAATCCCGCATGGTGCCGTTGATCACACAGCTCGTCGAACGGGCTCAGGCGGCCGGTGCCCTCCGCGCCGATTTCGTGCCGACGGACATACCGCTCCTGCACCAGATGCTCGGCTCGGTCATCGAGTTCACGCACGGTATCCAGCCGGACCTGTGGCGCCGGTGCCTCGCGATGCTGCTGGACGGCCTGCGCGCCGAACCCGGATGCGCCACCGCGTTGCCGCATCCGCCGCTGGACGTCGAGGCGCTGGACGAGGCGATGTGCTCGTTCCGGCTGCCCAAGCTGCGCTAGCCCCGCATTTGGTCCTCTGAATGCGTCAAGGGAGCTTCGGGAACACCGCGACGGCGACCTCGCGCGCCGCCGCGCAGGTGGCGTCCTCCGGCGCCCCGTCGACGCCCACCACCGAGAGCATCGCCTGCTCGACCCGGTCCGGGGTGCCGGGGATCGGCCGGTGCGTGGTCACCTGGCAGAACGCGCCGGACGTCGTGACCTGGGCCTGCCGGCCGCCCAGCGCCTCCGTCGCGCCCGGCGTGGTGTCCGCGCCCACCGACAGCGAGAAGCTGACCTTGCCGCGGATGCAGCTGTGCCCGGACAACGCCGGGGCCGGTTTGGTCTCCGGACCGGCGGCGGCGTCGAGCTCGTGCTGGTCGAGCGGCGCGCACGGGGCGACCCGGCCCCACGAACGCTGGTCGAGGTTCAGCCGCCCGACCTTGCGCGCGCCGATCACGCCGGCCGCGCCGTCGACCGTCGCGTCGGCGATCCGGCAGCGGCCGGCCTGATCGGCGGGCGCCGTGTCGTCGGAGGTCACCGTGATGGACAGCCTGATCCCGTCGGCGAAGGTGAGCAGCCGGGTGCATGCGGTGTCCTCGTTGAACGTCGACCGCTGGACGCTGACGCCTTCCGGCAGCGGACCGGCGTATTCGTACGGCTGATTGTTCGGATCCTGCCCGGAAGTGATCGGGCCGGTGGTCACGGTGTAGCGATTGGCGCCCTCGACGAATTCGAGGCGGCAGAACTCGAAAGACGTCAACGGCGGTTTGACCGCGTTTCCGCCGCCGATCACTTTCCGCTGGTCGACAAGGCTGCAGTAATCGAGCGACGAGTATTCCCCGAGCGCCTCGGAAGCGGTCAGGGCCTCCCCACCCGCCGTGGTCGACGGCGCCACCGCCGGTTCCGGGGTGGAACAGGCCGCGGCGAGGAACAGGCCGCAGAGTACTGCGCTGAGTCTCTTCGAGGGCACCGGAGCAGTATCGTCAAAAGATCGCGGAACACCAGCCCCTACGGGCGAAGAACACAGGGGCCGCCACGTTTTCCCAGGTGACCGCCTTACCGCGATTTCACGCCCTTAAGGGTGCGTTTCGTTCCGCGGTGGGATGCGGCAGGGCCGTCACGAGACGAGAATGGGTCTCACACACCGTGACGACCGAGAGGGAAGTACCGTGACGAACCCCGTAGCCGCCCGCCTGACCCGACCGCGCCAGGGCCGCATGATCGGCGGCGTCTGCGCCGGTCTCGCCAAACGCTTCGGCACCACGCCGGGCAAGGTCCGTCTGCTCGCCGTGCTGTCCTGCCTGCTGCCCGGCCCGCAGTTCATCGTCTACCTCGTGCTGTGGCTCGCCCTGCCCGAGAGCGAGTACTGAGCCGGCCTCAGCCGTGGGGATCGAAGGGGATGCCCGCCGGTTTGGCCTTTCCCAGATTGTGTTCGAAGGCGCCGTCCTTGATCGCCAGGCTCGCGCTGCCGAAATCGGCGCGGACGAGCGTGTCCCGGATACCGGGCGGGAACCCGTCCCAGCTGACGAGGTCCGGGTACTGCCAGGCGTTGTAGTGGTTCTCCGGCGGTTCGGTCGCGCTCGCGATGCGGAAGCAGTGGGTGCTCGCGCCGTCCTTGTGATAGACGATCTTCGGGTGGGTCCCCTCCCAGGAGACCTTGGAGCGGTCGTGAGTGGAGTAGTTGCCGTGCGCTGACGTCGAGACGTACCGGGCCTGGCCCTCGTTGACCCAGACGACGACGTGTTCGATGTCGTGCCGGTGCCCGCAGCAGTCGATGCCCGGGACGGCCTGGTCCTTTTCGAAGTAGAGGTCGTAGAGGTGGGCGCACCAGCCGTTGTTGCACTTCGACCGCGCGTAGGAGTTGGTGTTGTCGAGGTCCGACCGGTCGCGACACTGACCGTTGAGGGCTCCGGAGTTCTTGAGACCGGTGGCGATCGCGCCGGTCGGTGAGATCGCGGGCGTCGGGTAGCAGCCGTCGGTGTCGTAGTCGAACGCGGGCTGCCACTTGCGATCGGCTTCGGTCGCGTTCGCCGGCAAGGCCTGTGGTGGTTCGGCCCAGGCGACGGCGGGGGCGAGCGTGGTGATGAGGACCGCTCCGACCAGGCCCTGCAGGAGACGGCGTGACAGCTTCTTCGGCAAGGCAGGCGCCCTTCTCTAGGTACCGATGCGGGGCCGAGGATCCCCGATCGCCCATGAGACGTACACCGCCGAAGGTGGGGAATTCACGATGTCCGAAGTGGACAACCGCAACTCGCGTGATCGAAGGCGTAATTCGCGTGAAGGCCCCCTCCCCGCCGAGGCGGGAAGAGGGCCTTCAGTGTTCGGCGAAGCGAGCTAGTCGGTGTAGGTCAGGTTCTTGCCGCTGGCCCCGTCGAACAGCTTGATCTTGTCCGCGTCGAACCACAGCTCGACGTCCTGGTTCTCCGCCGCCGCCGAGGCCGCCGAGAGGCGGGCCACGATCTGCGACTCGGAACCGGGGACGTCCGAGGAACCGCTGTCGGCGGCGAGATCCGCGAGGTCGGACGACGACGCGGCCTCACCCTCGACCGAGAAGTGCGCGAACTTCTCGGAACCCATCGACTCGAGGACATCGACGTGGGCGGTGAACGTCGCGCCCTGGCGGGCAGCGGCGTCCACCAGCGCGGCGTCCTCGAAGTGCTCCGGCCGGATGCCGACGATGACCTCACGCGGCGCGTTGGCCGCTTCGACCAGCCGCCGTACCCGGTCGGTGAGCGGGATGTCGCCCAGCGCGCTGCGGGCCGTCCCGTTCTCCAGCGTCGCGGGCACGAAGTTCATCGACGGGCTGCCGATGAACCCGGCCACGAACAGGTTCGCCGGGTTGTCGTAGAGGAACTGCGGCGACCCGATCTGCTGCACGTGGCCCGCCCGGAGCACGACGACCCGGTCGCCGAGGGTCATGGCCTCGGTCTGGTCGTGCGTGACGTAGAGCGTCGTCGTACCCAGCTGTTTCTGGATCTTCGACACCGACGTCCGCATCTGGCCGCGGAGCTTCGCGTCCAGATTGGACAGTGGCTCGTCCATCAGGAACGCCTTGGGATTGCGGACGATCGCCCGCCCCATCGCGACGCGCTGGCGCTGACCACCGGAGAGGTTCGCCGGTTTGCGGTCCAGATGACCGGTCAGGTCGAGGATCTGCGCCGCCTCCTCGACCTTCGCCCGCACCGTCCGGTCGTCGACCTTGGCCAGCCGCAACGGGAACGCCATGTTCTCCCGCACGCTCATATGCGGGTACAGCGCGTAGGACTGGAACACCATCGCGATGTCGCGGTCCTTGGGTGCCTTCTCGTTGACGCGCTGGCCGTCGATGCGCAGTTCGCCGGAGGAGATGTCCTCCAGCCCCGCGACCATGTTCAGCGTCGTGGACTTCCCGCAGCCGGACGGGCCGACCAGGATGATGAACTCACCGTCGGCGATCGTGATGTCCACTTCGGACACCGCGAGGGCGCCGTCGGGGTACTTCTTGGACACTTTTTCGAGAACGATTTCAGCCATGGGTCAGCCCTTCACCGCACCGGACGTCAGCCCCGCCACGATGCGACGCTGGAAGAACAACACGAACAGGATGATCGGGACGGTGATCACCACGGCGGCCGCGGAGATCGTCCCGGTGGGGTCTTCGAACTGCGAGGACCCCGTGAAGAACGACAGCGCCGCCGGGACCGTGCGCGAGGCCTCGGTCGAGGTCAGCGAGATCGCGAACAGGAAGTCGTTCCAGCAGAAGATGAACACCAGGATCGCGGTGGTGAACACCCCCGGTGCCGCCAGGGGCGCGATCACCTTCCGGAACGCCTGCGCCGGGGTCGCGCCGTCCATCTTCGCCGCCTTTTCCAGCTCCCACGGGATTTCCCGGAAGAACGCGGACAGCGTGTAGATCGACAGCGGCAGCGCGAACGTGATGTAGGGCAGGATCAGCCCCGGCCAGGTGTCGAACAGGCCCAGCTCACGTTCGATGTTGAACAGCGGCGTCACCAGCGACACCTGCGGGAACATCGCGATCAGCAGCGACATCCCGACCAGCACCTGCTTGCCGGGGAAGTCCAGCCGCGCGATCGCGTACGCCGCCATCGTGCCGAGGACGACCGCGATCACCGTCGCGATGATCGCGATCCCGATCGAGTTCACCAGTGCCCTGATGAACTCCGTGGTCTCGAAGATGTCCGCGTAGTTCTGCCACGTCCATTCCGACGGGATGAAATTCCCGTCGTCCAGGGTCTCCTTGGTCTTGAACGAAAGCGAGACCACCCACAGCACCGGGAACAGCGCGAACACCAGGACCAGGATGTCGACGAGACCCCACTTGAACTTGCGGCCGGGAGTGACCGCTCCACCGATCGCCATCAGCGCTTACCCCCATTGTCACTGCCGGGTGCGGCCGTGCCGAACACCTTGATGAAGATGAACGCGATGATCGCCACCGTGAGGAAGATCAGCACCGCCATCGTCGACCCGATCCCGAGGTTCAGGCCCTTGACCAGGTTGTTGTAGGTCTGCATCGACACCGAAGACGTGTCCTGCGCGCCGTTGGTGAGCACGAAGATGTTGTCGAAGATGCGGAACGCGTCCAGGGTGCGGAACAGCAGCGCCACCAGGATCGCGGGCTTCATCACCGGCAGCATCACCTTCGTGAACCGCTGCCACGCCGTCGCGCCGTCCATCGCCGCGGCCTTCAGCAGGTCGTCCGGCACCAGCGCCAGGCCCGCCATCAGCAGCAGCGCCATGAACGGGGTCGTCTTCCACACCTCGGCCAGCACGATGATCGCCAGCGATGGCCAGTACTCGGTCAGCGGCGCGCTGTCCGGGAAGAACAGGTTGGCCAGGTAGCCCGTGTCCGGCGTCCAGGCGTAGTACCAGGAGAACGCCGCGACCACCGTCACGATTCCGTACGGGATCAGGGCGACCGTCCGCACGAGGCCCCGTCCGACGAGCGTCCGGTGCATGATCAGCGCCAAGCCCATGCCGAGGACGAACTCGATCACCACCGAAACGATGGTCAACCCCATCGTCGTCCCGAACGCCGTCCACCAGTAGCCGTTGGACAGCACCGCGATGTAGTTGTCGAGGCCGACGAACTCCTGCTGCGCCGGGAACCTGAGGTCGTAGCGCTGCAGGGAGAGCCAGATCGAGTAGATGATCGGGTACCCGGTGACCGCGATCATCACGATCGCCGCCGGGGCGCACAGCCACAGCCCGAGCCTGCGCTCGGCCTTCTTTCCTTCACTGAGAACGGGTTTGGCCTTCTTGCCCGGCTTGCTCCCAGTCGCCGTACCGGCGGTTTCCTGCACGGTCACGGGATCACTCCCTTCGACTGGAGCGCGTCGGCGAGTTCTTCCTTGAGTTTCTCCGCCGTCTTCCGCGGATCGATCTCGGACGGCGGGGAAAGCACCTTCGACAACACCGTCGAGGCGTTCTGGTAGGCCGGGGTCAGCGGCCGCACCGCGGCGTCCTTGAGGGCCTCCAGGATCGTTTCCCGCATCGGGTACTTCGTGTCCATACTCGGGTTGTCGTCACTCTGCGGCGCCGTCGCGTCGAGTGGCAGCGTGTCCGTGTAGAGCGATTCGATCGTCGGCGGGACACCGTCCTTGAGCGCGGAGAACTTCTGGTTCTTCGCGCTGCGCAGGCACAAAGCGACCTCGTAGGCCTCGGCCTTGTGCTTCGAGGTCGAGCTGACCGCCAGGTTGTAGCCACCGATCGTGGTCTTGGCGGGCTTGCCCGCTTCGAACTCCGGATAGGTGGTCCACTTGAAGTGCTTCAGCTCGTCCTTCTTCTCCTTGGCGTAGGAGGCGTAGACGAACGGCCAGTTCAACTCGAAGGCGGCGTTCCCGCGCTGGAAGGCCTGGCGGACCTCGTCCTCCTTGGAGTTGGTCAGCGACGGGTCGGTGATCCCGGCCGTGGTGACCTTCTTGAGCATCTCCAGCGCCTTGATCGCGCCCTCGTCCATCACGACCGACTTGCCGTCGTCGGAGAGGATCTTGCCGCCCGCCGACTCGACGAGCGTGTTGTAGATGACGACCAGGCCTTCGTACTGCGCGCCGGTGAACACGACGTTCGCCGGCTTGCCCTGCGCCTTGAGCGCCTGGGCCTGCTGGATCATCTCGTCCCAGGTCTTCGGCGGCGTCGGGGTCAGCCGATCGTCGTACCAGAGCAACTGGACGTTGGTGTTCTTGGTCGCCGCGTAGAGCTTTCCGTTCCACGTGGCGGTTTCGAGGGGACCCGGCAGGACACCCGCGGTCGCCTCGGCCTTGGCTTCACCGGTCCATTCGTCGATCCAGCCCGCCTCGGCGAACTCCGAGACCCAGGTGACGTCCAGCCCCAGTACGTCGAGCGAATCGTCCCCGGCGGCCAGCCGTCGCACCATCTGTTCCCGCTGGCCGTCGGCCGGGCGCGGGAGCTTGTTGTACACGACCTCGTACCGCCCTCCCGAGGCCTTCGTGCAATCGTCCACAACGGACTGGAAATTGTCTTCGGGCGCGTAGTAGACGTTGATCTTCAGCCCGGCATCCGAACCGCAACCCGCCAGCAAGCCGGCCGTCAGCGCTGCCGCGCCGAGTAGCGAGCCGGTGCGGCCTGGTGAGCGGCCCCTCCGGCTCGCGCTCATCCTCTTCCCCATGAGGCCTCCTCACCCGCGCACGCCTGGGGAGCGGCGGCACTAGGACGCGTTGAAGAAGCCCGCGCGCCAGCACCCCGACGTGCTAGTGCTCGGGCGGACACGCTGGAGTACGCGACCGCCCGACTGGTGTTGTGCAACCTATTCCGGGCGATCACCGCCCGCAAGCAGTATCGGTAACGATTCAGCGGACCGCACGACGAACAGGTGAACAAGTACCGCCGAATGTCAGTGGCCTGGACTCGGAGTCATCAGGTGGGACGGCCGCCCAACGCCAGCTGGGCGAGGAGCTCGCGCCCCTGTTCGGCCGAACGCGGCTGGCAGAGCACGTCGTAGCGGCCGGCGACCAGCTGGCTCGCGGAGGAGAAGTCGCGGCGGGACATGCCGTAGCTGATCGCCGCGAAGACCGTCCACGCCAGGATGCCGAGCACGAGCCCGCCGATCATGGGCTGCCAGGCGAAACCCTGGTTGTTGAACATGCCCAGCAGCAACCCGATGATCAGGCCGAACCACGCGCCGGACACCGCGCCCGTGCCGAGCACCCGGCCCCAGCTCAGCCGTCCGACGACGCGCTCGACGAGCATCAGGTCGACGCCGACGATGGTCACGTCGGAGACCCCGAACTCCTTCTCCGCGAGGAAACCGACGGCTTGCTGGGCTTCGCCGTACGTCGCGTAGGAACCGATCGGCCAGCCGGTAGGCGGTGTCGGCAGCCTGGGCAGCCCACCCGCGGCCCGGCCGCTTCCGCCAAAGGGAGCACTCACGTAATCACCTCTCGCCCATCCTGGTCCATCTTCTCAAGGACGGGCGAAAGGTGCGAACGTGAGCTGAAGGACGCCTTCCCCTCATCGGACGCGGTGAAGGGAGCTTTCACCACGTAGGACGCGGTGAAAGCGTCCTTCAGCGCCCGTCAGGAGCGGGACTTGTATTCGCGGAGCAGGCCGCGGCTGATGATGGTCTTCTGGATCTCGCTGGTGCCTTCGCCGATGAGCAGGAACGGCGCCTCGCGCATGAGGCGTTCGATCTCGTATTCCTTGGAGTAGCCGTAGCCGCCATGGATGCGGAAGGAGTCCTGGGTGACCTCGGCGCAGTACTCGCTCGCGATCAGCTTCGCCATCCCGGCCTCGACGTCGTTGCGCTCGCCGGAGTCCTTGAGGCGGGCGGCGTTGACCATCATCAGGTGCGCGGCCTCGACCTTGGTGGCCATCTCGGCGAGTTTGAACGCGACCGCCTGGTGCTCGGCGATGGCCTTGCCGAACGTCTTGCGCTGCTGGGCGTACTCCACCGCGAGCTCGAACGCGCGGATCGCGATCCCGCAGGCGCGGGCGGCGACGTTGACGCGGCCGACCTCGACACCGTCCATCATGTACGCGAAGCCCTTGCCCGGCGCTTCGCCGAGGACCTTGTCGGCACCGATCTTGAAGCCGTCGAACACGGCCTCGGTGGTGTCGACGCCCTTGTAGCCCATCTTGTCGATCTTGCCGGGGATGGTGAGGCCGGGAGCGACCTCGCCGAAGCCCTCGGGCTTCTCGACCAGGAAAGTGGTCAGGTTCTGGTGGGCCTTCTCGGCACCTTCGTCGGTCTTGACGAGCAGCGCGATCAGGTTGGAGCTGCCTCCGTTGGTCAGCCACATCTTCGAACCGTCGATGACGTAACCGTCGTCGGTCCTGCGGGCGCGGGTCTTGATCGCGGCGACGTCGGAGCCGAGATCCGGCTCGGACATCGAGAACGAGCCGCGGACCTCGCCGGTCGCCATCCGCGGCAGGAAGTGCTGCTTCTGCTCCGGCGTCCCGTGTTGCTTGATCATGTGCGCGACGATGAAGTGCGTGTTGATGACGCCGGAGACGCTCATCCAGCCGCGCGCGATCTCCTCGACCACGAGCGCGTAGGTCAGCAGCGATTCGCCGAGGCCGCCGTACTCCTCCGGGATGGTGAGCCCGAACAGGCCCATCTCCTTCATCCCCTCGACGATGTCGGCGGGATAGGTGTCGGAATGCTCGAGCTCCTGCGCGCGCGGGATGACCTCCTTGTCCACGAACTGGCGGACCGTGGCCAGGATTTCGGACTGCACGTCGGTCAAGCCGGCGGTCTGGGCGAGGCGAGCCATCGCTGCTCCCTAAATTCGCGCGCACCGGGCTCCCGGCGCTGGGTTACCGGTGAGTATGACGCCTGCACGGAGACCTCGCTATGAGCGCAGTCACGCGTACGCCATCCGTGACCATGGCATTACAGTGCCAGGCCGATCACAGTCCGAGGGAACGAAATGTGGTTCAGCAGCCCTTTGGCGGATTCCCGCCACACCAGCAGTACGCCTTTCCGAACCAGCCTCCGGCGCGGGGCAAGGACTCCGGCCTGGCGACCGCCGCCCTGATCTTTTCACTCTTCGGGTTGATCGGACTGGTGTCGTGATCCGAGGGATCGTCCTGGGCCACGCCGCCTGATGATCGTCCTGTACGCCATCGCGATCCCCGTCGCGCTGAACATCGCCGCGAAACACGGGGCTTTCCGGTAGCGATACGGTCCTCGTCGACGAGGGGACCAGCATGACGAATCCGCATGATCCGTACGGCCGGCAGCCCTACGGTCTCCAGCCTTACCAGCCACCTCAGCAGTACTACGTCCAGCAGGCCTACGTGCGGCCGCCGGACCAGGGCATGGCGGTGGCGTCACTGGTGTGCTCGCTGATCGGGCTGATCATGTGCTTCCCGGCGATCTTGGGGATCGTCTTCGGGCACATCGCGCTCTCGAAGGCCAAACGCGGCGAAGCGGGCGGCCAGGGCATGGCGCAGGCGGGCATGATCATCGGATACGTCGTCACCGCGCTCTGGCTGATCCCGGTCATCCTGTGGTTCGTTTTCGTCGTGCTCGCGATCGGAGCCGCGGGCGTCTCGTGACCCGTCCCCGGATACGGTGGTGTCCCGCACGAACCAGGGGGCCAACCGGATGAGCAGTTCCGACTCGCAGGACACACCGTCGACGTCGTCCTACACCGACTCGAACACCTTCTCGGACCCGACTTCGGCGCCCGAAACCGTGTCAGGCCCGGCGGAACCGCAGCAGTTCCAGCCGCCGGCGCCCTTCACGCCGCCTCCGCCGTTCGAGCCACCCACTCCGTTCGAGCCGCCTTCGGCCTCAGCGCCGGACCCTGTACCCCCTCACGACCCGGCTCCCGTTCCGGTTCCGGTCGAGACGTACGGGCAGGCCATCGACCCGCTGACCGCCGAGCCCGTGCCGCCGCCCTACGCGACTCCGGAGCCGCCGGCCCCGCCGGTGTACACGCCCGTGCCGTTGCCCGCCGCGTACCCGCCGCCGCAGCCGTACAACCCGTACGCGGCGGTGGCTCCCCCGCGATCGCAGGACAACGGGATGGCGATCGCCGGGCTGGTGTGCTCACTCATCGGGATCTGCTCCTGCGTGACGGTGATCGTCGGGCTGATCCTGGGGCATATCGGGCTGGCGAAGGCGAACCGCGGTGAGGCGGGCGGGCGCGGCATGGCGCTCGCGGCGGTGATCATCGCCTACGTCGTGATCGCGCTGTACGTCGGTTTCGGCGGCACGATGATCATCCTGGGCGTGAACGGCCAACTCGATTAGCAGCGGGAATGTGGCGGCGCGTGAAGGCGGCGGTGGCCTCGCGAGTGGTAAGGACGGTTAGAACCGTCCTTACCACTCACGAGACTTGACCGACATCACCCGGTTCCCTGGGCGCCGGCGCCACCTGACCGTTGGCCTCCGGCTCTTCCGGCACTCCCCGCTTCGGCGTGTTCGCGTCGAGGAAACGCAGCAGCTCCACCGGGAACGGCAAGACCAGCGTCGAGTTCTTCTCCGCCGAGACCTGCACGACGGTCTCGAGCAGCCGCAACTGCAACGCCGCCGGAGTGTCGGCCATGGTCGCGGCCGCCTGCGAAAGCTTGTGCGACGCCTGCAACTCCCCGTCCGCCGAGATGACCCGCGCCCGCCGTTCGCGTTCGGCTTCGGCCTGGCGCGACATCGAGCGTTTCATCGACTCCGGCAGCGCGACGTCCTTGATCTCGACCCGGTCGATGTGGATGCCCCAGTCCAAGGCCGGGCTGTCGATCATCAGCTCCAGGCCCTCGTTCAGCCGTTCTCGGTTCGACAGCAGGTCGTCCAGGTCGCTCTTGCCGATGATCGACCGCAGCGAGGTCTGCGCGACCTGCCCGACGGCCGAGCGGTAGTCCTGCACGTTGACCGCGGCCAGCACCGGGTCGATCACCTTGAAGTACACGACCGCGTCGACCCGCACGGTGACGTTGTCGCGGGTGATGCCGTCCTGTGCGGGGATCGGCATCGTGACGATCTGCATGTTGACCTTCTGCAGCCTGTCCGCGATCGGCACCAGCAGTGCGAGCCCCGGCTGCCGGATGGCCGGGCGCACCCGCCCGAACCGGAACACGAGACCGCGTTCGTACTGTTTCACCACGCGAAGGCTGGCCGCGAGCCACGCACCGCCCGCGACGGCGACCGCACTGAGAATCTCCACCACCATGGCTGCTCCCGGGGTTGTTCTCGCTGTTCACGGTACGCCCGGCGGGTCACGGGGGAAACACGGTGGACAAGCCTGCCAAGGTGGGTTCGTGACCGGTTTCAAGATCCCGCCCAAGTTCCTCGACCGCGCCGCCGAACTCGGCCCCGGAGCCGCCGAGTGGCTCGACTCCCTCCCGTTCCTCGCCGAGAAGTACACCGCCAAGTGGCAGCTCGAATACGACGGCGAGGCCATGCACGGCTTCGTCGGCGTCGCGCAGCCGGTGCGCCGAGCGGACGGCTCCCCCGCGATCCTCAAACTCGGCTGGCCGCACGAGGAATCCGATGACGAACCGCTCGCACTGTCCACTTGGGCCGGTCAGGGCGCGGTTTTGATGTACGACAACGTGCCCGAGGACGGCGTGCTGCTGCTGGAGCGGCTCGACGCCACCAGGTCGCTCGAAACGGAGCCGATCCGGGAGGCCGTCGAGACCGTCGGCGCCCTGGCACGACGGTTGGCCGTCCCCGCTCCCGAAACGCTGCAGCGATCCCTTCGCGAGGAAGCCGCGGAACTGGTCACCGGACTCCCGGAGACCTGGAGCGAGCTGGGCGAACCGTTCGATCGCAAGTACCTCGACGCCGCCGTGGAAATCTGCGTGAACCTCGGACCGGAGGCCGGTGAGCTGATGGTGAACGAGGACCTTCATTTCGAGAACGTCCTCGCCGGGACGCGCGAACCGTGGCTGGTGATCGACCCGAAGCCGCTTTCGGGTGATCTCGAGTTCGGCGCGATCTCGATCCTCTGGAACCGGGCGAACGAGTCCACAATGGACGAAAAGCTCGCGTGGTTCGCCGCGGCCGCCGGGGTGGACGCCGAACGCGCGCGGGCGTGGACGCTGGTCCGCGCGGTGCAGAACTGGACCTGGCTGTACGAAGACCTCGCGGAGGGCGCCTCGCCCGAGACCCTCGCCGAAGACCCGGCCTACGCCGCCGTTCCCGGAATCGCCGACTGGGCATTGCGGTGATCACACGAATCGTCTCGGGCCCCGGGAGCGGATAACCTTCGGGCATGGCAGCCGTGAACAGGGTATTCGCAGCTCAGCTGGCCGGTTTGCCGGTTTTCGGCCCCGATGGTGAATCGATCGGCAAGGTGCGGGACCTGGTGGCGGGCCTGCGCTTGGACCAGCAACCCCCGCGGATCCTGGGCATCGTGGTCGAGCTGACGACGAGGCGCCGCGTGTTCGTGCCGATGTTGCGCGTGACCTCGATCGAGCCCAGCGCGGTCACGCTCGCCACCGGATCGGTGAACATGCGGCGGTTCCACCAACGGCCCAACGAGGTGCTGGTGGTCGGGCAGCTGTTCGACGCGCACGCCACCCTCGCCGGCTCGGACACGCGGGTCACCGTCGTCGACGCCGGCATGGAACCGACCCGGACGCGGGACTGGGTGCTCGCGAAACTCGCGATCCGGGAACGGTCGAGCAGGCTCGGCCTCGGCAGACGGCGCTCGGCGATGCAGGTGCTGCCGTGGGCGGAGGTGTCCGGGCTCGGGCTCACCGACCTGACCGGCCAGACCCAGGGCGCGGCGCAGCTGCTGATGCTGTTCGACACCATGCGCGCGGCCGACGTCGCCGCCACGGTCCGCGATCTGCCGCTCAAACGACGGCACGAGGTCGCCGACGCGATGGACGACGAGCACCTGGCCGACGTCATCGAGGAGCTTCCCGAAGACGACCAGAAGGAACTGCTGTCCTACCTCGCCGAGGAACGCGCAGCCGACATCCTGGAAGCGATGGACCCCGACGACGCCGCCGACCTGCTGGCCGAATTGGCTCCCGCCGAGCAGAACCGGTTCCTGGAGCTGATGGAACCCGAGGAGTCGGCGCCGGTGAAGCGGCTGCTGGAGTACTCCTCCGACACCGCGGGCGGGTTGATGACGCCCGAACCGGTGGTGCTGACGCCGGACGCCACGGTCGCGGAGGCGCTCGCGCACATCCGCAACGCGGACCTCCCGGTGGCGCTGGCGAGCATGGTGTTCGTCTGCCGTCCGCCGACGGAGACGCCGACCGGGCGCTTCGTCGGCGTCGTGCACTTCCAGCGTCTGCTGCGCGAACCACCCGCGGAGATGGTGGCGAGCGCCGTCGACTCGCAGCTGCCCGCGCTGCGGCCGAACGCCACCTTGTCCGAGGTCACCCGCTACTTCGCCGCCTACAACCTCACCTGCGGGCCGGTGGTGGACGCCGAGGACCACCTGCTCGGCGCGGTCACCGTCGACGACGTGCTCGACCACCTACTCCCCGAGGACTGGCGCGAGACCGGCCTGCACGACATCACCGGAGAGATCACCGAGGAGGCCGAACGTGCCTGAACTGATGTCCGGGCGGCGGCTCGACCAGCCCCGCGGCCAGAGCCGGTTCAGGCTGAACATCGATCCGGACACCTTCGGCAGGCTCACCGAACGGGTCGCGCGGTTCCTCGGCACCGGCAAGTACCTGTTCTGGCAGACGCTGATCGTCATCGTCTGGATCGTGCTGAACCTGGTCGCGGTCTCGCTGCGATGGGACCCGTACCCGTTCATCCTGCTGAACCTGGCGTTCTCGACTCAGGCCGCGTACGCCGCGCCGCTGATCCTGCTGGCGCAGAACCGGCAGGACGACCGCGACCGCGTCTCGCTGGAGGAGGACCGGAACCGCGCCGCGCAGACGAAGGCCGACACCGAGTACCTCGCGCGGGAGCTGGCTTCGCTGCGGATCGCGCTCGGCGAGGTCGCCACCCGGGACTTCCTGCGGGGCGAACTCGACCGGCTCCGTGAGGATCTTGATGCCAAGCCGCGCAAGGCCAAACCCGACCGCGCCCCTACCGGTACTTGATTTTTGCGGATGAGCCCCGACCGCGATCCCATCGCCGGGGCCTTCAATCAGGCGGGTTTGTCCAGCTCCGCCTACCGGTACGTAACATGGTGGGGTGACCAGTACGCAGCAACTCCCCAGCGTCGACGATGTCCGCACCGCGCTGAAGGCCGTGTACGACCCGGAGATCAAGAAACCGATCACCGAACTCGGCATGGTCAAGGACGTGGAGGTCGGCTCGGACGGTGTGGTCACCGTCGGGATCTACCTGACGGTCGCCGGTTGCCCGCTGAAGGCGACGTTGACCAACGACACCACCGAAGCCGTCAAGAAGCTCCCCGGCGTCAGCGACGTCCGGGTCGAGCTCGACGTGATGAGCGACGAGCAACGCACGGAGCTGCGAAAATCGCTGCGCGGCGACGCCGCGGAGCCGGTGATCCCGTTCGCGCAGCCCGGTTCGCTGACGCGGGTCTACTGCGTCGCGTCCGGCAAGGGCGGTGTCGGCAAGTCCTCGGTGACGGTGAACCTCGCGGCCGCGATGGCCGAACGCGGGCTTTCCGTCGGCGTGGTGGACGCGGACATCTACGGGCACTCGGTGCCGCGGATGCTCGGAGCGCGGGAGAAGCCGACCAAGGTCGACACCATGATCATGCCGCCCCAGGCGCACGGCGTGAAGGTCATCTCGATCGGCATGTTCACCCCGGGCAACACCCCCGTGGTGTGGCGCGGGCCGATGCTGCACCGCGCGTTGCAGCAGTTCCTCGCCGACGTGTTCTGGGGCGACCTCGACATCCTGCTGCTGGATCTGCCGCCGGGCACCGGTGACATCGCGATCTCGGTGGCGCAGCTGATCCCGAACGCGGAGATCCTGGTCGTCACCACTCCGCAGCAGGCGGCCGCCGAGGTGGCCGAGCGCGCGGGCGCGATCGCGCTCCAGACGCGGCAGCGCGTGGCCGGGGTCATCGAGAACATGTCGTGGCTGGAGACGCCCGACGGGCAGAAGATGGAGATCTTCGGATCCGGCGGCGGGCAGTCCGTGGCCGACTCGCTGTCGAAGTCGGTCGGGTCGACCGTGCCGCTGCTCGGGCAGGTCCCGATGGACCCGCGCGTGGTCTCCAACGGCGACGCCGGGACGCCGATCGTGCTGGCCGAGCCGGACGCCCCGGCGTCGCTCGTGCTCAAGGAGGCGGCGAAGAAGCTGACCGTCCGGGCACGCGGGCTGGCCGGGATGATGCTGAACGTCACTCCCGCCGGCCGCTGACGGCCCCTCTTACGCATTTAGTCCTCTGAATGCGGTACTTGCGCACGCAAGGACCGCATTCAGAGGACTAAATGCGTGGGGTCAGGTCGCGTCCGGGTCGACCGGCGGGCGCTCCCCCGGCTTCAGAGGCTCGGGCTGCGAAGCCGTCGCCGGGTAGCCGTTGGGCTTCGAAGCGCCGTTGGCACCGTTCGTCCCGTTGGTGCCGTTGATGTTGTTGAGCCCCAGCGGATCCGAGTCACCGTCGAACAGGTGCTGGGTGACGACCCGCTTCGGGTCGAAGTTCCGCAGGCCCCTCAGGTCCTCCAGCGGCTTGCGCAGCTGATCGAACTCCGGGCCCATCTCCTCGCGCAACTGCGTCTTGGCCCCGGTCGCGAAGTCGCGGACCTTGCGGACGCTCTTCGCCACCCAGGACGCCGCTTCGGGCAGCCGTTCCGGACCGAGGATGAAAAGACCCGCGACGACGATGATGAGGATCTCTCCCCAGCCGACACTCTCGAACACCCGTGTGAACCTCCGCCTCGGCGTCTTCCCCGTTCAGGGTACCCGGCCGAACTCGCTAGTCCGAGGCCAGTTTCACGTCCACGACAAGAGAAGACCCATCCCGGACAAGGCGGACAGGGACCACTTCGCCGACTTCGCGGGCGCGGACCGCGACGAGCAGTTCCGCCGAGTCGCGCACGAGCCGTCCGCCGACTTCCGTGATGACGTCGCCTTCTTTGATCCCGGCGGAGGCCGCGGGGCCGCCAGGGGCGACGTTGCGGACCTGTGCGCCCATGGTGCTGGAGCCCGCGACGGTCGACGA
The DNA here is from genome assembly GCF_037997115.1 of Amycolatopsis coloradensis. NCBI lineage: Bacteria > Bacillati > Actinomycetota > Actinomycetes > Pseudonocardiales > Pseudonocardiaceae > Amycolatopsis > Amycolatopsis coloradensis. The sequence continues at coordinate 8,465,201 of NZ_CP150484.1, forward strand.
AGCGTTGATGCCGATGTCGGGATGGACGACCTTGCCGTCCTTGATCAGTGTTTTCGCGATTTTCACCGCGTAGTCACTGGGGATGGCGAACCCGATGCCGATGCTGCCGCCTTCGGCGCTGGAAGAGCGGATCGCGGAGTTGATCCCGACCAGCGCCCCGGTCGCGTCGACGAGCGCGCCGCCCGAGTTTCCGTGGTTGATCGCGGCGTCGGTCTGGATGGCCTCGTAGATCACCGGCGCGCTCCCGCCGTCGCCACCGGCGGTCACCGGGCGGTTGAGCGCGCTCACGATGCCCGCGGTGACCGAGTTCTGCAGCGCCAGCGGCGAACCGACGGCGATCACCGAGTCGCCGACGGCGAGGTCGGAAGACTTCCCGACCTGCAGCGCGGTCAGGTTCTTGACGTCGACCTTGACCACGGCGAGGTCGGTTTTGGGGTCGGCGCCGACGACCTTCGCCTCGACGCGCCTGCCGTCGAAGAACACGGCGGTGACCTTGGTGGCCGCGTCGGCCGTCGCGGCGGAGATCACGTGTTCGTTCGTGAGCACGTAGCCCTGGGTGTCGATGACGACGCCGGAGCCCTGCTGGCCCGCGTCGGCGCCGGGTTTGAACACTTCGAGCGAGACCACGGCGGGCGCCACCCGGTGGGCGATGTCCGCGATCGAACCCGCCGGACGCTCCTTGGCCGCGTCGGCTTCGGAGATGCTTGCCTGCCCGGTCAGTTCGGTGCCGGTGTCGGCGAACCACCAGCCGATCAGCCCGCCGGCGGCGCCGATTACCAACGCGACGGCGGCGAGCATCGCCAGCGCCTTCGTCTGCACACGCCGCCCGAAAAGGACCTCCGGAAGGCTCAGCAGCGCACCCTGCGGGCGCTTCGCGTCCTTCTCCTCTTCCGAGTCCTGGTGCACGGCGGGCCCGGCGAGCACCGCGCCGGACGAAGGGTCGCGCCAGGGATCCGAGGTCGTGGTCCAGAGCGGGCCTTCGGCGCCGTTCGCGGACGGTGCGGAGCCGTTGGTCCCGTGCGGCCGCTCCAGCACGACACCTTCGGCGCCCGGCGGGCGGCGGAAGGCCTCGGCGAGCGATTCCGGCGTGGGGGGCGCGAGGTTCAGACCCGGCGCGGACTGCCCGTTGGCGCCTGGCTGGTACAGCTTGTCGAAGGCACCGTCGACACCGTGCGGCCTGCCGAACGTGGCCGCCTGCGCCGGATCGACGGCGGGCCTGGCCAGCGGGCGCGGCGCCAGCCGATCCCCCGCCGGGTCACCAGGCTGCTGCGGATTCGCGTTCGGCTGCTCGGTCATCATTCCCCGGGGCTGAGATCAGGTTGGCCGGACGCGAGAGTACGCCAGGCCTTACCCGGGATTCTGCCGTGACCACGGTGAAGTGCGCGTTGATTCCCCGAACCGGCGAGAAATGTGACACTTGAGGCAACTATGTCTCACGTCTGGCAGTCCAACGGGCATGCCGGAGAACCCGGGGCTCCTTTTCCGCCTCAGAACGTCCCTCACCAGCAATGGTCTCAGCAGCCGCCCAAGCAGAAGGGCTTCTCCTGCAAAGTCCAAATGGTCCTGTTCGCCATATCCATCGGCGGATTCGCCGTGATCATCACGCTGAACAACATCGCGGGGCCGGAGAAGCAGGCCAAAACGCTGAGCGAGGGCGACTGCGTCGTGCTGACCGGAGCCGGCGAGGAGGCCGACGCGGTCCCGACTCCGTGCGATTCACCGCAAGCGTCATACGCGGTGAGCCTCACCGGGGTCACAAGGGCGACTGGAACGGCAAGGACGGTTTCTACAACACCACCGCCGCTGAAGGACTGCGGCTCGGCGCGGCTGAAGATCAGCGAGGTCTTCCCGGAGGCGAGCGTGGCGAACAGTCCGTGCGCCGAGGGCACGGCTGAGGTCGTCTCCTACGCCGGCTACGCGACTTCGAAGTTCAAGAGCGCGACCATCTGCTTCGTCACGCCCTGACGAAGCAGATCAGCGGGCGGACACCGGCATGGGCACGCTGGGCGTGCTCGGGCTCGGCGTGGTGCTGCGCGGCGGTTCCGGCTGGGCGCCGCCGCCCAGCTGCGCGGGAAGCAGCCCGGCGTTGACGCCTTGCGGCGGGGTGAAACCGGTGGTCGGCTGGTCTTCGGTGCCGTCACCCGAGGTCGCGACGAGGGCCAGGGCGCTCAGGACCAGGCCCGAAACGACGACTCCGGCGCCCTGCGCGTACTTCCGCCGGGCGAGACCGAACCGCCCGCCGCCGAGGACGTTCGGCGACTGGCCCAGTGGCGCCGTTGATCCCAACGGCGCCGTACCGCCCAAAACCCCGGTGTCGCGCAGTCCGGCGACCCGGTCGGGCCGCTGGATGGCCACCAGCTGACCGTCGGCGGTCATCGCCAGGTTGTCCGGTGTGCCGGGAAGTTCGGTGTTCTGCGGGATGGAGCACAGGCTGGCCAGGAAACCCGCCGACATCGACGGGGCTCCCGCCTGCTTCACGGCGGCGACGGCCTGGCGCTGCGCGGTCACCTCTGCCGCGCACGCCTGGCAGCGGGCGATATGCGCCGAGGCCCTGTCCTGGGCACCGAGGGACAGCTCCCCGTCGACGAAGGCGACGATGGCGTCCGGAAGCAGATGCGACTCGGGGAGTCCCCAACCTCGCGGTGCGGTCATACCCCCACCTTCGCAGACTCCTGCGCCGCGGCGCGACGGCGCTCCAAAGAAGCGCGAAGCGCCTGGCGGCCGCGGTGGATCCGGCTGCGCACGGTGCCGAGCTTGACACCCAGGGTGGCGCCGATCTCCTCGTACGAGAGGCCTTCGACGTCGCACAGCACGACCGCGGCACGGAACTCGGGCGGCAACTCGTCGAGCGCGGCCTGCAGATCCGGGTCGAGATGGGTGTCCGAGTAGACCTGCTCCGGGCTCGGGTCGTCACCGACGATGCGGTCGGTGTCCTCGGGGAGGCCTTCCATCCGCACGCGCGAGCGGCGGCGGGCCATGTCGAGGAAGAGGTTCGTGGTGATGCGGTGCAGCCAGCCTTCGAACGTGCCGGGCTTGTAGGACGCGAGGGAGCGGAAGACCCGGATGAAGGTCTCCTGCGTCAGGTCCTCGGCGTCGTGGGCGTTACCGGTCAGGCGGTACGCCAGCCGGTACACGCGGTCGGCGTGTTCACGCACGACCTCGTCCCACGAGGGCGGCGTCCATGCGGCCTCGTCCACCGTCACCGGCGTGACCTGGTCCGCGTGCTGGTCCTGCATCGTTTCCTGCATCGGGGAAGTAGGCACCTCCATCAGCGTCTTCTCCCAACTACTCCACCCAACGCGGGCGATGAGCACGGTGTTCCCGTTGTCGAGGACCAGTCTGTCCGGCCTGCATATGTTTCTAGTGAGACTGGACTGAGAGGAGGCTGAGAAGTCGGTACCAGGGAGTCTTCGCTCTTTTGACGATAGGCAGCGCTAACCTCCGCGTGTGAATTCCGGGACGCATGCGGGCTCGCCTGCCGAGGCCGCCGACGCCGACCTCGTCGACGGATACGTCCCCGACGATGAGGTACTGGCCGCCGCGCGGGCGCGGTCGGCCGATCTGGGATGCGGTCCACTGAGCGCGGGCGCGGGTGCGACTCTGCGTTTTCTCGCCACGACGCTGCGGGCGAAGGCTGTCGTCGAGGTCGGGACCGGGGCCGGGGTGAGCGGGTTGTGCCTGCTCGGCGGCATGGTCGACGACGGGATCCTCACCTCGATCGACATCGAGCCGGAGTACCACCGGGCGGCGCGGACGGCGTTCCGCGAGGCCGGCTACGCGCCGGGGCGGACCCGCCTGATCATGGGGCGCGCGCTCGACGTCCTCCCCCGGCTCACCCCCGGCGGCTACGACCTGGTGTTCGTCGATTCGGCGCCGGTCGAATACCCGAGCTGCTACGAGAAGGCCGTCTCGCTGCTCCGGCCCGGCGGGATACTGGCGTTCCACAACGTCTCGGGGTCCAGGGTGACCGATCCCTCACGACGTGATCCGGACACCCTCGCGCTGCGGGAGGTAGCGCGGGCCTTCCGCGAGGACGCGCGGCTGGTCCCGGCACTGTTGCCGGTGGGCGGCGGGCTGCTGGTCGCCGCGATCGCGTAGCAAGGGACCTTTGCTACCACTTTTCAGACCCGTTCCGTGAAGGCCTCCTTGCCTACCCTCAAAGTAGGGAAGGAGGCCTTCACGGACTTGGGGACCACCGCGACCACGGCCACCGCGGCGAGGGCCAGCCAGGCGGCGGTGAGCACGATCAGCCAGGTCCAGCCCGCGTGCCCGTAGACGGTCGCGCCGACGGCGCCGCCGATACTGCTGCCGAGGTAGTACGAAAGCGTGTAGAGCCCGCCTACCTGGCCTCGGGCGTTCTCGGGCGCCTCCGCGGCGGCCCAGCCGTTGGCGACGGCGTGCGCGGCGAAGAACGCGCCGGTCAGCACCACGAACCCGGCGACGACCACGGGCAGCGAGTCGGACAGCGTCAGCGCGGCGCCCGCGATCGTGAGCAGCAGGGCACCCGCGAGCGACCGGCGGCGGCCGAATCGGCCGACGAGCTTGCCCGCCGTCGCCGACGAGACCGAGCCCATCGCGTACGCGAGGAAGACGAGCGACGCGATCGCGGGCGAGAGGTTCAGCGGCTCGCCGGTCAGGCGGAATCCGGCGGCGTTGTACAGCGCGACGAAGGAGCCCATCGCCAGCAGCGCGACCGCGTACTGGACCAGCAGGACCGGCCTCCGCACCGCCGCGCCGAGCCCGGCCAGCACCGCCCTGCCCTGCTCACGCAACCGCTCTGACCTGCGCCGATCCGCGAAAGTGGTAGCAAAGGTCCCTTGCTCCCCCGGCGGCAGGGCCAGCACCGTGACCACCGTGCAGACCAGCCCGATCCCCGCGACCACGAGCAGCGCGCCGTGGTAGCCGAACGGTCCGGCGGTGAACCCGGCCGCGAGCCGTCCGATCATGCCGCCGATGGTGTTCCCGGCGATCATCGCGCCCACCGCCGCCGCGAGCCCGGCCTTGCCGAGCCGTTCCGCGAGGTAAGCGGCGGCCACTCCGGGGAACCCCGCGATCGCGATTCCCTGCAGCGCCCGGAGCACGAGCAGCGCCGAGTAGCTGGGCGCCAGCGGCAGCAGGAAACCGAACACGACCGATGCGACCACCGAAGCGATGATCACCGGACGCCGTCCGACGACCTCGGAGAGCGCCGCGATGGGCAAGACGGCGATCGCGAGCGCACCGGTCGCGACGCTCACCGCGAGCGAAGCGCCACCCGGATCGAGGTGATACTGCTCGGCCAGCTGCGGCAGCACCGGCTGTGGCGCGTAGAGCAGCGCGAAGGATGAGATCCCGGCCGCGGCGACGGCGATCGTCACGCGGCGGGTGGTTCCGGTGGCAGGCACGGTCCCGAAGCTAAGCCTGGCTAAACGATACGTCTAATACGCTCATCTGCCACAATCGATGCCGTGCTGAATGAAAGGATGACCGCCCAGCTAGCCCCGCAGCTCGCGCTGCTCACCGCACTCCGCCGCACGACGAACGTCACACGCGCGGCCGAGCTGCTCGGTGTCCCCCAGCCCACGGTAAGCCGCCGGATCTCGGCGCTCGGCGAGGCCCTCGGCGCCCCCCTCACGGTCCCCGACGGCCGCGGCATCCGGCTCACCCGGGCCGCCGAACTGCTGGCCGATGCCGCCGAACGTGCCCTCGCCGCCATCGACGCCGGAGTCCGCCAAGCCCGCGAAGAGGTCGACCCCGAATCCGGGCATGTCGTCCTAGGCTTCCTGCACCTGCTCGGCAGGTCGCTGGTTCCCACGTTGCTCCGCGGCTACCGCGCGGACCATCCGGGCGTCCGGTTCACCCTGGTCCAGGGGTCACGTCAGGACATGGTCGACAGGCTGACCAGCGGAGAACTCGACCTCGCGCTGCTCGCGCCCGCACCCGTCGACGACCCGCTGCTCGACGCCGCCGTACTCACCGAGCAGGAGATCTTCCTGTCCGTTCCGACGTCGCACCGCCTCGCCGACCGGCCCAGCGCCGCCATCGAGGACCTCAAGGACGAGGAATTCGTGCTCCTCGAAACCGGGTACGGACTCCGCACCATCACCGACGACCTGTGCGCCGCGGCCGGCTTCGAGCCGAAGATCGCCTTCGAAGGGCAGGAGTCCGACACAGTCCGCGGGCTGGTCGCGGCCGGGCTCGGCGTCGCGCTGCTCCCCCGTTTCGAGCCGGGCAGCCCTGCGGGGGTCGTCGAAGTCCCGCTGGTGCCGCCGGTCGGGCGGACCATCGGGCTGGCCTGGCGGCGCGACGTGGTCCTGCCACCCGCCGTGCTGCGGTTCCGTGAGCGAGTCCGCGCGCAGCCTTGGTGACGATCGTCAGGGTCGATCACTGCCGTTCGTCCACCCCGGCAGGGAAGCATTTTCGCTAACTTCGGGTGAATGTACGACGACATCGTGAAGTTGGCGGGTGAGAGCCCGAGCTGGCTTCAGGCGACGGGAATCCTGTTCACCGAGGCAGGACTACTCGCCTTCGCGGCGCTCTTCGCCTGGCTGTTGTGGCGGGCCCGCACCTCACCCGTCCGGCTGGCCGTGGCGCTGCTGCCGCCCGCCGCGACCGCGATCGCGTACTTGATCAGCGAAGGGGTGAAGAGCGTGATCCAGGAGGACCGGCCGTGCCGTCACCTGGTCACACTCGTCGAATGCCCGCCGACGGGCGACTGGTCCTTGCCGAGCAATCACTCCACGATCGCCGCGGCGGCCGCCGTCGGCTTGGCACTCGCTTGGCGCCGGCTCGCACCGTGGGTGCTCCCGGGCGCCCTGCTGATGGGCTTCTCACGGGTGTTCGTCGGCGCGCATTACCCGCACGACGTGCTCGCCGGGCTCGTCCTCGGCTCGGTCACGGCGTGGCTCGTGTTCCGGTACCTGAAGGGCCCGGCGACCGGGATCGCCCGACGGCTCACCGCCCATGCCGGAGACGCGCCGACCCAGCCCATGCCCAAGGTCGACCTGCGGGGCGGTAGCAAAGGTCCCTTGCTCCCGCCCCGCAGGTAACCGCAGGTCAGGCGTAGGAAGCGACCAGTTCGACCAGCGTCCGCGCCGCGAAACCGGTGGCCCCGGGCACGACGTCGGCGTAGGTCTTGTCGGCCCGCGCGGGGCCGGCGATGTCGAGATGCGCCCACGGCACGTCGCCGACGAACTCCCGCAGGAACAGCGCCGCGACGATGCCGCCGGGACCACCCGGCGCCTGCCGGACGTCACCGAGCGAGCCCTGCACGGATTCGGCCAGGTCCTCCAGCAGCGGCATCCGCCACCACGCCTCGCCGACCCGCTCGCCCGCCTTCGTGACCCGCTCCGCGAGCGCGTCTTCGGTGGCGAAGACGCCGCCGGTGCGGACGCCGAGCGAGACCTTCATGGCGCCGGTCAGGGTCGCCGCGTCGATCACCGCGTCCGGCTTGTGCTTCTTGATGCCGTAGACGAGCGCGTCGGCCAGGACCATGCGGCCCTCGGCGTCGGTGTTGCCCACCTCGGTGGTCTTGCCGCCGTAGTGCCGGACGATGTCGCCTGGCCGGTACGACGAACCGGACACGTGGTTTTCGGCGGCGGGCACCAGCCCGGTCACCTTGACCGGCAGGCGCAGCGCCGCGATGGCGCGGACCGCGGCGATGATCGCCGCGCCGCCCGCCATGTCGGTGCGCATGAGGTGCATGCCGTCGGCCGGTTTGATCGAAAGACCGCCGGTGTCGAAGGTGATGCCCTTGCCGACCAGCAGCAGATGCGTCGTCGCCCCGCGCGGCCGGTACTCCAGCTCGATCAGCCGCGGCGGCGCGGCCGACCCGCCGCCGACGGCGAGGACGCCGCCGAAGCCCTGCTCGGCCAGCCACTTCTCGTCCCGCGCCGTCACGGTCAGGTTCGGGATACCACCGGCGGCCCGGGCGGCCGTGTCAGCGAGCCAAGCGGGGGTTTTGACGTTCGACGGCGTGTTCGCCAGGTCGCGCGCGAACGCGGCGGCCGCGGCGAGTTCGCGGACCCGCTCCAAGGCGTCCACGGCGTGCTCGTGACGTGTGATCAAGCGCACGGTCCGCAGGCTCGGCTTGGGGTCCTCGGCCGTCACCGTGAAGCGGTAACCGCCGAGCAGCAGCCCGAACGCGAGTTCCTCGACGTGCTCGGCGCCCGCGTCCTCGGGCAGCTCGACGGCGAAGGCGCGGAACGCCTTCTGCCCCGCCTTGACGTCTTCTTCCAGCGCCGACGAGACGGCGCGGACCAGCGCGGCGCCGGCCTTGCGGTACTGCTTCGGCTCACCGTCGCCGACACCCGCCAGCCAGCGGACACCGCCGGTCGGCACGGTCTGCACGTCACCTGCCTTGCCGGTGGGCCGCACGCCGCCGATCTCCGCGAGTCCGGCGTCACCGTCCTCTTCGGACGGCGCGGCGACCAGCGTGGCCAGCGGCGTACCGCGCCTTAGGTCGTCCGAGACCTCGAGTTCGAGCAGCTTCCCCGGAACGGGGGGTAGCGGGTTACGCACAGTGAGCGACCTCCGGGCGCAGATGAACCGCGACCCCGGCCTCCAAGGGGAGACCGGGGTGCGGGTGGTTGAACGTTGGTGCGGTCCGGCTCAGCCGGTGACCTCCTGCAAGGCCGCGCCGAGATCCTTCGCTTCTTCCGCGGAGAGTTCGACGACGAGGCGCCCACCACCTTCGAGTGGTACGCGCATCACGAGGCCCCGCCCCTCCTTAGTCACTTCGAGGGGACCATCTCCGGTCCGGGGCTTCATGGCCGCCATAGCGTGCTCCCTCCGTCTCAACCGGCGCGCCCGGGTCGCGCTCGTCAAAGCCAGCCGGGTCTACTGTCCATTGTCCCTCATCAGCGGCCGAGCGCGAACGCGGACCGATCTTTTGCCGCCGTATCGGTGCTGGTATGCGGCTCGCGAGGCTGAAAGACTCGTCTCCGACCGCAGTTTCGCCGACTAGGAGATCCCGTGACCACATCCGACGTTCTGCTGACCGCCGACGCCGATGGCGTGCGCACCTTCACGCTGAACCGGCCGCAGGCGTACAACTCGCTGACCGTCGAACTCAAGGAACTGCTGCTGGCGGGCCTGACCGAGGCCGCGGCCGACGACAGTGTCCGCGCGGTCGTACTGACCGGTTCGGGCAAGGCGTTCTGCGCCGGGCAGGACCTGAAGGAGCACGTCGGCCTGCTGCAGGCGGGTGACCCCGCGCCGCTACACACGGTCAAGGAGCACTACAACCCGATCGTCAAGACCATCGTCGGGATGCCGAAGCCGGTCATCGCGGCGGTGAACGGCCCCGCGGCCGGCGCGGGCGCGGCCTTCGCGTACGCGAGCGACCTCCGGATCGCCGCGACGTCGGCGAACTTCCTGATGGCGTTCGCGAACGTCGGCCTCGGCCCGGACTCGGGCGCGTCGTGGACGCTGCAGCGGCTGATCGGTCTCGGCCGAGCGGCGGAGCTGATGCTGCTGGCGCGCACGGTCGACTCCGCTGAAGCGCTGACACTCGGCCTGGTCAGCGAGGTCGTCCCGGACGAGGAACTGGCCGCCCGCGCGCAGAAGGTCGCCGCGAAGCTCGCGGCCGGCCCGACGGTCGCGTACGCGAAGATCAAGAACGTCCTGTCCGTCGCCGCCGAGTCGTCCCTCGAAACCGCGCTGGCGGCCGAGGACGAGGCCCAGACCGCGCTCGGCGCGACCGCCGACCACACCGAGGCCGTCGAGGCCTTCGTGGGCAAGCGCAAGCCGAACTTCCAGGGCAAGTAACGCTTGGCGCTCGTGGCTGACTTCGAGTTCGAGGGCCGCGTCGANTATCGGGCTCGCGCTGGCGCACGGGCTGGTCACCCGCATGGGCGGGACGCTGACGGCGGGCCCGGAAGCAGTCCTTGACGTGGTCGTCGACCATCCCCGTCGCCTGCATCAGCGCGTAACAGGTCGTCGGCCCGAGGAACACGAAGCCGCGCTTCTTGAGTTCCTTCGCCATCGCCTTCGACTCGTCGGTGATCGCCGGGACGTCGGCCATCCGCCGCGGCCGCGTATGCGAGGAGGGCGCGAACGACCACAGCAGGTCGTCCAGCGAACCGTCGAGTTCCTCGATCGCCCGCGCGTTGTTGATCGCCGCCAGGATCTTGGCCCGGTTCCGCACGATCGAAGCGTCTTCCATGAGCCGGGCGACGTCGTCGTCGGTGAAGACGGCGACCTTCTCCGGCACGAATCCGGCGAACGCCTTCCGGAACGACTCGCGTTTCCGCAGAATCGTGATCCACGAAAGCCCGGACTGGAACGACTCCAGGCACAGACGCTCGTACAGTTCCTCGTCGCCGTGGAGCGGGACACCCCATTCGGTGTCGTGGTACTCGATGTAGTCCGGGGCCGAGTTGCCCCACGAACACCGCTTGATCCCGTCCGCGCCCAGCAGACCCGCCTCAGCCAACCCGATACCCCTCCGCGTACTTCACGAATCTCCGCAGGCAAAGCCGCAGCCCCAGTTCGAACCCCGGTTTCGCGACCGGCCAGCCGAGCCGCCCGACGACGCCGAACGGCGGCCGCAGATGCTCCGCCCAGACGAACGTCGACGCGTGCGGCCCCTTTTCGATCACCTGGAACACCCCGGTGCCCTGCACGATCTTGCCGGTATGCCGCACGACGCAGCGCAGCGGCGGTTCCCAGCTGGTGATCTCCATGGTGTCGGTGAACCCGATCCCGGCCACGCCGGTGAACGCCGACAGTTTCGAGCCCACGCTACGCCCATTGCCTTCGACGACCTCGACCTCGGTGCCGATCATCCATTCGCCCTGGCGTTCCCAATCGGTCAGGGCGAGCCAAGCCGTCCCGGCCGGTACCGCGACGTCGACGGAGACGACGACATCGGTCACCTGGCGCCCTCGCGCTCTGCCTCCAGTTCGGCCACCTTGGCGCGCAGCTCCTCGATCTCGACGCCGAGCCGCCGCATCACCCAGTCCACTTCGGACATTTTGTAGCCGCGCAGCACCATCTGGAAGCGGACGGCGTGGACGTCCTCGGCGGTGATGTCCTCGGCGGGCAGCCTGGTCGGCGAACTGCCGGGCGGCAGCGGGGCCAGCTCCTCACCCCGGCCGAACACCACGGCGGCCAGCAGAAACACCACGGCGGCCACCAGCAGCATGACTACGAGATAGATCAGGGCGGTCGTCACGTCACGATCGTGGCACACGAACGCCACGATCGTCGCGCCAGCAACGCGAGTCGCACGCTGACCACCACCCAGAGCACCATGAGGATCCCGCACGGCACCGACAGGAACAGCCTCGACGCGTCGATGAACCCGGTGGCGATCACCAGCAGCGCCACCGAAAGCAGGTTCAGCCCGACGGCCTCGCCGATCAGCACGCCGGCGGTCTTGACCAGCCGGGTGCCGTCCATCCGCCGGGACAGCCAGCGCATGGAGACGAGGGCGATCACGCCCAGCACCGGCACGATGAAGACCGAACCGTGGGTGAACTGGGCGATGTACTTGTACCAACCCGGCGTCGGCGCGAGCTGCGACCAGTCGCCGAAGGTCCATTTCCGGGCGAGCTCCCAGGCGAGCTGCATCAGCGGCACGCCGAGGATCAGTTTCCACAGGGTGCGGGTACCGCTGTGCATGCCCAGTTCGGCCTGGTAGTCCCGGGCGATGAGGTGCACCGGCCCGAAGTCGGCGACGGCGCGCCGCTGCGCCTCGTGTTCGCTCCAGCCGCCGTCGCGGTACGCGTCCGCCGCGTCGTTGAGCCCGTCGCGCGCCTCGCGCAGCAGATCTCGTTTCGCCGACGCCGGGCCGTCCAGCCGCGTGCGCAGCTCCTTGAGATAGGCCTCGATCACTGTCATGCCGTGGTTCTCCAACTCCGCGCGGCGACCGTGAGCCGCATGCTGAACAGGATCCAGGTCCCGGACAGGACCGCGCACGGCACGCTGACGAGCAGGCGGGAGGGCTCCAGAAGTCCGGTCGCGCCGCCGTAGGTCGCGACCGCGACCAGGTTCAACCCCACGGCCGCGGCCAGCGTCCACGAGACCGCGCGCGCGACCGGCGGACCGGCCGTCCGCCGCGAGAGCAGCCGTGCCGCGAGCAGCCCGGCGATCGCGACGGCCGGGGACAGCGCCGCCAGCGTGTCGGCCACGCCGATCGCGCGGTGGTACCAGGACGGCGGAGCGCCGAGCCGCGACCAGTCGGCGAAGACCCGCGCCAGATCCCAGGCGAGGATCAGCAGCGGGACACCGGCGATCAGCTCCCACAGCACGCGGATGTCCCGCCGGAGACCCAGTTCCGCCTGGTAGTCGCGAGCGATCAGGTCTGCGGAACCGAAGTCCGCGACGGCACGGCGTTCGGCTTCGGCTTGGTCGGCACCGCCCGCGCGATAGGCGTCGGCCGCGTCGACCAGACCGTCCCTCGCCTCGGTGAGCAGATCGGCTTTCGCCGCCGACGGCCCGCGCAGCCTGCCGTCGAGCTCGCCGAGGTAGGCCTCGATCGCGTTCATGCGGCGAGCGCGGGCCGGGACCGGAAGGCGGGCGCGAGCAACCAGAGACTGAACGCCGCCCAGCCCGCCGCCAGCACGTTGCACGCCAGGCTCACGTTCATCCTGGACGGATCGAGGGCAGCGGTGCCCACGGTGAGCAGCAGCAGCGCCAGCAGATTCGTACTCGCCGCGGCGCCCACCGTCCACCGCGTCACCTTCCCCAGCCTGACGCTGTCGAGCCTGCGCCCCAGCCGCCGGGCACCGCAAAGCGCGACCACGCCGATCAGCGGCGGAACGATGACCAGGACGCCGAAGAGTTCGATGACGGACAGGTACCACTCGGGGTTCGACTTCCCGCTCCGGCTCCAGTCGCCGTAGGTCCAGATCCGCGCGAGTTCCCAGCCCAGATGGATCAGCGGGATACCGACGATGACCTTCCACAGGGTGCCGATGTCACCGCGCAACGCCAGCTCGGCCTGATAGTCACGCGCGATCACGGCGACCGGGCCGAAGTCGGCGACCGCACGACGTTCGGCTTCCGCCTCGTCGACGCCACCCTCGCGATACGCCTCGGCCGCGTCGACCAGACCGTCCCTGGCCTCGATGAGCAGATCGGTCTTCGCCCTCGGCGACCCGTGCAACCGCCTGCCCAGATCGCCGATGTAGCCGTCGATCGCGCTCATGCCGTGCTCCCCCCGAGGACACCACCGATCACGGTGGTGAACTCCTGCCACTCCGCCCGTTCCGCGGCCAGTGCCTTCTGTCCTGAGCGCGTGAGCTTGTACGTACGACGTTTGCGGCCGGACACGACGTCCCATTCGCTGGCGAGGAATCCGGCGCGCTCCAAACGGCGAAGCGCCGGGTAGACGGTGCCCGTCGGCAGGTCGAGCGCACCGTCGCTGCGGAGCTGGAGCGCCTCGATGATGGCGTACCCGTGCAGCTTCCGGCCGTCGAGGACGGCGAGGAGCAGCGCGTCGAGGTGCCCGCGCAGACTGTCGGCCTTCATAGATAGACAGTCTACACATCGCCGCATACCAGGGTAGCCGGGACTTTCCCGGACCGGCCTCAGGGAATGTCCCCGAGATCACCCCGATTTCATAGATTTAGTGGCTACATGTAGGCAGCCTACGTATACAGTGCTTCGACATGGACGCACTCCCGATCGCGAGACTCCAGTTCGCGACGACGACCTCGTTCCACTTCCTGTTCGTGCTGCTCACACTGGGGCTCGTGACACTCGTCGCGGTGATGCAGACTCGCTCCGCGTTCGGCGGCAAGCCGGAACTCACGCGGATGACTCGTTTCTGGGGCAAGCTTTACGTGATCAATTACGCGCTGGGAATCGTCACCGGAATCGTGATGGAATTCCAGTTCGGACTCACCTGGACCGGCCTGTCCGCGGTCGCGGGCGACGTCTTCGGCGCACCGCTGGCCATCGAGACGCTGGTCGCCTTCTTCGCCGAATCGACCTTCCTGGGGCTCTGGATCTTCGGCTGGGGGCGGCTGAACAAGTGGGTCCACCTGACGCTGATCTGGCTGGTCACGCTGACCGCGTACGCCTCGGCGCTGTTCATCATGGTGGCCAACTCGTTCCTGCAGAACCCGGTCGGCACGCACGCCGAGAACGGCGTGCTGAAACTCGACGACTTCGGCGCGCTGTTCACCAACCCGGCGCTGACGATGTCGCTGCCGCACGTGCTCAGCGCGGCGCTCATGACCGGCGGCTTCTTCGTGGTCGGCGTCAGCGCGTACCACTTCATCAAGCGCACCGAGGAGATCGAGTTCTTCCGGCGGTCGATGCGGATCGGCGTGCTCACCTCACTGATCGGCAGCACGCTGGTGATCAACTTCGGCTTCGGTCAGTTCGGCCCGCTCGGTGACTACCACCCCGGCAAGCTCGACGGAGCGGATCCCCTGGTCGGCGCCTCGCTCGGCTTCATGATCCAGATCGGGTTCATCGCCTTCCTCGCTTCGCTCCTCGGCACGGTGCTGCTGTTCCGGAACTGGATCACCAAGGTGCGGCCGCTGCTGTACGTGATGGTGCTGGCCATCCCGCTGCCGTTCGTCGCGGCGATCCTCGGCTGGCTGGTGCGGGAGATCGGCCGTCAGCCGTGGCTGATCCGCGGGCGGCTGACCACCGCCGACGCCGTCGCGGCGATCCCGGCGGGGCAGATCTTGTTCTCCTTCATCGCTTTCACCCTGTTGTTCCTGGTGCTCGCGATCGCCGACTGGGTGCTGATGTCACGGGTCGCGAAACGCGGCCCGGAACCCGTCGAAGAAGCGGCCGCGCCCCGTGCCGAGCTTCCCGTCCTGAGCGGAGTCTGACCGATGGTGATCCTCTGGTGGTGCGTGCTCGGTTTCCTGACCGCCGGCTATTTCGCGCTGGCCGGCTACGACTACGGCGTCGGCATGCTGCTCGGCAGGCTCGGCCGTGACGAGACAGGGCGGCGGCGCGTGCTCGGCGCCTTCGGCCCGTTCTTCCTGGCCAACGAGGTGTGGCTGGTGGCCGCGGTCGGTGTCCTGTTCGGCGCTTTCCCGCATCTGGAAGGAAAAGTGTTCGCCGGGGCGTATCTCCCGGTCGTCACCCTGTTGCTCGGGCTGGTCACCTTCACCGCGGCGGTGCAGCTGCGCAGCAGGCGGCCGGACGCGGGCCGCGGTGCCTGGACGCTGGCGATCACCGTCGGCGCCTGGGTGACGGCGGCGTCCTGGGGAGTGTTCCTCGGCAATCTCGTCCTCGGGCTCCCGCTCGACGCGGCCGGGAAGCCGACCGGCGACGTCCTCGCGGTGTTCAGCCCGTACGCGCTGCTCTGGGGCGCCGGGTTCGTCGCGCTGTTCGCCCTGCAGGGGGCGGCTTTCCTCGCCGTGCGGGCACCCGCCGAGTTCACCGCCCGCGCGAGCCGGATCGCCAAGGCGCTGCTCGCGCCGTCGCTCGCGTTCCTGGTAGTGGCGGTCGCCTGGGGCGCCGTCGAGACCACCGCGTCGTGGTCCGTGCTGCCCGCGATCGTGCTGGCGTTCGGCGCGCTGGGCGTCGCGGCCGCGGCCTTGCGCGCCGGACGGCACAAGACGGCGCTGGTCGCCACGATGACGCTGTCCGCGTCACCGGTGCTGGCCGTCGGAACGGCGCGCCTGCCGGACGCGCTGGTGTCCTCTGTGGACGGAGGGTTCTCGTTGAGCCTGACGGAAGCGGCCACCAGTACCGAGATGCTCGGGCTGCTCACCTTCGTCCTGCCTCCCGCCCTGGTGGCGATCGCCGCCGTGCAATGGGTGACCTGGCGCAGGCACGACAGCCGGGTCGACCAGCGTTCGCTGCTGCACTTCTAGGAGCCCGAGATGCCTCCCCTTCCCGGATTGCGGCGCCACTTCGGCGTACTGGCCGTCCTCGGAACGCTGACCGCCGCGGCGATCCTCGTCCAGGCCGACGGCCTCGCGACGCTGCTCACCGGCGGCGGCGTGACCTGGACCCTCGTGGCCGCCATCGCGGTACGGGCGCTGCTTGCGGGCGTCCAGGGCTCCCTCGGCGGCCGGTTCGCGGCGACGGTCAAGGCCGGGCTGCGCAAACGGCTTCTCGGCGCGGAGGCGGAGAACCCCGGTGAGGTCGCGACCCTGGTGACCAAGGGGATCGACGCGGGCGACGGCTATCTGACCGGTTATCTGCCGACGGTGGTGCTGTCGGCGATCGTGCCGGTCGCGGTACTCGTCCGGCTGTTCGCCGCGGATCTGTCATCGGCGCTGATCATCACCGCGACGCTGCCGCTGATCCCGGTGTTCGCGATCCTGGTCGGGCAGCACACGAAGGCGAAGACCGCCAAGCAGTGGTCGCTGCTTTCCAAGCTGGGCGGGCATTTCCTCGACGTCGTGCGCGGGCTCGGCACCCTCAAGGTGTTCGGCCGCGCGGAGGCGCAGGCGAAGACGGTGCGGGCGATGGCGGACGCGCACACCGACGCGACGATGCGCACGCTGCGGGTCGCGTTCCTGTCCGCGCTGGTACTGGAACTGGTGGCGACGCTTTCGGTGGCGCTGGTCGCGGTACCGATCGGCTTCCGGCTGCTCGAAGGCGGCATGGTCGTGCACACGGCGGTGCTGGTGCTGCTGCTCGCCCCGGAGGCGTACCTGCCGCTGCGGGCGGCCGGGGCGAAGTTCCATGCCAGCGCCGAAGGGCTCGCCACGTTGCGCGAGGCGCTGGCCGTGCGTTCGGAGGATGTCGTCCACGGTTCGCGCGTGGCCGGCCGCGGTGCGCCGCGGATCGTGCTGGAGAAGGTGAGCGTCGCATACGGCGACGAGGTCGTACTGTCCGAAGTGGACATGACGATCGACTCGGGCGAGCACGTCGCGCTCGTCGGTCCCAGCGGTTCCGGGAAGAGCACGCTACTGGCGGTCCTGCTGGGCTTCGTGACGCCGACGTCCGGCCGGGTCCTCGTCGACGGCGTCGATCTGTGCGGACTGGATCCGGCCGCGTGGCGGGCCGGAACGGCGTGGGTGCCGCAGCGACCGACTTTGTTCACCGGGACCGTCGAGGAGAACATCGCCATGGGCCTGGTGCCGGACGTCCAGGCCGCGGCGCGGGCGGCGGCCTTCGACAAGGTCGTGCGCGGGTTGCCCGACGGCTACCGGACGCGGATCGGCGAACTGGGCGCCCCGCTTTCGGCCGGGCAGCGGCAACGGCTGGGGCTCGCCAGAGCACTGGCCCGCACGGAGGCGGGGCTCGCGCTGCTCGACGAGCCGACGGCCAGGCTCGACGCGGAGACCGAAGCCGCCGCGCTCGGCGCGACCCGCGAACTGCTCACCGGCCGGACCGCGGTGTTCGTGGCCCACCGGCCCGCGATGGCCGAGCTGGCCACCCGCGTCTTCGAAGTCCACGAGGGCGCCGTACGAGAACGGGAACTGGTGTGAACGTCTGGGGTGCGTCCACAAAGGACGTCTTGCGACTGGTCCGTGCCGGGCTGATCGGGGCCGGGGCGGAGATCGCCGGGCTGGCGTTGATGGCCATGGCCGCTTGGCTGCTGCTGAAGGCGGCCGAACAGCCGCCGCTGGCGTCGCTCACGGTGGCGATCGTCGCCGTCCGGACGCTGGCGTTGCTGCGCGGCGGCCTGCGTTACGCGGAACGGCTCGCCGGGCACGAGGTCGTCCTGCGGTATCTCGGCGCCCTGCGGACCCGCGTGTACACGTCGTTGCTGC
This sequence comes from Amycolatopsis coloradensis, assembly GCF_037997115.1. Lineage (NCBI taxonomy): Bacteria > Bacillati > Actinomycetota > Actinomycetes > Pseudonocardiales > Pseudonocardiaceae > Amycolatopsis > Amycolatopsis coloradensis. Next base: position 8,482,825 of record NZ_CP150484.1, read on the forward strand.
CGCACCGGGTCTCCCGGCATTCGGGCGGCGATCTCGTCACGCGGCTGGTGTCCGATGTGGACGCCGTGCAGGACGCGATCCTGCGGTGCCTGCTGCCCGCCGGTGTCGCCGCGTTCGTGGGTGCGGCGTCGACGACGGTCACCCTGATCGCCAGCCCGGCCGCCGGGCTCGTGCTGGCGGCCGGGCTCGCCGTCGCGGGGATCGGCTTGCCGTGGTTGTGCGTGCGGATCACTCGCACGGCGGCGGAGAAGAGCGCTCCGGCCCGCGCGGATCTCGCCGAACGGTCGGTCGAGCTGATCACCGGACGGCGGGAGCTGATCGCCTACGGCGTGCACGAGTCCACTGTGGACGCCGCGCACACCGCTGTCGACGCACTGGCGGTGCGGGACCGCGCGACAGCGAACCGCACGAGCCTGCCGAGCGCGGCCGGGATCCTCGTTCAGCTGCTGACCTGCGTCACGATCGCGCTGACCGCCGGGGTTTCACCGCCGCTGACGGCGGCACTGGCCCTCGGGGCGCTGGCCGTGTTCGAGCTGGTCCTCCCCCTGATCGCGGCCGCCCAGCGCTGGGTCGAGGTCCGCGCGTCGGCCGAGCGGGTGCGCTCGCTGCTGACGGAACCGCCGCCCGCACGCGGCACCGTGGCGCCCGAGCCTGGGCATCTGCGGCTCGAAGGGGTCGGCGTTCGGTTCGAGGGCAGGGCCCCCGCGCTGGACGGCGTCGACCTCGACCTTCCGCCGGGCAAGCGAGTCGGGATCGTGGGGCCGAGCGGGGCCGGGAAGACGACGTTGCTGAACGTGCTGCTGGGTTCCGTGGCGCCGACGTCCGGGCGCGCTCTGCTGAACGGGAAACCACTGGAGACCTACGACCCGACGCTGCTGCCGTCGGTGATCACGGGCGCGCTCGCGGACGCGCACGTCTTCCACACGACGGTCCGGGAGAACCTGCTGCTCGCGAAGCCCGGCTCTTCCGACGCCGAACTGCTCGACGCGTGCGCTACGGCCGGTTTCGACCTGCCGCTGGATCGCGAAGTCGGCTCAGACGGCGACTCGCTGTCCGGCGGGCAACGCCAGCGGCTCGTGCTCGCTCGGGCGGTGCTGGCCGCGCCGCCGGTGCTCGTGCTGGACGAGCCTGTCGAAGGGCTGGACCCTGAGCACGGCGACGCCGTCCTGGCGGACGTGCTCGCGGCCGCGCGCGGCACCGTCGTCCTGGTGACGCATCGTGAGTCGCAGGTCGCCGGGTTCGACGAAGTCCTACGTCTGTAGGTCGCGCACGTCCCGCATCGGCGGCCGGTCACTCACCGGCACCTCGGCGACCTCCGGCAGCCATTCGTCACCTACTTGCGCGAACTGGGTGAGCTGGGCCGGGTCGTCCGACTTGATGCCGCAGCGCGCGAGCGCCGTCCCGAGGATCTGGCGCGCCATCACCCCGAGCTGAAGCAGCGAGCGGTTGCGATGCTTGCGTACACCGAGATTGACCTGCGCGAGCCCTTCGAGGCCGTAGCGCGCTTCGGCGTCGAGAATGAGCCCGATCTCGACGCCGTACCCGGCCGCGAAGGGCACTGATTCGAGGAACTCGCGCGTCGCGGCGTACTCGCCTCCAAGGGGCTGAATGAGCCCGGAGAGCGAAGGTCGCAGCGCCGAGAGGACCGGTCGTGCCAGCAACTCGGTGACCCGGCCGCCGCCGCTGCTCTCCAGCCGCAGCGGCCGCCGGTAGAACCCTTTGACCAGGTGGACGCCGGTTTCGCAGAGCAGGGGCCCGAGCAGGGTCGGCACGAACGCCGGATCCGGGTCGACGAGGTCGGAGTCGAGGAACACGACGACGTCACCGGTCGTCGCGGCCAGCGACCGCCACAGCACCTCGCCCTTGCCCGGCACCGGCGGCAGGTCGGGGAGCACGTCCTCGCGGTGCACCACGCGCGCGCCGGCGCGGGCGGCGAGCTCGGCGGTGGCGTCGGTGGACCCGGAATCCATCACGATCAGCTCGTCGACGACCGTGCCCAGCAACGGGCGGACCGTCCCCACGACCTCGGCGACGGTGTCCTCCTCGTCGAGTGCCGGTAGCACGACCGAAACCGTCCGGTCACCCTTCGCAGCGACGATGTCATCGACCGTCCAGCCGGGGTTCTGCCACGTACGCCGCTCGAACCAACTCATGAGTAGTGATCGTGCCATGCTGGAGTCCGACACCCTGTCGATGGAGGAACCTTGCTACCGCTACTCGTCCGATTCGTGCTCGGCCCGCTGGTCAGGGCGCTGTACCGCCCCGAGATCCGCGGCGTGGAGAACATTCCCGCCACCGGGCCGGTGCTGCTGGCACCCAACCACCGGGCGGCGCTGGACACCGGCGTGATCACTTTCACGGCGATGCGGCAGGTCAAGTTCCTCGGCAAGGCGGAGTACTTCACCGGTCGCGGGCTCAAGGGCAAAATGATGGCCGGATTCCTGGGCGGCCTCGGCTACGTCCCGGTCGAACGCGGCAACGCGCAAGCCGGCCTCGCCGCGCTGGAAGCGGCGCGGAAGGTGCTCGACGCGGGCGGCGCGTTCGCGATCTACCCCGAAGGCACCCGCTCGCTGGACGGGCGGCTGCACCGCGGCCACACCGGTGTCGCGGCCCTGGCGCTGGCGACCGGCGCGAAGGTCGTACCCGTCGCGCTTTCCGGGACCGAAAACCTGCAGCCCGCCGGGAAGCGGATCCCGCGGCGGGCGAAGATCACCGTCACCTACGGTTCGCCGCTGGACTTCTCCCGGTACGAGGGACAGGACTCGTCGCCGGCGATCCGGCGCTCGGTGACCGACGAGATCATGTACGCGATCCTGGAGCTTTCGGGGCAGGAGTACGTCGACTCGTACCACAAACGGCCTGATCAGAGCGCTGCCTGACGGTCGAGTCGGGCTGGGGTGGTAGCAAAGGTCCCTTGCTCCCCTGCTGCTCGCGGGAGTTGGACTCTGCCGGTCTGGGTGAAGTGCCGTGAAGGCCTCCTTGCCTACCTTGAGGGTAGGGAAGGAGGCCTTCACGGANGCGCGGAGCCGCCATCAGTGGGTGTCCTCCCAAGCCTTGTACGAATCCTGCACGACGCGTACGGCGTCTTCGATGTCGTCGGTCACGTGCAGAAGCTCGAGGTCCTTCTGACCGATCTTGCCCTCGGCGAGCAGCGAACTGGCGATCCAGTCGTACAGGCCGCCCCAGTACTTGCTGCCGAACAGCACGACCGGGAACTTCGTGACCTTCTTCGTCTGCACCAGCGTGAGCGCCTCGAACAGCTCGTCGAGCGTGCCGAAACCGCCGGGCAGGCAGATGAACGCCTGCGAGTACTTGATGAACATGGTCTTGCGCGCGAAGAAGTACCGGAAGTTGACGCCGAGGTCGACCCACGGGTTCAGGCCCTGCTCGAACGGCAGCTCGATGCCGAGGCCGACCGAGAACCCGCCCGCCTCGTTGGCGCCCCGGTTCACCGCTTCCATCGCGCCGGGGCCGCCGCCGGTCATCACCGCGAAGCCCGCGTTCGCGAGCGCGCCGCCGATCTTGCGGCCGAGTTCGTACTCCGGGTGGTCCCGCTTGGTCCGCGCCGAACCGAACACCGTCACCGCGCGCGGCACCTCGGCCAGCGCGCCGAAGCCCTCGACGAACTCCGCCTGGATCCGCAGCACGCGCCACGGGTCGGTGTGCACCCAGTCGCTCGGACCCCGCGAGTCCAGCAGGCGCTGGTCGGTGGTGCTGCCTTGGTCACGGCGATCCCGCCGCAGCACGACCGGGCCCTTGTGGCGCTCGATCGGACGTTCCGGGTACTGGCCGTCGGGGAACTCGCTTGTCTCGCTCACCCCACCAAGACTACGACGTCGTCACCGTCCGGAGCGGCAGCATCGCCGGGAACAGGAGTTGTCGGATACGCGAACGCGGGGCCCGCCGCCGAGCGGGCCCCGCGATCACGCCTCAGGAACGTCCGGTCAGCGCGAACGCGAGCATGGCCGTCGAGGTGAAGTCGATGGCGGGCTCGTTGCTCGGCCACGAAGCGAGGTCGTCGGCGTAGCGGGCCTCGGGGGTGTCGAAGGCTTCGAAGGGCTTCTTGCAGTCCTTCGAACCCGGCGGGAGCTCCATGTGCTCGAAGTTCTCCGCTCCGTTGGGGCCGTTCACGACGGCGCCGTAGAGCAGTTTCTCCTCGCCGGCGAGGTTCGCCGCCTGGTGGTGCGGGCACCGCGGGTACGTGGTGCCGACGCCGACGACCAGCGAGATGCCCCACGCGTTCGCGCCGAGGGTGAAGTTCCGCTGCTGCGAACCGAACGCCGCGTACCGGCGGTCACCGGTCAGGTCCGCGTACAGCCGCTCGGTCGCGGCGAACCCGAAGCTCTTGCTGGCCGCGTCGAATTCCTTCACCGAGACGGCGGTCCGGAAAGGACTTTGAGCCGCGCTCGCGACACCTTCGGCGAGCTGACGGCGGAGGTCGCCGATCAGTTCCTTCGGACCGAGCGCGGCACCTGGGACACTGTGCCGCAGGAGCTTCGCCAGTTCGGCGTGCGCCAGCGCGCTGGTGTCGTACAGGTTGAGCGTGCTCTTCTCTTCGAGGTCGATGTAGGCCTTCGCCCAGTGCGCCGCCTGCCGCGTCCAGTCGGCGGACCGCGGGTCACGCAGGGCCTTGGCCGCCAGGGCCAGCTGCGTCGCGCCGAGTTCCATGTCGTCCCGCCAGGACGACTCCGGGTAGTACGCGTGCGGGAACGCGGTGACCAGTTCGCCGACGTTCTCGGTCTTGGCCTGCGCGAAGACCGACGAAGCCTCGGCGAGGTATTCCCTTGCCAGCGCAGGGTTCCGCTTCGCCTCGACCTGGGCGCCGAGCGCGAAAGCGGCGGCGACACGGCCGGCGAGGTTCGGGCTGAGCCCGGACCCGCCGGGGTTAGCCGGGAAGACCGGCCGATGCTTCACGAAGTACTTGGGGTCACCGGGTTTCACGTCGAGCGCGTCGTCGTCGTGCGGATTCCGCCAGACGTCGTGGTCGCCGAGGAACCCGAACTTGTCGCTGCCCGTCCCGATCCCGACCTGGGCGTAGAGCGTCTTGCTCTTCTCGTCCCACATCTTGTCGAGCCAGTCGAGGCCGAGCTTGACCTCCTTGGCCAACGCCGGGTCGTAGCCCTCGCGGAGCACGTAACCCAGCTCCGCCAGCGAGTACGCCGTGTTCGACGTGAACTTGACGAAGTCGCCCGCGTCGACCCAGCCGCCCTCGACGTCGATCGGCCCGCCTGCCGGCTTCAGCGGTTCGGTGATCTCGTCGCCGAATTCACCGCCGAACGCGGGCCACTCGTAGACCGTGGCCTGCTTGTCGGCCAGATGCGAGGGTTTGCGGTCGAGACGCCCGGGGATGATGTCGTCACCGTCGCGCTGCGCCTGGAAGAACTCGTTGGTGGCACGGACGAGCGGCGTGAAGAGCCGGTCCTTGGTGTCCACCCGGAAGGTCGGCGACGTCGCCTTGGTCTCGCCGGTGACCTCGATCCGGTACTTGCCCGGCAGCCAGACCTTCGACAGGTCCAGCTGGTACACCGCCGGGTACTTCGCGTTCCACGCGCCGAGCGACTGCCCGGTCCGTCCACGATGGACGGTCCGGCCGCGTTCGTCGATCACCGAGAACGCACCCGGCGCGCTGGAGAGGAGATAGGCGTGCTTGGTCTCGGTGATGCCGTAGCCGACCTGATCGACCCGCACCTCACCTTGGACCGCCGCCGCGGCCGAAACCGCCGGAACCGTCAAACCCCCGAGGACCAGTGCCGAAACCGCGGCCACCGTCCGGGACCAGGAACTCACCATCATCGGCGCCCCGCTCATGGATTAGTTAAGAAAGTTTCCTTTTTATGGCGCAAGACGCTAGCGTCCGGGACGTCACCAGTCAATATGTCCGTTTCGCCGGTCGGAAGTCACCGGATCCGGCCGATGTTGGCGGGTATCCGCCCAGCTCAGCCGGATACCCGTCAGGAAATCGTCTACCGTGGATCGGTGCCGTCCAGGGCAGAACCACTCGGCGCGCGGATCCGGCGGTTGCGCCGGGCACGCGGGCTGACTCAGCGTGAGCTCGCCGAGCCGCGCTACGACCGCGGCTTCCTCGCCAAGGTCGAGTCGGGCCGCCGTCTGCCCTCGGACGACGTGCTCTCCCACCTCGCGCGACGGCTCGGCCTCACCGCGGACGAACTCCGCTTCGACCGGCCACCGGGCGCCGCCGCGGAACTCACCGACGCGCTCGAGGCCGCGTACCGCGAGTTGCAGCAAGGCGGACTCGAAGCCGCCGAACGCGAGTTCACCCGGGTGGAACACCGAGCGGCGGAGTACCGGCTGCCGGACGTCCAATGCCACGCGCGCTTCCATCTCGGCGAAGTCCAGTGGCAGCGCTACGACATCCCGTTGGCGGACAGGGGCTTCGCGCACGCCATGGAACTCGCCGACGCGGCGTCGCCCCGGCTGCGCGCGATGATCGTCAACCGCCTCGCCACCTGCCGCGCGCTTTCGGGTGATCTGGGCGCTTCGGTCGCGCTCGTGGAAAACGCGCTCGCCGATCTCCGCGCCCCCGGCACGAGCGATCCCGACGCCGAGCTGGCGTTGGTGACCGCGTTGATCCATCCGCTGATCGAAATGGGCGCGCTCCGCCGCGCCCGTCGTGCCGCCGATGAAGGCCGGCGCGTCCTCCCTTCCGCTCACCGTGCGGACATCGCCGCGCGCTATCACCGGCAGGCCGCGCAACTGTGGCAGGCGATCGGCCTGGTCGACCGCGCGGAGAAGGACCTTTCGCGGGCACTGCACCTGTTCACCTCCCTCGGCTACGACCGCGACGCCGCCCGGTGCCGCTGGGCCCGCGGCTTCCTGTGGCGGCGACTGGGCAAACTCGACGAGGCGCACGCCGAACTGCGGCTCGCGCGCGATCTCCTCGCCAAGGCGGGATCGCGGGAAGGTGTGCTCGGCGCGACCATCGAACTCGCCGATGTCCGCCGCCGCCAAGGGAAGCTCGACGAGGCCGCCGAACTCGCCGAAGGGATCCGCCCGCTTCTGGATCGATCCCCCGATATCGAGGCCAGAGCCGAGGTTCTCCGGTTACTGGGACTCATCGCCCGCGCGCGCGGCGACCTGTCCGAGGCGACCGCGCTACTCGAAGAAGCCGCCACCGCACAGGAAAAGTCCGAACTGCGCGGCGCGCTCGTCGCCACCTCACTGCATCTGGGTGACACCTTGCGCGCCCGCGGATTAATCGAAAAGGCCGCGGAGGCCTATCGGCGCGGTGTACGCGCGGCCGCTATGTCCGATTTCGGGCCGACCGGCTGAAAACCATACGAAAGTCGCCATATATCGCACATGGCGGGAAAAACTCTTACTACACAGGCATTTCATTCCCTGCATGTCGATCTTCACCCGCTCCGCTAGGCCATCCGGCCCATTGACGCACCTTGTGACCGGCTCCTTTACTCGGACGTGCCCATCGGGATAACTCCAGTTATCCGAATGGGCACGCTCCCCGTCCCCGCCGTGCGCCCGCCAGGTCGAATTCCCCGCCGCGCCTGAAGGCCGGACGGGTACACGGTCCTGCCCATGGAAGGTTCACATGACCATTCAGCGAGGGCTCAGAACAGGGTTGGCGGCCGTCGCCGGCCTTGCCCTGAGCATGACGTTCCCGGTGACCCCGGCGAACGCGACCACCGCCACCATCCAGCCCGCGAGCCCCGACGCCGTGGCCGCGAGCGCGGCCGACCGGGCCGCCGCGACCGGTGTAGACCAGCTGCGGAAGGGGGCGCAGGAAGACTTCCGCCGCGTCGGGCTGACCCCCGGCGGCGGAGGACTCTTCTACGCCGCTTACGAACGAACCTACCGTGGCCTGCCGGTCGTCGGCGGGGACGCGGTGGTGGTCGCCGACGGCGCCGGGCGCGTCCGCGGCACCAGCGCCGCGGAGACCGCGGCGATCTCGGTGGACACGAAGGCCAAGGTCTCCGCGGCGAAGGCGACCGAGGTCGCCCGCGGCCAGCTGTCCAAAGTAGACAGTGTCGCCGCGCCGAAGCTCGTCGTACTGGCGGGGAACTCCCCCAAGCTCGCCTACGAGGTCGTCGTCGCCGGTACCAAGGCGGCGAACCCGAGCAACCTGCACGTCTTCGTGGACGGCGTCACCGGCGCGGTGCTCGAAACCCGTGACGACGTCAAGATGTCCAACTTCCCCGCCGCCGCGCCGAAGGCGACGTCGAACGACGTCAGCACGCTGGGCGCCGGGAACAGCTACTACGTCGGCAACGTCACCATCGACACGACGAACTCCGGCGGCACGTACACGATGCGCGACCCGCAGCGCACCAACATCAGCTGCGCCCGCCAGAACGGCTCGCCCTACAGCGGACCGGACGACAACTGGGGCAACGGTTCCGGCACCGATCTGGAAACCGCCTGTGTCGACGCGCTCTTCGGCGTGCAGACCGAGTGGAAGATGCTGGGCGAATGGCTCGGCCGCAACGGCATCAACGGCAGCGGCGGCGGCTTCCCCGCCTACGTCGGCCTCAACCAGGCCAACGCCTACTGGAACGGTTCTTCGACCACCTACGGCCGCTCGCAGGACAGCCAGCGCCAGGCCACCCCGATGGACGTCGTCGCGCACGAGTACGGCCACGCCATCTTCCAGACCACGCCGGGCGGCGCGGGCAGCGGCAACGAGAACGGCGGCCTCAACGAGTCCACCGGTGACATCTTCGGCGCCGTCACCGAGCACTACGCCAACAACGCCAAGGACGTCCCCGACTACGACGTCGGCGAGGGCGTGAACCTGGTCGGCCGCGGCCCGATCCGCTACATGAACCAGCCGAGCAGGATCTCCGGCAACCCCGACTGCTACTCGTCGTCCATCCCGAACACCGAGGTGCACGCCGCCGCGGGCCCGCAGAACCACTGGTTCTACCTGCTCGCCGAGGGCACCGCGCCGGTCGGCAAGCCGGCCAGCCCGACCTGCAACAACACCTCGATCACCGGGATCGGCATCCAGAAGGCCGCGAAGATCTTCTACAACGGCCTGCTGAAGAAGACCTCCAGCTGGAACCACCGCGCGGCCCGCAAGGCCACCCTGGAAGCGGCGCTCGCGCTGTACCCGGGTTCCTGTACCGAGTTCAACACCACCAAGGCGGCGTGGAACGCCATCAGCGTTCCCGCGGCGACCGGTGAACCGGCCTCGTGCACCCCGCAGGGTGACGACTTCTCGGTCGGCGTCACCCCGGCGGCCGGTTCCGTCAAGCCGGGCGAGTCGGCCACGGTCACGGTGAACACCGCGACCACCAACGGTGCGGCGCAAACGGTTTCGCTGAGCGCCAGCGGTCTTCCCGCCGGGGCGACCGCGACGTTCAACCCCGCTTCGGTGCAGTCCGGCGGCTCCTCGACGCTCACCATCGCGACGTCGGCGAGCACCCCCAACGGCACCAGCACCATCACGGTGACCGGTGACGGGACCTCGGTGGACCGCACGGCGCAGTACACGCTCACCGTCGGCGACGTCAGCGTGCGCACGTTCACCAACGGCACCGACTTCGCGCTGAACGACTACGCGACGGTCAACAGCCCGATCACGTCCAGTGCGACAGGTGCGGCGACCTCGCCGGTGAAGGTGTCGATCACCGGGACGCACACCTGCTCCGAGGATCTCCGGATCAGCCTGAAGGCTCCCGACGGCAGCACGTACTCGGTCAAACCCACCGGTTCCCTGCCCTGTACGGATCTCGGCACCAGGACGTACTCGGTCCCCGTGACCAACGAGGCCGCTTCCGGCACTTGGACGCTCGTGCTCTACGACGCCTACGCGCAGGACACCGGCACGCTCGACAGCTGGACCATCACCGTCTGACCATCCGAATGGCGAGGGCCATCTCACGAGGACACCCGTCCTCGTGAGATGGCCCTCGTGCGTGGGGGAGAATTTCGGACAACTCTTCGATATCTGGTCTAGACCACCCGATCGTCGGTAGCGCCACTCATGCGCGGCCACCTATGTTGAGCCGAACGGCCGCTTCCTGTTCGTTCAAACCGCTTTCGAGATGGGAGCTGGGTATGTTCGGTCGCGTCTCACGGCTGCTCGCAATCACCGGCGCGGCGGTACTCGCCGTCACCACACTCGTCGCCTTGGGCTCGGCGCAGGCGTCTCCCGATGCCGAGGTCTGCGCGGTCAAATCGAAGCCCGCGGGCAAGGTCCTGCAAGGTTATTGGGAGAACTGGGACGGCGCCTCGAACGGCGTCCATCCGCCGATGGGCTGGATCCCGATCACCGACGCCCGGATCAAGGCCAATGGGTACAACGTGATCAACGCGGCCTTTCCGGTCATCCTGTCCGACGGAACGGCCAAATGGGAGGATGGGATGGACGCGACTGTGAAGGTCGCGACCCCGTCCGAAATGTGCGCCGCGAAGGACGCCGGCGCGACCATCCTGATGTCCATCGGCGGCGCCACCGCGGGGATCGACCTGAATTCGGCCACCGTGGCGGACAAATTCATCGCGACCATCGTGCCGATCCTGAAGAAGTACAACTTCGACGGGATCGACATCGACATCGAAACCGGCCTCACCGGCAGCGGGAACATCAATACGCTTTCCGCTTCGCAGAAGAACCTCATCCGCATCATCGACGGCGTCCTCGCGGCGATGCCGCCGAACTTCGGGCTCACCATGGCGCCCGAGACGGCGTACGTCACCGGCGGCAGCGTCGTCTACGGCTCGATCTGGGGCGCGTACCTGCCGATCATCAAGAAGTACGCGGACAACGGCAGGCTGTGGTGGCTGAACATGCAGTACTACAACGGAAGCATGTACGGCTGCTCCGGTGATTCGTACCAGGCCGGGACGGTCCAGGGCTTCGTCGCGCAGACCAACTGCCTCGACAAGGGCCTGGTGATCCAGGGCCAGACGATCCGCGTGCCCTACGACAAGCAGGCTCCGGGCTTGCCCGCGCAGGCCGGCGCCGGCGGTGGCTACATGTCGCCGAGCCTGGTTTCCCAGGCGTACCGCAGCATTCCGGCACTGAAGGGCCTGATGACCTGGTCGATCAACTGGGACGGTTCACGGAACTGGACATTCGGGCAGAACGTGAAATCCCTGCAGGGGCGCTGAGTCGTCCGTCTGATCACGCGAGCTTGCTGTGCGGAACCGGCGAACTCGCGTGATCGAACGGCGAACTCACGTCATCGGCGGGTTCGCCCGTATCGTTCTCGGTCATGGACGAGGAGGTCGGCGGACGGCTACGGCGGCTCCGCGCCGAACGCGGCCTCACCCAGCGCGAACTCGCCGAACCGCACTACACCGCCGCGTACGTCTCGTCCGTCGAGACGGGCGCACGGACACCCTCCGGTGACGCGATGCGCCATTTCGCCGCGCGGCTCGGCGTGGACACCGGCGAACTCCTCGGCGTGACGTCGCCCCGCGACGACGTCCGGCTCGATCTGGACATCGCGGCGGCCGCGGCGGATTTCCTGGCGGGGACCGGTTCGGCGCCGAAGATGCGGCGCCTGGTCCGGCGGGCCGAGAAGATCGGCCGTCACCGCCAGGCCGGACTCGCCTGGATGTGGCTCGCGCGGTTCACCGAGGGCGACGCCAGGGCACGGCCGGTGGCCGCCGCCGAAGCCGCGCTCGCCGGCGACATTCCGCCGTACCGCGAACTGGCCGCCGCGCTGCGGGCGAACGTCCTGATCGGCCGGGGCGAGCCGCATCACGCGATGCACCTGCTCCGGACGGCGCTCGACGCGAGCCTCGTCCGCCATCCGCATCCGGTGCTCCTGCTGACCCTGCACGCGTACCTCGCCGACGGGCAGCTCCGCCTCGGCGAGACCGCCAAGGCCGCGCATCACGCGGAAGAGGCACTTCGGCTCGCTCGCGGCAGCGAGGAGATTCTGGCCGAACTCGCCGGGAACCAGCGACGGCTGGCCGAGTCCTATCTCGGCGAAGGACGGCTGGCCGACGCCGTCGCCGCCGTGTCGGCGCTGCACGATCTGCTCCACGAACGCGCCCTGCGGCCGGTGCTGGCCCGGTGCCTGTTCGCGCGAGCCCTGAACCGGCGTGCCGACGATCTCGAAGGCGCTCTGGCGGACCTTCGCGCGTCACGCGCGGCCGCACCCGATCACACCGTCACGCTGGAACTCGCCGACGTCTGCCGCGAACTCGGTCGTCTCGGCGACGCCGCCGCGCTACTCTCCGAAGCAACCGAAGCCATCCCTGAGGACTCGCCGCTGTCAGCCTCACTCACGTTCCAGCAGGGCTCACTGGCCCTGGCCCGTGGAGACCTCGAAGCAGCCGAAGCAGGCTTCGCGCATGCCATCGACGTAGCCGCCCTCCACGACACTCGCGGCGTCTTGGCCGCTTCAATCGACAAAGCGGGAGAGCTCCTGCGCGATCAGGGGCGTTTCGAAGAGGCCGCGGACCTACTGCGGCATGGACTGCTCCTTCTCGGAGCCGAGGAGGACGTTTCCCAGTGACCGAGGTGGACTTGGAAGACATCAGAGCTCGTTTGGTGAGCCGATTCGGCGCCGACGCCGACGGATGGCTCGCCGGGGTCCCCGCACTCGCCGCGAAGCTGGCCTCTCGATGGGACTTCGAGCTCGGCGAGCTGTTCGAGAGCGGCGCCTCGTCCGTCGTCCTGCGCTGCCGTTGGTCCGATGGGACGCCGTCGGTGCTCAAACTCAGCCCGGACGGGGCGCTGCTGACCAAACAGCTCGAAATGCTGCGGGTGCTCGCGCCGTCGGGCCGGGTGCCCGCCGTCCTCGCCGCCGACGCGGACGCCGGTGCGATGGTGCTGGAAGAGATCCAGCCGGGCACCCCGGCCGAGGACCTGCCGCTGCCGACCCTGCCGGAACGTTGGGGAGACCTGCTCAGCGCGCTGCATTCCGTCGCCCCGCCGGCGGACTGGCCGTGGAGCCTGCGCGGCCGGTTCGAGGAGTCCTTCGACCGGATCGGCAAGCGGATCACCGAACCGGCCATCGCCGCCAGGATCGGCCCGGAAACCTGGCGGCTGGCGATCGAGCGCTGCGAGAAGTTGCTGGACACCCAGGCCGGCGTCGTGTTGCTCCACGGCGATCTGCATCTCGGCAACGCCTTGGACGGCGGCTCGCGCGGCCTGATCGCGATCGATCCGAAGGCGTGCGTGGGTGATCCGTGCTTCGACGCCGTCGACTACGTGGTGAGCGGCGCCGGGCACGAAGGCGTCGAGGCCCGTTGCCATACGGTGGCGAACGCCTGCGGGCTCGACGGGGACAGGTTGTACGCCTGGAGCCGGGTGGTCGCCCCCATGTTCGCCATCTCGCACCTGACCTATGGCGGCCCGGAGCAGGCGCTCGACGAGTTGCTCGCCCTGACTAGCTGAGGAATTCGCGCAGCACCGCGGCCACTTGCCGGATCTCGCCCGCTCGGACGTTCTCCTGGCGGGTGTGCGCCAGCGTCGGGTCGCCCGGACCGAAGTTCACCGCCGGGATCCCGAGTGCCGCGAAGCGCGCGACGTCGGTCCAGCCCAGCTTCGCGACCGCCTTGCCCCCGGCCGCGGCGACCAGCTCGGCCGCCGCGGGAGCGCTCAGGCCGGGCAATGCCCCTGGCGACAAGTCGACGATCTTGACGTCGTAGCCCTCGAAGACCTCGCGAAGGTGCGCCTCGGCATCCTCCGGGGAGCGGTCGGGAGCGAAGCGGTGGTTGATCGTGAGCACGGCTTCGTCCGGGACGACGTTGCCCGCGACGCCGCCGCCGATCTTCGTGGCCTGCAACCCTTCCCGGTAGGTCAGGCCGTCGATGTCGACCACCCGCGGCGTGTACTCGGCCAGCCTGCGCAGCGGTTCGGCGAGACCGTGGATCGCGTTGACGCCCATCCAGCCGCGCGCGGTGTGCGCCCGGACGCCGTCGACGCGGATCTCGATCCGCATCGTGCCCTGGCAACCGCCTTCGATCCCGCCGTTCGACGGCTCGCCGAGGATCGCGAGGTCGGCTCGCAGCCACTCGGGCAGCTCACGCTCGATGCGCCCGAGACCGTTCTTCGTCGCTTCGATCTCTTCGCAGTCGTAGAACACGAAGGTGATGTCGTGCCTCGGCTCCCGGAGCGCGGCGGCGAGGTGCAGGAAGACGGCGTCACCGCTCTTCATGTCGACGGTGCCGAGACCGTGCAGGATCTCGTCGTCACCGGTCCCCTCGCGGCGCACGGGCAGGTTCTCGTTGACCGGAACGGTGTCGAGATGCCCGGCCAGCAGCACCCGCGAAGGGCGGCCGAGGTTCGTGCGGGCGAGGACCGCGTCGCCGTTGCGGATCACCTCGAGATGCGGCGCCTGCGCCTGGAGCGCGGCCTGCACGGTGTCCGCGATCACCTTCTCCTGCTCCGAGACGCTGAAGATGTCCACCAGCGCGGCGGTGAGGGCGACGGGATCGGCGTGCAAGTCGAGCGAAGGCATGCCCGCACCGTACCGCCGGGGGCCCGGGGCTACCGTGAAGGAGTGCGCATGCGAACGATCTTGGTCGCCCTCCTCCTGGTGCTCAGCGGGTGCGGATCGAGCGAAGTCCCGGTGAAGGTCCGGCCGACCCAGAGCACCGGCCCGGACGTGCTGCCGATCAAGCTCAAGGCGCTGACCACCGATCAGTGCTATCTGGCGCCGGGGACCGAATCGCCCGAGGGCTGCCAGAAGTACGTCACCGAGCTCTCGAGCGCCGCGGGCACCGTCCGCAAGCGCCGCCCGGACCTGTCGTCGCACGCCGACGTCCTCGATCGCCCGATCGCCGCCTTCCGCGCCGCGAACTGCCAGGCCCAGGCGGCTCCCGGGGGACCGTGCGGCCAGGCGCTCACCGATATGGCGACGGCGCTGACCAGTGTGAAGAGCCTCGTCGGCGGCTGAGGAGCGTCACTGGGTTACCGTTCAGGTCGTGAGCGAGCAGACCCCTGACCCCGAAACGACCGGCGCCACCGGCGTCGGACTGGCCACCGTCACGACCGACGGCACGGTACTGGACACCTGGTTCCCGCTGCCCAAGCTGACCGACGGCTCCGACAGCAAGGCCGGCACGGTGCGGCTGACCGCCGAAGAGGCCTCCGAAGCCCTCGGCGAGGCCGCGGCCGCCCAGCTCGGCCCGGACACCGATCGCGGTGTCGAGGTCGTCGCGGTCCGCACGACCATCGCCCGGCTGTCGGACGCCCCCGGCGACACGCACGACGTCTACCTGCGTCTTCACCTGCTGTCGCACCGTCTGGTCCGGCCGCACGGCGCGAGCCTCGACGGCATCTTCGGCCTGCTGGCGAACGTCGTGTGGACCAACCACGGACCGTGCCCCGTCGAGGGCTTCGAGGCGACCCGGCTGCGGCTGCGGGCGCGCGGCAACGTCACCGTCTACGGCGTGGACAAGTTCCCGCGGATGGTGGACTACGTCGTGCCGACCGGCGTCCGCATCGCCGACGCCGACCGCGCCCGCCTCGGCGCGCACCTGGCCAACGGCACCACGGTCATGCACGAGGGCTTCGTCAACTTCAACGCCGGCACACTCGGCGCCTCCATGGTCGAAGGCCGGATCTCGGCGGGCGTCGTGGTCGGCGACGGCTCCGACGTCGGCGGCGGCGCGTCGATCATGGGCACGCTGTCCGGTGGCGGCAAGGAGACCATCTCGATCGGCGAGCGCTGCCTGATCGGCGCGAACGGCGGCGTCGGCATCTCGCTCGGCGACGACTCGGTCGTCGAAGCGGGCCTGTACGTCACGGCCGGCACGAAGGTGACCTTCGAGGGCAAGGTCGTGAAGGCGCTGGAGCTGTCCGGCATCTCGGGCGCGGTGTTCCGGCGGAACTCCGGGACCGGCGCCGTCGAGGTCGTCGCGCGCACCGGCGTCGGCATCGAGCTGAACGCGGCCCTGCACGCCAACTGACCTGCGAAAAGAGAGCAAGGGACCTTTGCTACCGCGCGGGCGGCAGGTGGGTGTGTGGGAATAGGGACGTTGAGTGTCCCTATTCCCACACACCCCTCACCCCGCGTAGCGACGCTGACCGACCGTGTCGGTTTTAGGACGTTAGATGTCCCGAAACCCACACAGTCACCTGAGGCGCCCGGGGCCGCTGCGCGCGGGGAGCAAGGGACCTTTGCTACCACTCTCCCCCGGAGGGCTGCAGCAAAGGTCCCTTGCTTCTCTCACGGCCTGGACCACCTTGCCGGTTCACCTAGAATTCATCTTGTGACAGCCGAGACCCTGCCGCGCAAGAACGCCCCTTCGACCACTCCGGCCGCGCTCGGGCTCGGCGACCGTCCCGCGAAAGCCGGGCCTGGCGATCCGGCGGCCACCCACGTCCGGGTCAAACTCGACGTCGAGATCCGCGCGCTCCTCGCGCACGAGCCGGGCACCAAATCCGGCGCCGACCCCGAAGATCTGCACCAGATGCGGGTCGCGCTGCGCCGCATGCGAAGCGTCCTCAAGCTCTCCGGTCGCCTCGTCGGCCCGGACTCCGAGCCGGTGCGCGCCGAACTCGGCTGGCTCGGCCAGTCCCTCGGCGACGTCCGCGATTACGACGTCCTGATCGGGCATCTCCGTGAGGTCGTCGCCGAGTTCGAGGTGCGCGACCAGCCGGCCGCGCGCCGTCTGGTGTCGAAGTTCGTCACCGAGCGCGGCGTCGCGAAGCGGCGGCTCACCCGCGCGCTCGCCAGCCCCCGGTACGCCTCGATGCTGCAGGACATCGGCCGCCTCGCCCGGCAGCCCGCCGCCGAAGAACCCACTGCCGAGGCCGCCCCCACCTCGGCCGATCTCGTCGTCGGTCTCGCGAAGCCGCATCGAAAGCTCGCGAAGGCCGTGAAGGCTCTTCCCGCCGATCCTCCGGACGACGACCTTCACGCGCTTCGCATCTACGGCAAGAAACTCCGCTACGCCGCCGAGATGGCCAAGCCCGCCGCGAAGAAGAAGCAGGCGGAGCGGATCCAGCGGCTGATCAAGGCCACGAAGAACTTCCAGACCGTCCTCGGAGACCACCAGGACGCCTGCGTCGCCGCCGATCGGATGCGCGGCGTCGCAGCCGCCGTCGACTCCGAGGTCGCCTTCATCGCCGGCCGGATCGCGGAGAAGGAACTGCTGCGCCGCGCCGAGGTCCGTGCCGTGTGGCGCGACGTCTGGACCGAGGTCGACCAGGCCGCTCAGGCGGTGACCGCGCGGATGTAGCCGTCCGGGCGGATCTGCACCTGCCACCCGTTCCCCGCTTCATACGCGGCGAAGGCGTGCCCGCCGACGTCCTCGAAGTCCGCGTCGGACAGCGCACTGCCCGCGGGCAGGATCCGCCGCGCGTCTTCGGGCGCCGGACCGTCGCCGAACACCAGCACCGTCGCCTGCGGGCCGCGCAGCACCTCGAACAGCCGGACGGACTTGCCGTTCGCGTCCCTCAGCGGCGCGTCCGGCGCGCGGTCGCCGGGCCGGATCCGGCCGGTCGCCGCGGGCGCGAGCGGGCCGCCGCGATACCCGATGTCGAGCTGACGCGTGTTCTCCCCGCGCTCGTGCGCGTCTTCCGCCCCTTCCTTGTACTTCTCGAGGATCTCGGTGCTGATCTTCAACACCCGCGCGGCGACCCCGCGCCGTTCGGGCTCGTAGCTGTCGAGCAGCTCCGGTGAACCGTCGGCGAGTTTCCAGCCCAGGTTGTACGCGTCCTGGACTCCGGTGTTGAGGCCCTGCCCACCGGTCGGCGGGTGGACGTGCGCCGCGTCGCCGGCGAGGAACACACGACCGTCACGAAACCGCTCGGCGAGCCGGGTATTGGGCCGCCATACCGTCGACCAGGCGAGGTCGTGCAGCCGGACCCCGCCGCCGGACAGTTCGTCGAGCCGGGACTGCAAGGTGCCGAGCGACGCCTCGACCTCCTCCTCACCCAGTGGCGCGGCGAACTGGAAATGCGGCACCCCCGGCAGCGGCGTGAGCACGATCCCCGACATCGGGTCCTCGGGCTTCGCGAACCAGTGCCCATACGCGCGATCGAGCCCCTCGGCCTGGACGTCCCCCAGCAGCATGCGGACCGATTCATCGGTGGTGCCCTCGAACGCGATCTTGAGCGCCTTGCGCACGAAGCTCTTCCCCCCGTCCGCGCCGACGAGGTAGTCGACCCGGACGCGCTCGCCCGGCAGTTCGGCGGTCACCCCGTCGGCGTCCTGCTCGAAGCCGAGCAGCGGCGTGCCGAGCTCGACCTGGACGCCGAATTCGGCGAGCCGCTCACGAAGGATCCCCTCGGTCCGCGACTGGCCGAGGAAGTGGCCGTTCGGGTATGGCACGTCCGGGGTCGGCTCGGCGAGCTCGGCCATCCTCCGCTCGCCGACGACCTCGCCACCCAGATGGATCTTCACCGCCACGGGCGGCTGCCCGGCGGCCAGGACCGCGTCCAGCACCCCGAGATCCTCGAAGACCTCCAGCGTGCGCGGTTGCAGGCCGTCGCCGCGCGAGCCCTCGAAGAACGTCTCGGCCTTCTCCACGATCCGCACGCCGACACCGCGACGCGCGAGATCGATGGCCAGCGTGAGCCCGGTCGGACCGGCTCCCGCGATCAGTACCTCGGTCATCTCGCCTCCAGTGAATTAAGATTCAGTGAATCTTGATTCAGTTTGACCGTTGCTAGCCTTCCGTGTCAAGGAGGTGCCGATGACGGCGACGAGCCGCAAAGAGAGGGCGGCGGAAACCGAGGCCGCGCTCAAGGAGGCGGCGAAGCGCGTTTTCGCGGCGAAGGGGTACCTGAACACCAAGATCACCGACATCACGGCGGAGGCCGGACGCGCGGCGGGCTCGTTCTACAACCACTTCGCGAGCAAGGAAGAGCTGCTCGAAGCGCTCCTCGCGGACCTGGCGGCGGCCAGCGACGTCAACGCGTCCTCGCCGGAGCACAAAGCCGACTTCACCGACCCGGAAGCCGTGCGCTGGCACGTCCGCGAGTACTGGAGCTTCCATCGCGACAACGCCGCGACGATGCTCGCGCTACGCCAGGCCGCCATGGTCAGCGACGACTTCGCGCGGACCTTCGCGCGCTTCGGCGCCGATCAGGCGGAGGACATCCTCGGCCACCTGGGGTACGTCACCGCGGCCGGCCTGGAGCTCCCGGCGTCGGAGCGGCTCACGCTCGCGATGATGGGTGAGCTGGTCAACGGTTTCGCGCACACGTGGCTGCTGGACCCGTCCTCGGTCTCGGAGGAGGATGCCATCGAGGCGCTGACGCGGTTCATCTACCGGGGTTTCACCGGCCGCGACGTGTCCTGAATCCGCTCAGATCGAAGCGAGCCGCTCCACGGCCGCGTCGATCCGCTCGTCCGTCGCCGTCAGGGCGATCCGGACGTGCCGCCCACCGGTCGGCCCGTAGAAGGTGCCCGGAGCGGCGAGGATGCCGCGATCGGCCAGCCAATCGACCGTGTCGAGCGCGGCTTCCCCGCGCGTGGACCAGAGATACAGTCCGGCCTCGGAATGAGAGATCTCGAAACCGCTGTCCAGCAACGCCTTACGCAGCACCAGCCGACGGCGCGCGTAGCGTTCCCGTTGCGCGGCAAGTGCTTCGTCGTCCTTCAGCGCGGCGACCATGGCCTCCTGCACCGGCCGCGGCACGATCAGCCCGGAGTGTTTGCGGATCTCCAGCAGCCCGGCGACGAGCTTCGGGTCACCGGTGACGAATCCGGCGCGGTAGCTGGCGAGGTTCGCGGACTTCGACAGCGAGTGGACGGCCAGCAGGCCGTCGAGGGAGCCGCCGTGCACGGACGGGTGCAGGATCGACACGGGCTCGCTTTCCCAGCCCAGCGCCAGATAACACTCGTCGGAGACAACGACGACATCGCGTTCCCGCGCCCATTCGACGACCTTGCGCAGGTGGTCGACGCCGAGCACGCGCCCGGTCGGGTTGGACGGCGAGTTGATCCACAGCATGGACGGCCGCTGCGGACCGACCGCGAAGGTGCTGTCCGCGCGCAGCAGGGAAGCACCCGCCAGCAGCACGCCGACCTCGTAGGTCGGGTACGCCACCTCGGGGATCACGATGAGATCGCCGGGGCCGAACCCCAGCTGCCGCGGCAGCGAAGCGACCAGTTCCTTCGAACCGATCGTCGGCAGCACGGCCGCCTCGGGAACACCCTCGATGCCGTGCCGCCGCGAAAGCGCGTCGATCGCGGCGGCCCTGAGCTCGGGGATCCCGTGCGTGGTCGGATACCCCGGGATCTCCGACACGGACGCGAGCGCCGCGCGGATACTCTCGGGGACCGGGTCCACCGGCGTGCCGATCGACAGGTCGACGAGGCCGCCGGGATGCGCCTGGGCCTTCGCCTTGGCCTCGGCCAGGGAGTCCCAGGGAAAATCGGGAAGAGCGACCCGGCTCATTCGCCCTGCGGGGGAAGAGCCTTGATGAAGGCGGGGTCGTGGCTGGTCTTGCCGACCTTGGAGGCGCCACCGGGCGAGCCGAGTTCGTCGAAGAAGTCGACGTTGGCCTTGGTGTAGTCGTTCCACTCGTCGGGGACGTCGTCCTCGTAGTAGATCGCCTCGACGGGGCAGACCGGCTCGCAGGCACCGCAGTCGACGCATTCGTCCGGGTGGATGTACAGCATGCGGTCACCCTCGTAGATGCAATCCACGGGGCACTCGTCGATACACGCCTTGTCGAGCACGTCGACGCAGGGCTCGGCGATCACGTAGGTCACTGCGCACTCCTGCTTATCTCTGCTTCACCAGTCTGCAACGGACATTACGCGCCCACGGGCGCGACCGGCCCGCTTAGGCCACCCTTATCGGTACCCCGGGGATGGGCGTTCAGCGGTCTTTCCGGCGAGGCGGCGGAGTGGCCCTGCTGTCCCCAGTGATGACGAACTTCGGTGCGGCGGGCTTGGCCGCTACTGCGTCCTTCCCGTCCTTCTCGACGGCCTTTTCCGCGCCCAATGCCCGGTTGAAGCCGTCCGAGATCTCGCGGACGAGGTCTTCGTTGTGCCTGTCGTCCTTGCGCGCGATGCTCATCGGGGTCCCTCCACTGCCTTCCTTGGCACAATCTAACCGTGAACAGTGCGGAAATGCTCGAGCTCACCTGTAGCCAGGCTTGGACTCCCCTGCACGAGAGCCGGATCGGTGACTGGAGGCTCCGCTGGGCGGACGGGTTCACCGCGCGGGCCAACAGTGCCCTGGCGATCGGTGACCCGGGAAAACCGCTGCCAGACGCCCTGCGGACGGTCTGTGACTTCGCCCACGATCATGCCATCCCGCCCGTCGTTCAGGTGATCCAGAACACGTCTCTCGAGGACGCCATCGCCACCCGCGGCTGGGTCCACTATGTGGAACACCGCCCCGCGCACGAGGTCCGCGTGCTGACCGGGCCGCTCTCGCACGGGACCTCGGCGGGAGCGGTGATTCTGGACGAACCGACGTCCGGATGGTGGGAGATGACGGCAGGCGGCGCGGATCCGGCGGAGGCGCCAAGGCACGTCCTCGGCACCGGCAAGGTCGGCTTCGGGGTGGTCGAAATCGACGGCGTCACGGCCGGCGCGGTGCGCGGAGCGGTCGTCGGCGAGTGGCTGCACATCGCCCGTTTGGAGGTACGGCCGGAGTTCCGGCGGCGAGGGCTCGCACGCGGGCTGATGAACGCCGTGGGCGCCTGGGGCGCCGCTCAGGGCGCGACCGGGATGCTGCTGCAGGTCGCGGTGGCGAACTCCGGCGCGCTGAAGCTGTACGAAAGCCTGGGCTGTACGGAGCACCACAGGTACCGCTACTGGGCCCCGGCTCCGGGGGCGTGCGAGGATCGCCCGTCGTGAAGGTCGTCATTTTGGTCGGCGGAGTGGGCGGGGCCCGCTTCCTGCTGGGGGTCAAACAAGCACTGGGTCTGCCCGCGACCGGTTCCGCGCCGGAATCGCCGCATGAGGTGACCGCGCTGGTGAACACCGGGGACGACGTGTGGATGCACGGTCTGCGCATCTGCCCGGACCTGGACACCTGCATGTACACCCTCGGCGGGGGGATCGACGAAGAGCGCGGCTGGGGTCACTCCGGGGAGACCTGGACGGTCAAGGAGGAGCTCGCCGCCTATGGTGCCGAGCCGACCTGGTTCGGACTGGGCGACAAGGACATCGCGACGCATCTGATCCGTTCGCGGATGCTGCGCGCGGGCTATCCGCTGTCGCAGGTCACCGAGGCGCTGTGCGATCGCTGGCAGCCGGGCGTACGCCTGCTGCCGATGTCGGACGACCGCGTCGAGACGCATGTCGTGATCGACGACCCCGAGGATCCGGACCAGCGCAAGGCGATCCACTTCCAGGAGTGGTGGGTGCGCTACCGCGCCGAGCCGAAGGCGCATTCGATCATCGCCGTCGGCGCCGACGAGGCCAAGCCGGCGCCCGGCGTGCTCGACGCGATCGCGGCCGCCGACATCGTGCTGTTCGCGCCGTCCAATCCGGTGGTCTCGGTGGGCACGACGCTCGGCGTCCCGGGAATCCGCGACGCCTTGCGGAAGACGCGCGCCAAGGTCGTCGGTGTCTCGCCGATCATCGGCGGGAAGCCGTTGCGCGGGATGGCCGACGCGTGCCTGAGCGCGATCGGCGTGGAGACCTCGGCCGAGGCCGTCGGACGGCATTACGGATCCCGCAAGGAATCCGACGGCGTGCTCGACGGCTGGCTGATCTCCGAGGGGGAGACCGTCGACGTGCCGGGAGTCGCCGTCCGCGACGTGCCCCTGCTGATGTCCGATGTGGACGCCACGGCGGCCATGGTGCGCGCCGCTTTCGATCTGGCGGGAGTTTCCGTTGACTGACCACGCTTCCGCGAAGATCGAGATCCTGCCGGTCGAGGGCCTGCCGGAGTTCCGCCCCGGCGACGACCTGACCGGGGCGATCGTCGAGGCGGCCCCCTGGCTGCGGTCGGGCGACGTCCTGGTCGTGACGAGCAAGATCGTTTCCAAGGTCGAAGGCATGCTGATCCGGGTCCCGTCCGATCCGGAGGAGCGCGACGCCGCCCGGCGCAAACTCGTCGAAGAGGAGTCCGTCCGCGTGATCGCGCGGATCAACCGGACGGTGATCACCGAGAACAAGCTCGGCATCGTGCAGGCCGCGTCCGGTGTGGACGCGTCGAACGTGGCCTCCGGCGAGGTCGCGCTGCTGCCGTCCGATCCCGACGCTTCCGCGCTCGCGCTGCGGAACGGGCTGCGTGAACGGCTCGGTGTCGAGGTCGCCGTCGTCGTCACCGACACGATGGGCCGTGCATGGCGGGTCGGGCAGACCGACGCCGCGATCGGTGCGTCCGGCCTGCGGGTGCTGCACTCGTACGCGGGTGAGGTCGACAGCCAGGGCAACGAACTCGCGGTCACCGAGGTGGCGATCGCCGACGAACTCGCCGCCGCGGCGGATCTGGTCAAGGGCAAGCTCGGCGGGACCCCGGTCGCCGTCGTGCGCGGCCTCCGGCTGACCGACGACGGTTCGACCGCCCGAAAACTGCTCCGCCCGGTCGAAGAAGACCTGTTCCGCCTCGGCACCAACGAATCCATCGCCCAGGGCCGCCGGGAGGCCGTGCTCGCGCGGCGTTCGATCCGGTCGTTCACCGACGAACCGGTCGATCCCGAGGTGCTGCGCCGCGCGGTCGGGACGGCGCTCACGGCTCCCGCTCCGCATCACACGAAGCCGGTCCGGTTCGTGTGGCTGCGCGAGGAAGGCTTGCGCCGCAAGCTTCTCGACGCGATGAAGGCGTCGTGGCAGGCCAATCTCGAAGGCGACGATTTCACCTCCGAACAGGTCGCGAAGCGCCTCAGCCGCGGCGACATCCTGTACAACGCGCCCGAAGTCGTGGTGCCGTTCCTCGTCGCCGAGGGCGCGCACACCTACCGCGACGACCGGCGGAACGCTTGTGAGCACACGATGTTCACCGTCGCCGGTGGCGCTGCCGTGCAGGGCCTGCTGGTCGCGCTCGCCGCCGAAGACCTCGGCTCGTGCTGGATCGGGTCGACCATCTTCGCGGCGGACATCGTGCGCGACGTCCTCGGCCTCGACGAGCGCTGGGAACCGCTCGGGGCCGTCGCGATCGGGCATCCCGCCGCCCTCCCGCCCGCGCGCGGTCCCGTCGAACCCGGTGAAGGACTTCTCGAACTGTGACCCTGCACGACGACGTTGTGTCCACTTTGTCCGGTTGGCGACCGGTGGACACGACTCAGGAATCCTTGCGCCAGGCCTATCTGGGCTTCCTCGCCGCCCGCGACGACGTCTGCCGCCGCGAATGCGCGGCCGGGCATATCACCGCGTCGGCCGTCCTTCTCGACGCCGACGCGGAAAACGTGCTGCTCACCCTGCACCCGCGAGTCGGGCGCTGGTTGCAGCTCGGCGGACATTGCGAACCAGGCGACGCGACGCTCGCGGACGCCGCGCTTCGTGAGGCACGAGAGGAATCCGGCATCGAGGACCTCGTGATCGACCCGGCCCCGGTGCATCTCGACGTCCACCCGATCACGTGCTCGCTCGGCGTGCCGACCCGGCATTTCGACGTGCGTTTCGTGGTGCGCGCGCCACGGGGAGCGCAACCGGTCCAAAGCGACGAATCGGACGATCTTCGTTGGTGGCCGCTGGATTCCCTGCCGGAAGGGTCGGAAGATCTCGCCGAACTGCTGGAAGCCGCCGTGCCCGCGGCGTCCGGCCGTTAGGGTGTCGGCTGACGTTCTTAAGGGGGAATGATGCTGACGACGCTGACGCCATACCTGGACCGGGTCCGGGTCCACAGCAGCGGTGACGGTGACGGCTTCGGCTGGTTTCTGCTGATCTTGGCGATCATCGTCATCATCATCGTGATCGTGGTGATCATCGTGAAGGTCAACCAGGCCAAGAAGCCGCCGATGACCTTCCCGCAGAACCCGAACTTCGGCGGCGGTGGCCCGGCCCCCGGCTTCCCGCCGCCTCCCCCGCCCGCCGGTGGTCCCGCCCCGCAGGGCAACTGGCAGCAGCAGCCCGGTTTCCCGCCGCCTCAGCCCGGTTACGGCCAGGCGCCCGGTTTCCCGCCGCCTCCGGGCCCGGCGGGGTTCCCGCCCCCGCCCGGCGCCCCCGCGGCTTTCGCGCCACCTCCGGGAGCCCCGGCACCCAATCCGTTCGGCGCGCCCGGCATGGCTCAGCCCGGTTTCCCGCCGCCTCCCCCGCAGCCGGGGCCGCCGATCGACGGCAGCGCGGACCGTACCCAGGTCGTGTCCCCGCAGCAGCAAGCGGATGCCGGCGCCGACCGCACCCAGGTGGTCTCCCCCGCGAGCGCCGACCGCACGCAGGTCGTCCCGCCCGCGAGCGCCGACCGCACGCAGGTGGTGCCCGGTGGCGGCGGTGACGCCACCCAGGTCGTCCCCGGTGGCGGCGGTGACGCCACCCAGGTCGTCCCGCCCCGCCAGTAGTCGACTGTCCGTGAAGGCCTCCTTCCCTACCCTCAAGGTAGGCAAGGAGGCCTTCACGGCANGTAGTCGACTGTCCGTGAAGGCCTCCTTCCCTACCCTCAAGGTAGGCAAGGAGGCCTTCACGGCATTTCCAGCAGGGAGAAAACCGCATGGTCAGGGTCGACCCGAACTCTCCGGTCCCGCCTTTCGAACAGGTCCGCACCGCCTACGCGGAGCGGATCAACGACGGCACCTTGCCCGTCGGGGCGAAACTCCCGACCGTGCGGAAACTCGCCGAAGACCTCGGCATCGCCCCGAACACGGTCGCCAAGGCCTACCGAGAGCTCGAAGAAGCGGGCCTGATCGAGACCCGCGGCAGGGCCGGGACGTTCGTGAGCGCCGTCGGTGACGAGTCCCGCGAACGGGCGAGGCAGGCGGCCGCCGACTACGCCGCGCTGACCA
The DNA here is from genome assembly GCF_037997115.1 of Amycolatopsis coloradensis. Lineage (NCBI taxonomy): Bacteria > Bacillati > Actinomycetota > Actinomycetes > Pseudonocardiales > Pseudonocardiaceae > Amycolatopsis > Amycolatopsis coloradensis. Next base: position 8,508,569 of record NZ_CP150484.1, read on the forward strand.
GGAAGCTGGGTCTCGGCCGCGACGAGGCCAAGGCGATCATCGACGCCGCGCTGGGCTGATCCACCCCTCGCGACCGCTCACGACGATCATCGACCGGCTAGCCTCACCGCATGGGAGTCTCCGTGCTGATGCTGCTGATCGTCGTCCTGTTCCTCGCCGGTGTCGGTGTCGGCATCTTCTTCCTGGTGAAGGCGCTCAACAAGCCGAAGCGCCCGATGTACCCGCCGCAGCAGAACCCACCCCACGTCCCGCACCAGCAGTATCCTCAGCAGCCGCCGCAGTACCCGAGCCAGCAGCAGCCCTACCCGCCGCAGGGCTGGGGCAACTGACTCCCTCATTCAGAGGACCAAATGCGGCGGTAGCGCGATCACATCGCGCGGTAGTCGCGGAGTTCGATCTTCGGCCCGAACCTCGGACGGCGGAAGCCGGCCGTCGACAGGTAGCGAACCGCGCGCTGCCGCTGCGGTGAGTACGGCGCCAGCACCTCGGACATCCCGGCGTCGTCGAGTTTCGTGCCGACCAGCGCGTGCCCGACCATCGACGGGATGTTGTAGTCACCGAAGCTCACCGCGTCCGGGTCTCCCCAGGCGCGCTGCGCGATCTCCGCCGCGGTCCACACTCCGATGCCCGGCACTTTCCGCAGCCAAGCCCGGCCTTCGACACCCTTCAGTTCGACGGCCTTCTCCAGCCGCGGCGCGACGCGGGCCGCCGCGATCAGCGTCGTCCGCCGTTTCAGGTCCACCCCGGCGCGATGCCATTTCCAGTCCACAATGGATCGGATGGCGACGGGCGTCGGCGGCACGCGCAGCCGTGCCGGTCCAGGCCCTGGCGCCTGCTCCCCGAACCAGCGGCACAGCTCGCCCCACGACCGCAGCGCCTCGGCACTGGTCACCTTCTGTTCCAGCACGGCGAGCACCAGCGCGTCCCACACCCGGCCGGTCGAGCCGAGGCGCAGCCCCGGGTTGCGGCGGCGCGCCGTCGCGATGACGTCGTGATGCGCGACGAATTCGGAGTCGTCGTCGTGCGCGCCCAGCATCGCCGGAACGCCTTCGAGCAGCCTGTCCGCGCCGGGTCCCCAGGCCTCCGCCTCGATCTCGCCGTCCGTGCGCCGCAGCAGCGCGAGTGTGCCCGCGCCGTCCGCGGTGTTGGCGGCCAGCCAGGTGACCCCGCCCTCGGTGCGGGCGACGTTGGGCGAACGCGATCCCCGGCTCAGCGGCCCCAGGACCGCGTCCAGATCAAGCGAGAACCCGGGACGGAACAGCACACGGTGAAACTACCCGGCACTCGGCTAGGGTGAGCGGGCCACCTGAAACCGTAAGCCTATGGAGGACTGGACGATGACCGAGCGACCGGCGAAGGCCTCGATCGTCAGTGGGTACTTCAACCCGCTCCACCAGGGCCATCTCGACCTGTTCGAGTCCGCGCAGGCGCGGTCCGGCTACCTGATCGTCATCGTCAACAACGACCACCAGCAAGTCCTCAAGAAAGGCAGGGTGATCCAGACCGAGGACGTCCGGGCCCGGATCGTCCGCGCGCTGCGCATCGTCGACGACGTGTACATCGCCGTCGAGCAGGGGCCGGGCATCGACGAATCGTTCGACCAGATCCGCGCGGCGTACCCCGACACGGAGCTCGAGTTCTGCAACGGTGGCGACAGGCGCAGCATCGAAGAGCTCCCTGCCGACGAAATCGAAGCCGGAGCGCGGAACAACATCACGATGGTCTACGGCATCGGCGGCACGGACAAGGCCGACTCCAGCACGCGGATCCTTTCGGACATGGAAGCCTGAGTCCAGGCGGCCCGCCAACTTTTGTCGGAAGACGTTTGCGGGTCTGCTGACGGCAGCCGCACCTAGGGCCTACCCTAGACACCACACAGTCGGCCCTGAACCCAGAGGGCCCCAGGTCAGTCGGGAGGCCTAGGGGAATGGACCCCCGTGCTCGGGCGGACGCCTTGCTCGCACGCGCAAGCGCGCGTGGAGCCTTCGTCGTGACACCGGACAACGCGACGTCTCCGATGGACTCCGCGAACACTCAGCAGATCCCCCGATCGGTGGTCACCGAGATCGACCGTTCCTCGGACCCGGATACGACCACTCAGCTACCGGCTTCGTTGATCGCCGAGAACGATCACCCGCTCGCGGGACCCGAACCGACGACGCGGCTGGACCTGCCGCCGGCGCGGGGCGAAGGCTCGACTCAGCCGCAGCCGTACCCCCGCCGTCCCGGCGCTCCCCAGCAGACCAGACCTCTCCCACAGGCGACGACACCGCTCACCCGGCGGCCGCCCGCCGCGCCGGTGCAGAGTCCCCTGATCGAGCAGCCGGAGCCGGAGACCGTCGAGAACGAGGTCGGCGGCCTGGTGCCGACGGTGAAGCAGAACCCCTCGGGCCGGTCGAACCTCTCACGCCGTCTGGACGGCATCTAGCCCTCGAAACGTGCAATGAAAGGCCCCTTCATAGCAAATTTTGCTATGTAAGGGGCCTTTCATTGCACGCGCGAGAACCTGCCTCAGGATGCCCGGATCACCCGGTCGATCTCCTTGATCGCCGCTCCCCCGCCGTACGTGGCGTTGGACAGCATCGCGACGTCCAGCCCTTCGGCCGGATAGTGCCGCATCAGCGAGCAGACGCCGACGTTCCCGCCGTCCTTGTAGTAGTGCCGCACCGAGCCATCCGGCGCCAGGACGAATTCGAGGCCGAAGCCGTACCAGACGCCGCTGCTGTGAAGCACCTGTGGCGTGAGGAACTCCTTCGTGCGCGCAGGGCTCAGGAGTCGTTCTTCGCGGATCGCCCGCAGCAGCCGGACGAGGTCGCCGACGGTGCAGTACATGCCACCATCGGGTGACCCGATCGGCGGGTAGCTGAAGATGTTCTGCTTCCAGCCGGTGACCCGCTCACCGTCCAGGAGGGGATCCCAGCCCTCGGCGACCCTCGGCTCCGGACCGCGTCGGTCGAAGAAACCCGAATCGGTCATCCCCGCACGGTCGAGCACGGTCTCCCGGACGTGGTCGCGATACGGCGTCCCGGTGCTCTCCTCGATCACCAGCCCGGCGAGGACGTAGCCCGAATTGCAGTACCGGCAGCCCTCGCCCGGCGCGAAATTCGGTGCCCGATAAGCGAAATTGGGCAGATGGTCCCGCGTGTCGACCACCGAGTACACCGGCTTGTCGACCCACAACGCCTCGTAACTCTCGCCCGCTTCCTCGTCGGCGTCGTCGGCGATCCCGGACGTATGGGTGAGCAGCTGCCGCGTCGTCGCCCCGGGCGCGATCGCCGTGCCGTCGAGGTCGATGATCTCGCCGATCGGGCGATCGAGGTCGAGCCGTCCCTCATCGGCCAGCCGCAGGGCGGCGATCGCGGTGACGACCTTCGTGATCGACGCGGTGTCGTACCGGATGTCCGGCGCGTTCGGCACCGACCAGCGGCGACTGGCCAGGCCGTACCCGTGTTCGAACAGTGTCTCGTCTCCGCGCCGGATCAGCACGACCCCGGAGAAGCGCTCCTCCCCGGCGCGTTCCGTCAGCCAGGTGTCCAGTGCGGCGAAGTCCATGCACCGACGGTAACGACGGCAGAGAGCGGAGTCGCGCGAATTCCGGTGGCCGGAACCGCTACTTCCGGCGCGTTTCGAGCTTGAGCCGCAGCGCGAGACCGGCCTTCACCGCGAGCATGACCGGCTTCCACAGGAGACCGCGGTGACGGTCCGCGAGGTAGCGGTACGCACTTTCGTGGTGTACGCGCAGCATCTTCTCCGATGTCTGCGAAGTCGAGTGCCCGCCGATGTGCATGACACTGGCAGAAGGCGCGTACACGTTCAGCCAGCCCGCGCGGGTCAGCCGGTCACCGAGGTCGACGTCCTCGAAGTACATGAAGTAGCGCGTGTCGAACCCGTCGACCGAGTCGAAGGCCTCGCGGCGGAACAGCTGACAGGATCCGGAAAGCCAGCCCGCCGTGCGCTCGACCGGGGTGCCGGTCTCCTGCCGGTACTGCCGCGTCCACGGGTTGCCCGGCCAGATCTTGCCGAACGCCGCGTGCCCGATCCCGCGGCCGAACGACGGCAGCAGCCGGGCCGACGGGTAGACGGTGCCGTCGAGGTCGTGGATGAGCGGACCGAACGCGCCACCGCGCGGCCAGCGCTCGGCCACTTCGAGCAACGCGTCGATCGAACCGGGTTCCCATTCGACGTCCGGGTTCACCACGGCGACCCAGCCGTAACTGTCGTCGAGTTCCGCGACACCCAGGTTGGCGGCCGTGCCGTAACCGACGTTCTCGCCGATCCTGAGCAGCTTGACGTTGTCCCGGCGGGCGGCCTTGTCGAGCGCGTCGTCCGTTGAGTCGTTGTCGGCGACGACGACCTGGACGTCCCGGTCCGTCGCCTTATCGAGCGTGTCGAGGAACTTCTCCAGGGTTTCGCCGGGGAAGTACGTCACGGTCACGACGGCGAGCCCGTCGCCGTAGCTGGGGTGCTCAGTCACGCGGCCATTGTCCACCCGTCACCGAACGCGACCACGCCGCACCCCACCCCGACCCACCTCGTGAGTGGTAAGGAGTGAGCCTCAGCCGGCCCGCCGCTGCGCGTGCCGGTACCAAGCCTTCGCGTAAGCCTCCCGATGCCGCTCCGCGGTCATCGCCCACGAGAACTCCTTCGCCCGCCGAAGCGCGGCTTCGGCCAGCTCGGCCCGCTTCGCCGGGGCATCGAGCAGCTCCGAGATGGCCGCCGCGACGTCTCCCGCGCCGACCCCGCAGTAGGCGACGGCGTCCCCGCCGACTTCCGGCAGCGAAAGCCGCCGGGTCGTGAGCACGGCCGCACCGCACGCCATCGCCTCCAGCACCGGCAGCCCGAATCCCTCGCCGAGGCTCGGGTACGCGACCAGTTCGGAGCCGCCGAGGAAGCCGGCGAGCGTGTCGAACGGCAGGTATCCGGCCCGGATCACGCGCAGCCGGTGAGGTACGGCGTCGAGTGCGCGTTCGACCTGCGAATCCCAGCCCGGCTGCCCCGCCAGCACCAGCGCCGGCGGGTTCGGCCTGCCGATCACGGCGTGTGCGAAGCCGCGGATCAGCGCGGGCACGTTCTTGCGCGGTTCCAGCGCGCCGAGGAAGGCGACGTACGGGGTCTTCCCGAGTCCGACGGCCTGCCGCGCGGCCTCGATCTCGGCGGGCGAGGGCGGATGGAACCGGTCCGGTTCGACGCCGTGATGGATGATCTCTAATTCCGCGGTACGCACCTGGCCGACGCGCTCCAGTTCGGCCGCCGTCGCGATGCTCGGCACGACGCACAGCGTCGCGCGGCGAAGCGCCGTCGCGGTCCAGGCGCGGAAGAAGCGCGCTTTGACGGAAGAGTGCAGCACCGCGTCGGTGAAGAAGGTCGCGTCGTGCAGTGTCACCACCGAAGCGGCCGGGCTGGCCAGCGGCATCGTGTAGTGCGGTGAGTGGACGACGTCGGCGGCGAGCCGCCGGACCAGCCGGGGCAGGGTCGCCTGCTCCCAGGTCAGCCTGGCCGTCCTGGTCGAGGTCGACGGCGAGGTGGGCACGATCCGCGCGCCGGGCGCCAGCCGGTCGTACAGCACCGCGTCCCGCGGCTGGCAGACGACGGTGATCCGCGCGCCGTCCTCGTCCAGCGCCGCGACCAGCGAATCCACGTAACGTCCGACGCCACCCCGGTCCGCTGGGACGGCGGTCGCGTCGATCAGCACGCGAGGGTCATCGGTCACCCTAGGAGGGTACGGCTGCTCACCGGCTCCGCGGTGAGGAACCGACAAACTGATCGCGCTGGTGGAGACCCCAAACAGCCGAAGCGGCACGCTGCCAGGTGAACTCACTCGAACGGCTGAGACCACGGTCACGCAGCGCAGCCGCATGCTCCGAATGGTCGAGTACGTCACGAAGGGCGTCCGCAAGCGCTTGCGCCTCGCCGGCAGGCACCGCCACGCCCGCTCCCCCGGCCACCTCGACCAGGGCCGGGACGTCCGAGTGCACCACCGGCACCCCGGCCGCCATCGCCTCGATCAGCGGCAACCCGAAACCCTCCGCCCGGCTCGGCATCGCCAGCACCGACGCGCCCCGCAACGTGAACGCCAGTTCCGCGTCGCTCACCTTCCCCAGCACCCGGACGTCGGCGCCGTGCTCGCGCGCCAGCGCCACCGGGTCGATGCCACCCCAGCCCGGCTGGCCTGCCAGCACCAACGGCACCCCGATCCGGCCGACGGCGTCGATCAGCACGTCGATGCCCTTGCGCGGCTCGATCGTCCCGATCGCGAGCACGTACCGCTCCGGCAGCGGGACCTCGGCGAACCCGGCGGGCGGCCGCACACCGTGCGGGATCACGCGCAGCGGCACCGACACCGGCACCAGCGCGGCGAGCTCGTCCGCAATCGCTTGCGTCGGCACGGTCAGCGCGGTCGCCCGCGCCGCGGCCCTCGCGATCACCGCCTTATGCCACGCGACGCCGCGCGGCGTCAGTGTCTCGGGATGCGTCCAGGGCACGGTGTCGTGCACCGCGACCGACAGCGTCCGCCCCTTCGGCACCCGGGCGGGCGCCAGCGGCGTCGGCGCGTGGACCGCGTCGCCACCAGGCCACCACGGCAGCCCCAGCTGCCAGGCGGCGATCAGCGCCCGCGGCGGGGTCGGCAGCACTCGCGGCCCCTCGACCCCCTCGACGACCGCGGCTTCGACGTCGACGTGCCGCGCGACGACGCTCGACACCGTCCATCCCGGCGGCGCGGTCTCGGCGAGCGCCCGCAGCAGTTCGCCGGTGTAGCGGCCGGTCCCGCCGGGGACCGGCGCCAGCAGCTGCTCGGCGAGCACGACCAGTTCGGGCATGGTCTCTATTCTCTCTGGAATGACCAGCACCACCGTCGTCGTGGTCACCTGGCGCGGCGCCGCGCACATCACCGCCTGCCTCGACGCCCTCGCCGCGCAGTCCCGCCCGCATCGGACGCTGGTCGTCGACAACGCCTCCGACGACGGGACGGCCGCCCTCCTCGCCGCCCATCCCTCGAAGCCCGAGGTGCTCCGGCTGCGGCGCAACACCGGTTACGCGGGCGCCATGGCCGCCGCACTGGACAAAGTGGACACCCCGCTGATGGCCTGGTTGAACGACGACGCCGCTCCTGCCTCGGAGTGGCTCGCGACCTGCGAAGACACCCTCGCCCAAGCTCCGCTCGCCGCCGCCGTGAGCGCGCGGCTGACGCTGGCCGACGGGAGCGTCCAGTCCACCGGCGTCCGCCTGACCGCCGACGGTCACGGCGCCGACCTGCCGGAACCCGCCGACGAGGTCTTCGGTTTCTGCGGGGGCGCGGCCGTGCTGAACGTGGAGGCGCTCCGTTCCGTCGGCGGTGTCCCGGCCTCCTACTTCTGCTACTACGAGGACACCGACACCGCGTGGCGGCTGCGGCTGGCGGGCTGGGACATCGTGGGCGCCGAAGCCGAGGTCACCCATCGGCATGGCGCGAGCACCCGGCCGGGTTCGGCCCCGTTCCATCTGTGGAATGAACGCAACCGCCTGCTGACCCTCCTGCGGTGCGCTCCCCGCGCGGTGGCGATCCGCCAGCTGGTGAAATTCGCGGTCCTGACCGCGGTACTCCCCCTTCGAGGGAAACCGGACGCGCCGAACTTCCGTCTGAGCCTCCGGTGCCGGGTACTGGGCGCGGTCGCCGCCCGCCTGCCGCGCACGCTGCTCGAGCGGCGGGCCATCGGGCGGCGGGCGACACTGGGCCGAGGCGCGGTCTGGGACGCGTGGGCGGGCAATTAAGCTTGCCCCAATCGAGAGCAGGGAGTACGGCTTTGGCGCAGGGGGAAACGCAACCGGTCGTCTCGGTGATCGTGGTGAACTACCGGGGAGCGGCCGACACCGTCACCTGCCTGCGCGCACTCGCCGAACACGACTACCCGAACCTCGAGGTCATCTGCGTCGACAACGCCTCCGGCGGCACCGACGTGGCCGAGATCAGAGCCGCGGCCCCGGGCGTCAAGCTCGTCGAGTCCCCGGTGAACTCCGGCTTCGCGGGAGGCTGCAACCTCGGCGCGCAGCACGCCACCGGCACCGTCCTCGCCTTCCTCAACAACGACGCCCGTCCGGCTCCCGGCTGGGTCGGCGCGGCAGTGGCCGAGCTGCGCGCGCAGCCGACGGTCGCCGCGGTGGCCAGCAAGGTCCTCGACTGGGACGGCACCGGCACCGACTTCGTCGACGCGGGCCTCACCTGGTTCGGCATGGGCTACAAGCGCCACGCGGGCAGCCCCCTGGCCGACGTCCCCGCCGCCGAACACGAGATCGCCAAGGACGTCCTGTTCGCGACCGGTTCGGCGATGTTCGTCCGCGCCGGGGTGTTCGCCGAACTCGGCGGCTTCGACGAGCGGTTCTTCATGTTCTACGAGGACGTCGACCTCGGCTGGCGCCTGAACCTGCGCGGCTGGCGCGTGCGCTACGTGCCGGAGTCGCTGACCTACCATCGGCACCACGCCACGATGTCCACAGTGGACGCACCGGACTCCGGACGCGAGACGTTCCTTCTGGAACGCAACGCCTTGGCGGCGCTGTACAAGAACCTTTCCGACGAAACGCTGGCGCGCGCGCTGCCCGCCGCGCTGGCGCTGGCCGTCCGCCGGGCGACGGCGCGCGGGGACCTCGACGCCACCCGGTTCGATCTCGCCCAGGGGGTCGGCCCGGCCGAAACCGGCCCGGTCGAGGTGCCGAGGACGACGCTGGCCGGCGTGCTGGCGATCGACCAGTTCGTCGAACTGCTGCCCTCACTCACCGAGTCCCGCGCCGCCGAACAGGCCGCCCGCGTCCGCACCGACGCCGATCTGCTTCCCTTGCTGCGCAAAGCGTTGGAGCCCGCGTATCCGCTGCCGCGCTATCTCGCCGCGCACGACGTCCTGGTCGAGACGTTCGGCATCGACGCGCTCTTCGGGCAGCGCCGGAAGGTACTGGTGATCACCGGCGACGCGATCACCGAACGGATGGCGGGCCCGGCGATCCGCGCGTGGAACATGGCCACGACGCTGGCCACCGAACACGACGTCCACCTGGTGACGGTCAATCCGCTCGCCGATCCGCCGCCCGCGCCGTTCCGGGTCAGCGCGGCCACCCGGCGCGATCTGGAGACGCCGATCGCCTGGGCCGACATCATCGTCCTGCAGGGCCACGTGCTGGAATTCGCGCCCTCGCTGAAGAAGCAGTACGCGCACAAGATCGTGGTCGCGGATCTGTACGACCCGATGCACCTCGAACTGCTCGAACAGGGCAAGGGCGTTCCCGACGACAAGCGGGCACTGGACCTCATCGGGGTCACCAAGGTCCTCGACGCGCAACTGGAACGCGGCGACTTCTTCCTGTGCGCGTCGGAGCGTCAGAGGCACTTCTGGCTGGGACATCTCGCCGCGATGGGCAGGCTGTCGCCGCGGCTGTACGATGCCGACCCGACCACCCAGTCGCTGCTGTCGATCGTCCCGTTCGGTCTGCCACCGCAGGCACCGGCGCGCACCGGCCCCGGCCTCAGGTCCACTTTGGACGGTATCGGCGAGACCGACCACGTCGTGCTGTGGGCGGGCGGCGTCTACAGCTGGTTCGACCCGCTGACCCTGGTCCGGGCGATCGAACAGCTGCGACAGCGCCGCGGCGACGTCCGCCTGGTGTTCCTCGGGATGAAGCATCCCAACCCCGAGGTCACCCAGATGGACATCGGCGCGCGCACGATGCTGCTGTCCGACACGCTCGGGCTCACCGGCAAGCACGTGTTCTTCAACCAGCAGTGGGTACCGTACGAGGAGCGCCAGAACTGGCTGCTCGACGCGAACTGCGGCGTCACCACGCATTACGAGCACGTCGAGACGACGTTCGCGTTCCGGACGCGGGTGCTGGACTACCTGTGGGCCGGGCTGCCGATCGTCACCACCGACGGTGACTCGTTCGCCGACCTGGTCCGCGAGGAACGGCTCGGTGTCGTCGTCCCGGCCGAGGACGTGGACGCGCTGGCCGACGCGCTCGAAAAGGCGTTGTACGACGAGGAGTTCGCCGCGGGCTGTGTCGAGCGGATGGCCGCGGTCGCCCGGCGTTATGCCTGGCCGGAGGCACTGAAACCGCTGGTGGAGTTCTGCCGGAACCCGCGGCCCGCCGCCGACCGGCTACCCGGCTCCGGCGACCTCGTGGTCGCCGAACCGGTGCGCGGCAAGGAAATGCTGCGCCGCGACGTCGGTCTGATCCGCGAGTACCTCGCCGACGGCGGCCCGAAGGAGCTCGCGCGGCGCGTCGGCGGCCGCGTGGTCAAGGTCGCCAAGCAGAGGCTCGGCCGTGGCTGACCGCCCCTTGCGCGTCTTGCTCGACGGGACCCCGCTTCTCGGTGCCAGGACGGGTATCGGCCGGTACACCGTCGCGCTGTCCGAAGAACTCGCCTCGATGTCCGAAGTGGACACTCGTGCGGTCGCGTTCACGTTGCGCGGCTGGCGACGGCTGCGGCACGTGCTCCCGCACGGCGTCCGGGCGCGCGGCATGCCGGTGGCGGCGCGGCTCCTGCGCAAGGCGTGGCTGCGTTCGCAACTGCCGCCGGTGGAGCTGTTCGCCGGGCCGACGGATGTCGTACACGGCACCAACTTCGTGCTGCCCGGCCGGTTCCGCGCCGCGGGTGTGGTGACCATCCACGATCTGGCCTTTTTGGACGCTCCCGAGGAGCTCGCGCCGAGCGATCACGAGCTGCCGCGGCTGGTGCGGCGCGGCGCCCGGCTCGCCGACGCGATCTGCACGCCCACCAACGCCGTCGCCGACCAGGTCGCCGAACGGCTCGACGTGGACCGCGGCAAGATCATCGTCACCCCGCTCGGCGTGAACCCGGCCTGGTTCACCGCCCGCCCGCCGGACCCGGAACGCCGCAAGGAACTAGGCCTCCCGGACAAGTACCTGCTCTTCGCCGGCGCCCCCGGGCCCAGGAAGGGCCTGCACTGGCTTCGGCAGGCGCACGAGGCCGCGCCGGATCTGCCGGATCTGGTGTTCGTCGGTCCCGGTTCGTTCGCGGTGGGCTCTCGTTCGCGGCACGTCGGCTACCTGTCGGACGTGAACCTCCGGCGGGTCGTCGCCGGGGCCAGCGCACTGGTGCTGCCGTCGCGCGACGAAGGCTTCGGGCTCCCGGTGCTGGAAGCGCTGGCGTCGGACGTCCCCGTGGTGTGCACGGACATCCCGGCGCTGCGCGAGGTCGCGGGGAACTGCGCGAGCCTGGTCCCCTACGAGGACGTCGACGGGCTCGTGGAGGCGCTGCGGACCGCCGTCAGCGACCCGCACGCCGTGGCCACTTCGGCCGCGCGCCGCGCGCACGTCGCGAACTTCACCTGGCGCGCGTGCGCCGAACTCACCGTCGCCGCGTACCGCCAGGCGAGCACGAAGCACTGACCTCCGCATTTCGTCCTCTGAATGCGAGCGGGGTCAGGAAGCGAAGTAGGCCTTCAGTGCGTCAGGCCAACCCCGAAGCGGCGTAAGACCCGCCTCGCGCCACGAAGCGTTCGACAGCACCCCGTACGCCGGGCGCGCCGCCGGACGGGGGAACTCCGCCGTCGTACAAGGCTTCACGCGCGCCGGATCCGCGCCCAGTTCCGCGAAGATCGCCTTCGCGAACCCGCACCACGTCGTCGACCCGCCACCCGTGCAGTGCAGCACCCGCTGCGACGGCCCTTCACCGGCGGCGACCCGGCCCGCCAGCTCCAGCAGGCCCGCGGCGAGATCACGGGACCAGGTCGGCGAACCGGTCTGATCGTCCACTACGGACAGTTCGTCGCGCTCCTTTTCCAGCCGTGCCATGGTTTCCACGAAGTTCGACCCGGTCTTGCCGTACACCCAGGACGTCCGCACGATCCACGAACGGGCGCCCGAACCGAGCAGTGCGTCCTCCCCGGCCGCCTTCGTCCGGCCGTAGGCGTTGAGCGGGCCCAGCAGATCATCGGTCTCGTACGGCGAAGTCGCGTCGCCCGCGAACACGTAATCCGTCGACACGTGGATGAGCGGCACCCCGCGCGACGAGCACGCCGCGGCGAGCACCCGGGGGCCGTCGGCGTTCACCGCGAACGCCCGTTCCTCATCGGTTTCCGCCGCGTCGACCGCGGTGTACGCCGCCGCGTTGATCACCACCGGCGACGTTCCCGCCGCCCGCGCCCGGCCGGCCAGCTCGGTCACCGCGGCGACGACCTGACCGGTGTCGCGCACGTCCAGCTCAGACGACGACGGGGTCGTGGCGTCGATGGAGTCCACAGCCAGTGCCGCGACGTCCCGACCCAGCTGCCCGGATCCGCCCGGTACGAGAATGCTCAGCACTTCTTCACGCCCCCGCACGCTTCTTCAGCGGCTCCCACCAAGACCGATTCTCGTTGTACCAGGCGACAGTGTCGGCCAGACCGTCCTCAAAGGACTTCCGCGGCGCGTAACCGAGCTCCCGCGAGATCTTGGTGATGTCGACGGAGTACCGGCGGTCGTGTCCCTTGCGGTCCTCGACCGGCTCGACGCTGTCCCAGCCGGCGCCGACGGCGGCCAGGAGCCGCTCAGTCAGCTCGCGGTTGGTCAGTTCGGTGCCGCCGCCGATGTTGTAGACCTCGCCCGGCCTGCCGCCGTCGGCGACGAGCTGGATGCCGTTGCAGTGATCGTCCACGTGCAGCCAGTCACGCACGTTGAGCCCATCGCCGTAGAGCGGGACCTTCTTGCCGTCGAGCAGGTTGGTCACGAAGAGCGGGATGACCTTTTCGGGGAATTGGTACGGACCGTAGTTGTTCGAGCACCTCGTGACACAGACGGGCAATCCGTGCGTACGGAAGAACGAACGGGCCAGCAGATCCGAGGACGCCTTCGACGCCGAGTACGGCGAATTCGGCTCCAGCGCGCGGTCCTCGTCCCAGGATCCGTTGTCGATCGAGCCGTAGACCTCGTCGGTGGACACGTGGACGAACTTCCCGACCTGCGCCTCGAGCGCGGCCTGCAACAGGGTCTGGGTACCGAGCACGTTCGTCAGCACGAAGTCGGCCGCGCCGGCGATCGAACGATCCACATGGGACTCGGCGGCGAAGTGCACGACCAGGTCGATACCCCGCATCAGCTCACCGACCAGGGCGGCGTCACAGATGTCGCCCTTTTCGAACCGGTAGCGCGGGTTGTCGCGTACGGGCTCCAGGTTCGCTTCGTTGCCCGCGTAGGTCAGCTTGTCGAGCACGAGCAGCTCGGCGCCGGCCATGCTCGGGTATGCACCCGTCAGCACCTGCCGGACGTAATGCGAACCGATGAACCCGGCGCCACCGGTGACCAGCACTCGCATGCCGCGATCCTCCCTCTGCTTCTTCCCGACCGGCCGAGTGTGTCACGACCGGGGCAACCTTTCACCAGCCTACGGGCGTCTAACACGAGGATCAGTAGAGTTATGGACGAGGCACGCGTGTGCCCTGGGGAGATTCGTGGAGGACCGCACGTGACCGAGTGGCCCGGGCCACCCATTCCGGCGCGCCGTGGCGGCGTCGTGGTGTTCGCTCGCCGTGGCGTGAAGGTCGTGTTCAGCCTGGTCTCGATCACGATCCTGACGCTGACCTGGTGGGGCTGGCAGTCCATCGGCGACCTGTCGCAGGGCTTCGCGACCACGAACATCTTCGAGGACGACGGTCACCCGCCGGCGAAACCGCTGGACGGCGCGATCGACATCCTGCTCGTCGGCCAGGACAGCCGCACCGACGCGCAGGGTAACCCGCTGCCGCGAGAGGTCCTCGACATGCTGCACGCCGGTGTTTCGGACGGCGAGCGCCAGACCGACACGATGATCCTGGTGCACATCCCCCAGAACGGCAAGAAGGCGGTCGCGATCTCCTTCCCCCGCGACTCGTGGGTCGAGATCACCGGCGGTTTCGGCAAGCACAAGCTCAACAGCGCGTACGTGTACGCCTACAACGACACGTCGAAGACGCTGCAGCAGCAGGGCAACACCGACCTCAAGGACGTCGACGCCAAGGCCAAGGACGCCGGTCGCAAGAACCTGATCGCGACGCTGGAGAAGTTCATCGGCAAGCCGAAGATGATCGACCGGTACGCCGAGGTGAACCTGTCGAGCTTCTACGAGATCACCAAGGCGATCGGCGGCGTCGAGGTCTGCCTCAACAACGCGGTCAAGGAGAAGAAGTCCGGCGTGGACCTGCCCGCCGGGAAGTCGACCGTCGAAGGGGTCCAGGCGCTCGCGTTCGTCCGTCAGCGGTACGACCTGCAGAACGGCGACCTCGACCGGATCGCGCGGCAGCAGGCCTTCCTGTCCGGGCTGGCGAACAAGGTCCTCTCCTCGGACGTCCTGCTCAACCCGGCGAAGATCTCGGACCTGATCGGCGCGGTGAAGAAGTCGGTCGTGCTGTCGGCGGGCTGGGATCTGCCGGAGTTCGCCGCGCAGATGCGCGGGCTGACCAGCGGCAACGTCGAGTTCCACACGATCCCGACCCAGGGCGACGCGACCATCGGCGGGGCCGCCGTGCTCCGCGTGGACCCGGCTCAGGTGCAGGCCGAGGTCGCCCGCCTGACCGCCGATGGGGAGGCGGCGCCGTCCGAGACCCCGGCCACCCTGCCGGGCGCGGAAGCGGTGACCGTCGAGCTCTTCGACGGGACAGGCTCGCCCACGGTGGCCACCGAGACCCGGAATCTGTTGCAGGGCAAGGGTTTCAAACTCGCTGCCGACACCAAGCTCAGCACCCGGAACTCGACGGTCATCCGGCACGCGCCGGGTGACGACGCCGCGCTGGACCTGATCAAGCAGGTCTTCGGCACCGCGGTGCAGGCCGAGGCGGACCGTGACGTCGCGCCCGGCAAGGTGCGGGTGCTGCTCGGCAAGGACTTCAAGGGCGCGTCCACCGGCGCGGCCACGCCGCCGGCGAAGACCTCGGCGCCCTCGAAGCCGGCTCAGCCGCCCTCCAGTGCTCCGGCGGCGCCCACCTCGAAGCCGATCGTCGCGGGCAATGTGCCCTGCGTCAATTAATTCCGGGTACTCAGCGTGGCCGCCCTCACGGTGGCTTAGCCTTCTCCTACGATCGGACCGGCTACAGCACCAGGGGAGGTGATCAGGGATGAGCGACGAAGACAAGAGCGTCAACGAACGTTCTGAGCACTTGGACGCCGAAGAACCGAAGACCGAAGAGGGCGGCAATTCGGACACCGAGAGTGACGAAAAGCTCGTCCCGACGCCGTACCCGCGGAATCCGCCACTCCCTCAGCCGTCGGCCCCTACCGAGAACGAAGACGAACCGAGTTCGGGTGTGCTCGACGTGCCCGAGCGCCCGCTGCGCCGCGCCGGCCGGATCACCCGGCGGATCGCGCTCGGCCTCGTGTCCCTTCTCGCCCTCGGTACGACGGGCTACGCGTACGTCACCAAGGACCAGCTGCAGAACAACGTCCCCACGACGAACGCCCTGAGCAAGGCCGACGATCCCGCCGCGCCGCCCGCCGACGACGGCGCGACCGACATCCTCCTGGTCGGCAGCGACGCGCGGACCGACGCGCAGGGCAACCCGCTGCCACTCCGCGTGCTCAAGCAGCTGCGCACCGAGGAGAAGGCCGGCGTCAACACCGACACCATCATCATCCTGCGCATTCCGAAGAACGGCGGGAAGCCGTCCGGCGTCTCGATCCCGCGCGACACCTGGACCGAGATCCCCGGCCGCGGACCGAACAAGATCAATTCGGCGTACGGCGTCGCGAAGACCAACTACGCGAACGCCCATCGGGGTGAAACCGATCAGGCGAAACTCGAACGTGATTCCGACCAGGAAGGCCGCAAGGCACTGGTCCAGACCGTTCAGGAACTGACGCAGATCCGCATCGACCACTACGCCGAGGTCAACCTGCTCGGGTTCTACCTCCTGACCGAGGCGCTGGGCGGCGTCAAGGTCTGCCTGAATCACGCGACCGAGGACAAGGACTCCGGCGCGAACTTCCGGCGCGGCGAACAGACCGTGTCGGGCGGCGAGGCGCTTTCCTTCGTGCGGCAGCGGAAGAACCTGCCGCGCGGCGACCTCGACCGCATCGTGCGGCAGCAGACGTTCCTGTCCTCGGCGCTGAATCAGGTGCTTTCGGCGGGGACGCTGACCAGCCCGTCGACGATGGCGGGCCTGATGGACGTCGTGCGCCGCTCGATCGTCCTGGACGAAGGACTGGACCTGCTGGAGTTCGCACAGCAGGCGAAGGGGATCGCGTCGGGCGACCTGACGTTCACGACCATCCCGGTGGTGAACATCAACGGCCGCAGCGCGGACGGCCAGAGCATCGTCGAGATCGACCCGGCCGCCGTGCGGAGCTTCGTCTCCGGTCTGGCGGGCAGGGGCGGCGGTGGCGGCGCTCCCGGCGCGGCTCCGGTGCTCGCCGCGTCGAGCGTTCCCTGCGTGAACTAACGTCGTGGCGTGAGCCTCACCGAATTGCTGCTGCGGCCCGTACTCGGGTCGCCCGCGAAACCGCTGATCACGCACTACGACGACAAGCAGGGCAGCCGGGTCGAACTGTCCGTGGCGACCACGGTGAACTGGGCGGCCAAGACGGCGAACTGGCTGGTCGACGAGTTCGACGTCGAACCCGGGGACGAGGTCGCCGTGGTGCTGCCGTCGCATTGGCAGACCGCCGGTGTCCTGCTGGGCGCGTGGTGGTGCGGCGCCAAGGTGGTGACGGAGACCGCGGGCGCGCGGGTGGCGTTCGTCGCGCCGGGCGGGGCGTCCGGCGCGACCGCCACGGCCGTCGTCTCGCTGCACCCGATGGGTCTCGGGCTGCCAGCCGGTTCCGTGCCGGACGGGGCACTGGACTACCTGACCGAAGCCCGGCTTTCGGGTGACCAGTTCAGCCCGCTGTTCCCCGTGCCCGGCGACACTCCGGCGCTCGGATCGTCCACTGTAGACGAGGTGCTCGCGGAAGCCCGCTCCCGCGCTTCCGCCGCGGGCCTGTCAGCCGAGGATCGCGTTCTGTCCACTGTGGACTGGGTGGGTGAGGAAGGGATTCTCGCGGGGTTCCTGACACCGCTGGCGGCGGGTGCGCATCTGGTCCAGGTCACCGACGCGGATCCGGCCAAACTCGCTTCCCGGCGCGAAGCCGAGCGGACGACGGCGGATCTTCCCTCCTGAAATGCCATGAAAGGTCCTTTCCTTGCAGGATTCGCAAGGAAAGGACCTTGCATAGCGTTTGGGTCAGGCGTCCTGGAGCTGCTTCGCCTCACGCTTGCGCCCGAAAAGCGCGTGGTCGAGCGACAGCTTGCCGGCGTTGAAGCCGAGCGCGAGCCCGGCGACCGCCAGGACGAGGACGAGTTCGTAACCGCCCTGGCCGGTGAGGCCGTTGTCGAGGTGCACCGAGAGCAGAGCACCGACTGAGACCACGACGAAGCCGAGGCCGACCAGCGGCGTCAGGAAACCGACGATGAACAAGATCGCGCCCACGATCTCCACCGCGATCGCGAAGATCGCCGCGAGCGTCGGCAGCGGGATTCCGGTCTGCTCGAAGAACTTCGCGGTGCCGTCGATCCCGTTTTCCCACTTCTGCAGGCCGTGTGCGAGGAAGACCACACCGACACCGATCCGGCCGAGCAGGAGGGCGACATCCTTGAAACGAGCGAACATCGGGTATCAGCTTTCTGGTCGGTGAATATTCAACTTACTCGGATCACGGTAGGGCACCGGGCGGCTCCGATGGCACCTTCGGAGCGTGATCGACAGGTACCCGACAGGAAGCGGGGCCGACCGGACGTTGCTTCCCGTGCGGCAGACTCTCGTCCGTGACGGACGAACGGCTGGCCGGCCTGTGGTCGGATGAAATCCTGCATCCCGGCAGCGTCGAGTCCGTGGACCTGGTGTTCCGCCGCGACGGCTCCGGATGGCTCTACTGGTCGAGCTGGAGCACCGAGTTCGCGGTGTCCCGCTTCACCTGGGCGACCGCTGGCGAACTGGTCTTGAAGTTCCATCGCACCCTCGAGGGCACGTGGTCGATCGACAACGGTGTCACCCGTCACGACGTCGAATCCAACGAAAAGGAAGAGTCCGTCATCGAGGTCGGCTACGAGATCGCACCCGGCGAAGACCCGTTCGGCACCCCGGTGACCCTGCTCTCGCTGGACCGCCCGCTGACCGAGCACCTGGCGGGCTCACGGTTCGCGTGGGCCGAGAAACCGGAGTCGCTCAGCGACCCGTCCGCCGATGCTTCGCGGCCAGACCCGTCCAGCCGCCACTGACGGCCAGCACCTCGAGCACGCGCTCGGCCTGCTCCGCGAAGCCGGCCAGATCGGCGTGCAGCAACGCTATCCGCTCGGCATCGAGCGGGACCTCGTCGTCGGCCCACAGCTCGATCACCGTGCTGACGGTCCACACGAGGAACTGGATGATCCGGATGAACCCCTCCGACGGCTCGTCGACGGCCTCGCGGTAGCCCGTCTCGATCTCGTCGCAGGCCGCGACCAGCTCCCGCAGCGGCTTGACGACGTCGGCCGCCGTCCCGTCCCACGCGGCCGTCGGCCACGTGCGATCCCCGAGTTCGAGCCACAACCGCCAGCCGGCGATCAGCTCGGCCTCGTCGTGCGGTGTCCACGACACCGGTGCGAACCAGAACATCCTTCGAGAGTGACACCGGCGGTCCATGAACGCCGTACTTCCGTGAAGCATCTCACCGAGGGGCGATCTCACCTGCGCATTTCGTCACCTGAATGCGAGCCCCGAAGCGCGTGAAGGCCTCCTTCCTTCGGCTGAGCCGAGGGAAGGAGGCCTTCACGCGNCGTGAAGGCCTCCTTCCTTCGGCTGAGCCGAGGGAAGGAGGCCTTCACGCGGGAACGAATCAGCCCTTGAGCAGGGCGCGCGCCATGACCATGCGCTGGATCTGGTTGGTGCCTTCGTAGATCTGGGTGATCTTCGCGTCGCGCATCATGCGCTCCACCGGGAAGTCGCGCGTGTAGCCCGCGCCACCGAAGAGCTGCACGGCGTCCGTCGTCACCGACATCGCGATGTCCGACGCGTACGCCTTCGCGGCCGCGGCCATGTAGCCGCCGCGCTTGTCGCCACGCTCGGTCGCCGCGGCGGAGGCGTAGACGAGGTTCCGGGCGGCCTCGATCTTGATGCCCATGTCGGCCAGCATGAACTGGACGCCCTGGAACTCCGAGATCGACTTGCCGAACTGCTTGCGCTCCTTGACGTAGGCGATCGACGCGTCGAGCGCGCCCTGTGCGATGCCCAGCGCCTGCGCGCCGATGGTCGGGCGGGTGTGGTCGAGGGTGCGCAGCGCGGTCTTCAGGCCGGTGCCGGGCTCGCCGATGATGCGGTCGGCCGGGATGGTGCAGTTCTCGAAGTGGATCTCGCGGGTCGGCGAGCCCTTGATGCCGAGCTTCCGCTCCTTCGAGCCGACGGTGAAGCCGGGGTCGTCCTTGTGCACGACGAACGCGGAGATGCCGTTGGCCTTCTTTTCGGCGTTCGGGTCGGTCACCGCCATCACGGTGTACCAGGACGATTCACCCGCGTTGGTGATCCAGCACTTGGTGCCGTTCAGCACCCAGTGGTCGCCGTCGAGCTTCGCGCGGGTGCGCATCGACGCGGTGTCCGAGCCGGCTTCGCGCTCCGAAAGCGCGTACGACGCCGACGCTTCACCGGAGGCGATCGAGGGCAGTACCAGCTTCTTGAGGTCTTCCGACGCCGAAAGAATGATCGGCACCGTGCCCAGCTTGTTCACCGCCGGGATCAACGACGCCGACGCGTCGACACGCGCGACCTCTTCGATCACGATGCAGGCGGCGATGGCGTCCGCGCCCTGGCCGTCGTAGGCCTCGTCGATGTGGACGGCGTTGAAACCCGATTTGACCAGCGCGTTGTACGCCTCGATCGGGTAGCGCTCGTCCTCGTCGACCGCGGCCGCGTAGGGCTCGATCTCCTTCTCCGCGAGGGCCCGCACCGCGGCCCGCAGCTCCTCGTGCTCTTCGGCAAGCTGGTACAGACCCGGGCCGTCAGACACCTTCGTCACCTCTTCTAACCGCGTTTGGGAGTTTGACCGATGTTAGCGCTCGTTCACATCGTGCGACATCGCGAGCGCTTGTGTCTTTGACCGCAAAGTCCGTACGTTCGAGTGATGGAGCTCACCCCGTTCCCCCGGTCGCTCGATTATCCCGAGGTCCCGGTCGGCTCGGTGCTCGCCGGCGCCGCTGCCCGCTGGGGCGCCCGCACGGCCTTCGCCCACGGAGACCAGAGCCTCACCTTCGCCGAGACGTACAGCGCGGCCTGCCGCTTCGCGAACGCCCTGCGCGCCGAGAGCGTCGGGCGAGGCGACGTCGTCGCGCTCCACCTGCCGAACTGCCTGGCGTACCCGGTCGCGTACTACGGGACACTGCTCGCCGGGGCCACCTTCAGCCCGGCGAACCCGCTGCTCCCGCCGGACGACCTCGCCTTCCAGCTGGCCGACGCCGGAGCGGTCGCCGCCGTCACCGTCGGCCCCGTCGCCCGGGTGCTCGCTTCGGTCCGTGACCGGACATCGGTCCGGCTGAGCATCGTCGTTCACCCGCCCGAGGCATTGGGGGAGGGAGAAGTCGAGTTCACCGAGTTCTCCTCCGCTCACTCCGACGAACGGCCGGACGTCGAGATCGACATCTACCGCGATCTCGCCCATCTGGCGTACACCGGCGGCACCACCGGACGCTCGAAGGGCGTGTGCCTGCCGCACCGGAACGTCGTGGTCAACAGCCTTCAGAGTTCTTGCTGGCGGCTGGGCGCGGTCCCGGCCCTCGACGCGTCAGGAGAGGTGATCGTCGAGCAGCTCGGCGGTCCGGACGAATGGCCGTCGCGGATCGGCACCGGCGTCGCCCTCAACCTGACGCCGTGGTTCCACGCCATGGGCACCATCGCCGCGCTCAACGTCCCGCTGCTCGACGGCGGCACCGTCGTCCTGCACGACCGCTTCGACCCGGCCGCGTACGTGGCCGACGCCGAACTGCTGCGGGTCACCACGATCGGCGGGGCACCGGCGTTGTTCGCCGCCTTGCTCGCCTGCCCCGAGTTTCACACAGCCGACCTGTCTTCGGTACTGACCATCGGTTCCGGCGCGGCGCCGATGAACCACGAGATGATCCGCGCCCTGCAGAAACGCTTCCCCGGAGTGATCATCACCGAGGGATACGGCCTCACCGAGGTCACCATGGGCTCCGTCATCGCGCCGTCGTATCGCTCCGCCACCCGGAAGGTGGGTTCGGTCGGCCTTCCGCTGCCCGACACCGAGATCAAGATCGTCCCGACCGAAGGCGGCGAAGATCCGTTGCCCGCCGGGGAAAGCGGCGAGGTGTGCCTGCGCGGCCCACAGGTGATGACCGGCTATCGCAACCGCCCCGAAGAGACCGCGGCCGCGCTCGTCGACGGCTGGCTGCACACCGGCGACATCGGCACCCTCGACGAGGACGGTTATCTGTCCATTGTGGACCGCAAAAAGGACATGCTGCTGTACAAGGGATACAACGTCTTCCCGCGCGAACTCGAAGAGCTGCTGATCACCCTGCCCGGCGTCGCCGCGGCGGCCGTCGTCGGCAAACCGGACACCGAGGTCGGTGAGCTACCGGTCGCGTTCGTGGTGCGCAGCGACGAGAACGTCACCGCCGAGCAACTCCTGGAGGCCGTCGGCGCCCGCGTCCTGCCGTACAAGCGGCTGCGCGCGATCCACTTCGTCGACCAGATCCCGGTGTCGGCCGCCGGGAAGGTGCTCAAACGGGAACTGCGGAAGCAACTCGCCGAGTGACGCTCAGCGGCCGCGGAGATTTCCGATCACCAGCTCCGCGGCCTTGAGCGCCACCGCACACCGGTCGTCGCCCCAGTACTGCGACTTGGCTTCGTTGACCTGGGAGTATCTAAACTCCAGCAGTTCGGTGTCCGTGACTCCGACCTCGACAGTGCAGGCTTTGAGCGTGGAACCGTTGTATTCGAAGGTCGGCGGGTTCCCGACCTGTTCGACCGCAGGAAGACCGCTGATCGACAACTCCCGCCAGTGGGAAAACTTCGACGGATCCCGCTTGTGCTGGTCCACTCGTTCCTCAAGACTGCCCGTGGCCGCCCGGGGGATCCCAACTGTCAACGAGCCCGCGCGGAACTGGTCCCACTTGCAGGCGCGGTCGTATCCGACGGAGTACCGCTCCGCTTTCACCTTGTCCGGCGGATCAGCGATCAGCGCGGCGACTTCGGCACGACCGAGAACGCCACAAGGGTCCACGGTGAAGGAATCCAAGGGCAGTGGGTCCCGCACCGGCGCGGCGGGGATCGCAGGCCCCGTCAGAGCACGCACCGGCGGCGCGTCGAGGACCTTACCGAATCCACAACCCACAACAAGCGATGCCAGCAAGATACAGATACCCAAGAACAAAGATCGCACATGTTTTCCTTCCAGCACTCGCAGAATGTCAACGGCCGCGGAGGTTGCCGATCACCAGTTCCGCGGCCTTGAGCACACCTGCACACCGATCAGCGCCCCAATACTGCGAATCAACCCCCTCGGGATACATGTAGTCGAACTCGAGAGCCGCGTCGTCCGATACACCGACCACCATCGCGCACGACTTCATGTCGCCGAACAAATGGTACTGCGCCGCAGGCAGACCTTCGATCGACAATTCCCTCCACCCGGAGTATGTGCCCTGATTACCAGCGCTGAGCGCCGTCAGTCCGGCAAGGCTTTTTTCTTTCACCGCCGGGATCTGCACGCGTAACTGCGGCGCGTCCCGAATGACCCACGCACACCCCATCAGAGGAGAATCCGCCCGACTGGGCTTGACCCGATCCGGCGGATCGATGACCAGCGCGGCGATATCCTCACGTTTCAGCGAGCTACAAGGGTCTGCCCGAAAAGACGCAAGATCAACGGGCTGCTCGACCGGCGTAACCGGGATCGCGCCTCCCGCCCTGGCTGGCGTCGGCCGTTCCTTGAGCAACGGGTCAGGCTTCCCCGGACCACACCCGCCAATGAGCACGACCACCGTGAATACGGCGACGGACACGTACCTCAAGTTATTCCGGAACTGCATCCGGCTCGACCTTCCATTGCTTTTGCTCGTCCACTCCGGAACCTTCGCGAAGGTCGGGAACCTCGACGAAATTAGTCTGAATCTGCACGAGACTGATGGCGCCGGCCTTGAAAGCACCGATTGTCTTGAGTGCCTCGTCGAACAATGAGCTGATCTTTTTCACGAGCTCACCAAGCGCCTCGATAACCGAATCTATGACGTCGGCGAAGGTCAGCAGATTCACTCCAGGAATAATAGAGGTCAGAGCTGCCACCAACGCCTTTAAATCAATCTTGGCAAGCTCTCCGGCGCATTCACCGAGGAAGGTGATCGCCGTACCATAGGTTTTGATCACCTCGTTCGCGATGCCCGCCATCACTCCGGAAATTCCGGCTACCGCCTCTTGTTCCGACTTGAGCGCGTTGGTCACGTTCGCGGCATGCGCGACGAACTGGTCGGCCGCCCGGCCTGTCCAGGTCCCCGCCAACGCCTGCACCGCGTCACCGATGTCATCGTGTGCACCCTGTATCGCGGCGTTGCTCGCAAACCGGAAAGCGATCTCCTGAATCCCGACGGCGTTACCGAGAAGCCGCGTCCGAATATCGTCCAGCATACGGAACACATCAGGACGGCCGATAAGCGGAAGCCCAGCGAAGTCGCGAATTTTCTGGTCGGCAGCGAACGGGTACGCCGGTAATTCGCTCACGATCATTCCCCGTCTTTCTCGAGGTCGCGGAGGCGCTTGTAATACTCCTCGTCCTGCGCGTCGTAGTAGTCAGCGGCCTTGTCCATGGCGTCCCCCAGCTTGATCAAACGATCGAAGCCACGAGTGCTCTTTGCCTGCAGTTCGGCGATCATCCCGTTGAAGGCTTCGATGATTCCGGCCTCTTCACCCAGCATGCCGACGTCATGAACATTGAGGCGCAGTCCTTCGATATCGACATTCGCGAAATCACGGATACGCCCGGCAGCACGAAAGACGTCTTCGGTCGCCCTTCGAAGGGCTTCCGGATACACCTCGTAGCCGGAGCCACTGGAGCCGAGCGGCTCGAACGGGCCGCTCATCGAAAGCCTCCCTTCTCCGCTTCTTCGACCATTGCGTCGCGCCTCATACGCGCTGCACGCTCCGCATCATTGATCGCACGCAGGATGTGCCGGGCGAGACTCGCCTCCGTCTGAGTTTCCACGGCGTCGGGGTTCAAGTCGACCGACCTCAACGAGCCCATCCCGTCCACCGTGACCGTGCCGAGCCCGGCAGAAATGTTCCACGTCAGCGTCGCCGCACGACCACTGCTCGCGGCCTGCTCGATCGCGGTGACTCTCGTATCGATTTCCTTGGCCAGGTGGTACAGCCTGTCGTGGGTGTTCACCTGTGATCACCCCGGTCGTCGAAGTCTTCGTCGGAGAGGAAGTCGACTTGGTCGTAGCTCTCTTCATCGGGCACTTCGTCCCGTGGCGCCCGCGCTCTCCGACCGGCAGTGGCCGTCTCCACCGGCGGCGCCGGCGATGGCCGAGCCGAACTCCCTGCTCCCCAATCCGACATAGGCGGCGAAGCCGGCTCTTTCCCGATCACCGCCGCCAGCTCCGGGACCGCGGCCGAGTGGGCGGCGCCACGCGCGGCGTGGACAGCCTGCACGATGCTGTATCCGAGCAGCTGAGGGTGTGCGCGGTCCAGTGCGTGGTCCGAGATCCGCAGATCGACGAGTTCGCCGCGTCCGGTCACCGTCGCGGCAACCGCTTGATCCGCGGACCGTCCGATGTGCACGGTCCCAGCGAGTCGGGCTTCCATGGCCCGCACCTGATCGCGAAACACTCGCGGATCCTGCGTCGCCGTCATGACGGCATCACAAAGCAAAGCATCGTGCTCCCTCCTCCACCACCGGACCGTTCTGACCGGCAGTGCCCGCCTGACACCTTACTGTGACGGCCTGAGCCCGCAAGCAGGTTCCAAAGAACCGGAGGAAATGGAGCAGATTCAGCCTTCGACGCGTTTACGCAGTGCGGCGTCCTTGTCGAGCACCAGCTGCTCCAGATCCGCCTGGAACCGCGCCATCTTCGCCTGAAGCTCCTCGTCGGACGCGGCGAGGATGCGCACCGCGAGCAGGCCTGCGTTGCGCGCCCCGCCGACGGAGACCGTCGCGACCGGGACGCCCGCGGGCATCTGCACGATCGAGAGCAGCGAGTCCATGCCGTCGAGGTACTTCAGCGGCACCGGCACGCCGATCACCGGCAGCACCGTCGCCGACGCGACCATGCCCGGCAGGTGCGCGGCACCGCCGGCGCCCGCGATGATCACGCGCACACCGCGCGAAGCGGCCGAAGCCGCGTAGTCGAGCATCCGCTGCGGAGTGCGGTGCGCCGAGTAGACCCCGACTTCGTATTCGACGCCGAACTCGGCCAGCGCCTGCCCGGCCGCTTCCATCGTCGGCCAGTCCGAATCGCTGCCCATGATCAGGCCAACCTGCGGCGCCATTTCCTACTCCTAGTGAATTTCGTAGCCGTCGAGCCAGACGGCGTGGGAAAGCCAGTGCGCGGCGAGCAGCGCGCGGTCGCGCAGCTCCTCCATGCGGTCGCCGACGAGGTTGACGTGGCCGAGTTTGCGGCCGGGACGCTCGCCCTTGCCGTACAGGTGCACGCGGACGTCCGGGTACCGCGCGAACAGGTGGTGCAGCCGTTCGTCCGGGCCCATCTCCGGAGCCTCGGGGGCGCCGAGGACGTTCGCCATCACACAGGCGGGGGCGATCAGGTCGGTCACGCCGAGCGGGTAGTCGAGCACGGCCCGCAGGTGCTGCTCGAACTGCGAGGTCTTCGAACCGTCCTGGGTCCAGTGTCCCGAGTTGTGCGGGCGCATGGCGAGTTCGTTGACCAGCAGGCCTTCGTCGGTCTCGAACAGCTCGACGGCGAGCAGGCCGGTCACGTTCAGCGTCGCGGCGATCCGCAGCGCCAGGTCCTGCGCTTCCTGTGTGCGCTCGACGCTCAGCCCCGGCGCCGGCGCGAGCACCTCGGTGTTGATCCCGCCGGACTGCACGGTCTCCACCACCGGCCACGCCGCCCCCTGTCCGAACGGCGACCGGGCCACGAGCGCGGACAGTTCGCGCCGCATGACGACCTTTTCCTCGACCAGCAAGGGGGTTCCGGCGTCGAGCAGTTCGGGGACGGTCTCGCGGGCGTGTTGCGCGGTGTCGAGCATCCAGACGCCGCGGCCGTCGTAGCCGCCCTGCGCCGCTTTGAGCACCACCGGCCAGGAGTGCTTGTCGCCGAAGGTGATCACATCATCCACCGAGGACACTTCGGCGAAGGCGGGGCCGGGGATCTCGAGCCCGGCCATCATCTCGCGCATGACGAGCTTGTTCTGCGCCATCGACAACGCGGCCGGGTCGGGCCGGATGGTGACGCCTTCCATCGCGAGCGTCAGCAGGTGCTCGCCGGGGACGTGCTCGTGGTCGAAGGTGAGCACGTCGACCCCGGCGGCGAACGAGCGCAGCGCTTCGAGGTCGGTGTGGTGCCCGTGCACGACCTCACCCGCGACGAGGCCGGCGGATTCGTTCTCCCCGGCGGCCAGCACGCGCAGGGACTGGCCGAGGGAGATCGCCGCCTGGTGGGTCATCCTGGCCAGCTGTCCGCCGCCCACCATGCCCACGATCGGAAGACCGGTTCGTTTGTCCATAACGACGGAGAGATTACTTGGCCGCCACCGCCACGACCTGGGCGGACCCGCGTCGCAGCTCGCGCACGGCCAGGCCTGTGATGGCGATCGCAGCCGTGAGGACGTAGACGTTCCCGAGCAGCGACCAGCCGAGGCCCCAGCCGAACTCGGTCTCCCCGCCGTTGGGCACGAACATGATCAAGCCGCTCGCGAACAGCACCGCGACACCCGCGGCCGGCACCCACGATCGGCGGAGCACGAGCAGGACGAGCAACGGCACCGTCCACACCCAGTGGTGTGACCAGGACACCGGCGAAAGCAGCAGCCCGTAGAACGCGGTCACCAGCAGCGCGCCGACCGGGTCGCCGCGGCGGTGCAGGCGCACGACCAGCCAGACGGCGGGGACGGCCAGGACGGCGGCGATGGCGATGGCCACCGCCAGTGACCACGACGCGAGTTCCGAAGCGCGGTTCACCAGGCCGTTGAGTGACTGGTTGAAGATCCAGTGCACGGAGCCGACCCGGCTGGGGTCGGTCGCCGATTCGGTCCAGAACCGGACGGCGTCACCGGGGATCACCGCGAACATCACGGCTTCGAGCGCGACGAACGTGCAGAGCGCCCGCAGCGCGTCCTTCCAGCGGCCGGTGAACAGCAGATGCGGCACGAAGATCAGGGGCGTCAGCTTGATCGCGGCCGAGATCCCGATCAGCACCCCGGCCCAGCGCGAACCGCGCGCCGAAAGCACGAGGACGTCGACGACGATCAGTGCCATCAGGATGAGGTTGATCTGGCCGAGGAAGATCGTCTTCCAAACCGGCTCCAGCGCCAGTGCGCCGGCCGTGGCCAGCGGCAACACCCACCACCGGGTGATGGGGGCGCCGCAGGCGCGGGCGACCACGGAGATCACGACGCTCAGGCAGACCACGGAGAGCGCGCCGACCACACCCCAGGTCAGTCCGGCGGGCACGATCGCGAGCGGCAGGAACAGCGGCGCCGCGGCCGGGGTGTAGGTGAACGGCAGCAGCACCCACGGAGGCAGCGTCGTCAGCGCCTCGCGGGTGTAGAGCGGTTCGCCCTTCAGCAGTGTGAGAGCGCCGGCCCGGTAGACGGCGCTGTCCGCGCCGAGGTGCCATTCGCCGAGCCACGCGACCACGCCCAGCGCGAGCATCGCCAGCGCGAGCGCACCCGCCAGCGTGATCCCGACGAGCCGGGCCTCAGCCGCCGGACGTGACTTCAGCATGCTCGTCGTTAATCCCCACAGCGGTGTGCCCCGTGCCCTGCTTCCGGCGCAGGTACCACCAGCGTCCGGCGAGTGCGAGCGCCAGCACCAGCGGCATGAAGATGTACGCGCTGCCGAGGATGTTCTGCCACACCTGCCAGTGGAGCTCGACGTTGCGGCCGTTCGGCAGGATCAGCAGGACACAGCTGATGAAGACGAAGAACACCGCGAAGGTGCCGAGCCAGCGTTTCCACGCGGTGGCGGGCGTGGTCTTCGGCAGCCGCGAGACCAGCAGGACGACCAGCGGCGCCACCCACACCCAGTGATGCGTCCAGGAGATCGGCGAGATCAGCAGGATCCAGAACGCCGTCACCAGCATCGCGGCGAGCGCCTGGCCCTTGCGATGGAAGCGCAGCACCAGCCAGATCGCCGGGATCGCGAGCAGCGCGCCGATCCCCATCGCCGCTTTCGACGCCCAGGGCGCGAGCTCGGTGAAGCGGTTCATCAGCGCGTTCAGCGACTGGTTGCCGGCCCAGTGCACCGGGCCGATGCGGCCGGTGTCGGGCAGGGTGTAGGTCCAGTACCGGGCCGCGTCGTGCGGGATGATCAGGAACATCAGGCCCTGCATCACGACGAAGGTGACGAGCCCGCGGACGGCGTCCATCCGGCGGCCGGTGATGAACAGATGCCCCAGGAACACGATCGGGGTGAGCTTGACCGCGGCCGCGACGCCGACGAGCACGCCGCCCCAGCGGCTGCCCCTTGCCCCGATGACCAGAATGTCGAGCATCACCAGCGCCATCAGGATGATGTTGATCTGGCCGAGGAAGATCGTGCGCCACACCGGCTCCAGGCCGAGGAAGACCAGGAAGAACGCGATCGTCGACCGGGCGGGCGAGGCCCACCAGCGGGGGCCGTCGGTCGAGGGCTTCGGCAGCGCGCCGATGGCGATCCGGACGCACAGCGCCAGCGCGAGCAGCGAGACCGCGGTCAGGAGCCCCCAGGCGACCTGCGTCGGGACGATCGCGAGCGGGATGAACAGTAGCGCGGCGGTCGGCGGGTAGGTGAACGGCAGCAGCGCCCACCACGGTTCCACCGGAAGGGTGTTCGCGTCGTACAGCGGGTCACCGTTCAACAGCGTCTCGGCACCGGCGCGGTAGACCGCGCTGTCCACGCCCAGCACCCATTCGTGCTGCCAGCCCCAGATACCGAAACCGATCGCGACCAGCGGGATCACGGACAGGATCAGGATCGATCTCGGCCGGACGGACAAGCGGGCGAGCGACTTCCGCAGCGACAGTCGATGCTGCGGGCGGCTCGCCGAAACGTCGCCGTTGGCGTCGGCGGGAACAGTCCGGGTCACGCGAACAGGAAATCATGAACCGGGTCGTCCCTGGTCGACAGGGTCGGCCGTGACCTGGAGAACGTCTTACGCTACCCCGCGTCAGGAACGCGCGAGGGTGCCGAGGAGATCGCACGCGAGTTCGTAGGTCGCCGGGAGACGGACCGCCGAAATCTGCGGGCGGCCGGTGTCACGCAACTGGGCGTCCACGGAAAGCCGCTCGTTGAGCGCCCTTCGCAGCGCGACGCCGGACGAAGCGAGCCGCACGTCCTTCGGTACGAGAGCGCCCGCGACGGACGGCCCGATCGAGGCGACGCTCTCCCCGCCGTCGAACACCTGCTTGAGCGCGTCCGCGACCAGGATCATCCCGGTCAGCCGGGGCCAGCCCGCGACCGAGCTGAAGTCCATCGAGACCACGAGCAGCGTGTGCGCCTCCGCGACCGGCCGCTCGTCACGGCGGGCCTGGCGGTACAGCTCACTCAACCGGGTCCTCAGGTACGCGGCGGTGGGCAGGCCGGTGAGGGGTTCGGTGACCTCGGTGTTCACCAGCTGATCGGTCGCGACGTCCGCCCATGCCAGCGCCGTCACCCGGAGTAGCCGGGAGGGCGTGGAGTCGACATCCGGCGCGAGGAAACCGTCCACCGCGTCCGGGTCGGCGAGCACGGCGTGCAACGCCGCGAGGTCCGCGAGCGTCTCGGCCAGTCCCGCGCCCGCTGCGGCCCGTGCCCGGCCCAGCCCAGCGAGTGCGGTCTCCGCCACTTCCGCGGGAGCGACCCGGCCGTTCTTGATCACCGCCGCGCAGACGGCGTCGACCTCGGGCAGGCCCCAGTCGCTGGGGAAACGCCAGCCCGCGGCCAGGCTGGCCGTCCGCCAGCGGGCCCGCAGTGCGCGGAGCGTGCGATCTCGTTCGAACCGGTTCCAGGCGGCTTGCCCGTCGGATCCCCCGGACGGCGCACCGGTGGCCGGTACGTCCACTGCCCACCGCCCCTTTCCGTTCCGATCTTTTCGATCTTGCGATCGCTTCACGGTGGGGACGCCCGTCCACGCCGTGCGTGACGGCGTTTTTCAAGGATCTTTCCGAACTCTCCATCCATGCCCCCGCCACCACCCTCAACGGACGCGCTGCGCGCGCGGCTCGAAATCAACCCGGGGCGGGTGAAGGTGTTGCGCTCTCCGGGTCATCGACGGGGCCGCGAGGTGACGTGCGTCGCCCAGTCCGTCACACTGAGCGGGTTCGGGCGTTTAAGACAGTAGACCCGCCGAACCAGCAGATGAAGGAGCCCCGTGTCCACCGTTCCCGCCGATCTCTCCGGTAAGAGTGACGCCGAGCTGATCGCCGAGGTTCGTGACGGGAAGATCGCGTCTTACGGAACCCTTTACGAGCGCCACGCCGGCGCGGCGCACAACCTCGCCCGCCAGCTCGCGCGCTCGAGTTCCGAAGCCGACGACCTCGTTTCGGAAGCCTTCGCGAAGGTGCTGGACACGCTGCGCGGCGGCAAAGGCCCCGACGCCGCGTTCCGCGCGTACCTGCTGACCGCGCTCCGGCACACCGCCTACGACAAGACGCGCAAGGACAAACGCGTCGACTTGAACGAGGACATGTCCGACGTCGGCGGCGCCGTCGGCGAAGCGCTGACTGTCCCTTTCTCCGACACCGCCGTCGCCGGGCTCGAGCGCACGCTCGCCGCGAAGGCGTTCGCCCGGCTGCCCGAGCGGTGGCAGGCGGTGTTGTGGCACACCGAGATCGAGGGGCAGACGCCCGCCGAGGTCGCGCCGCTGCTGGGCCTGACCGCGAACGGTGTCTCTGCGCTCGCCTACCGCGCCCGTGAAGGACTGCGGCAGGCATATCTGCAGGTCCACCTGGCCGAGAACTCCGCCGAACGCTGCCGCGCGAGCGCGGACAAGCTCGGCGCGTGGACCCGGGACGGGTTGTCCAAACGCGAACGGACCCAGGTGGAGAACCACCTGGACGAATGCGAGAAATGCCGCGCGCTGGCCGCGGAACTGGCCGACGTCAACACCGGTCTGCGCGGGATCATCGCGCCGATCGTGCTCGGTGGCGCGGCTCTCGGTTACCTGGCGACGACCGGCGCAGGCAAGGCGAGCGCGGTCACCGCGGCCGCGACTGCCGCCGCCACGGGTTCGACTTCGGGCGGGGCCGCCGGTGCCGCCGCGGCCGGACCGCGCCAATTCGCGGGCGTGGCCGGATCGAGTGCGGCCATCGTGGCCGCCGTCGCGGTGGCGCTCGCCGCCGGTGGCGGCACACAGGAGATCCCGGCCGCCGCGGCGGTCCCACCGCCCGCCGTGGCACCCGCTCCCAAACCGGCCGACCCACCCCCGGCGCCGCCTGCCGCCCCGCCGCCGGCGCAGCAGCCGGTGCCGCCCGCTCAGCAGGTGCCACCGCCGGCCCCAGCCCCGGCCCCGGCCCCGGCGCCTGCCCCGGCTCCCACACCCGCGCCTTCGCCGACGAGCCCGGCGCTTCCGGCGATGACGGCGTCGACCCCACCCGGTGGTGTCCAGCTCAAGCCCGGTGTACCGGCCAACCTGCCGATCACCGTGCGCAACGACGGTGGATCGAAGTCCGAGCCCGTGGCGGTTTCCCTGAATCTGCCGGAGGGTGTGCGGGCCATTCCCGCCTCCGGCGGCGGCGCGATGGGCGCCAACGGCTTCCGTCAGCAGGCACCCGCCACGATCGCGGTGAGCTGCCCCGGCGGTACCGGCACGGTGACCTGCCGCACCGGTACCGGTCTCGAACCGGGACAGTCCGCGGTGCTGACCTTCCGGCTGCTCGCCGACGAAACGGCCAAGGACGGCAGCGTGGTGACCGGTTCGGTCACGGCGGGCGCGCAGATCGCGGTGCGGGTCGAGGTACAGGTCAAGGTGCCGGCGCCGCCACGGGACGACCTCACCCTGACGGCCACGAGCGACTGGCTGTCCGCGCTCCCCTGGAACCACAACCCGCGGTTGTACATCCACGTCACGAACACCGGTGAGTCGACGAAGCCGGTGACGATCACTCTCGACCACCGCATCCTCTACTCGTCGAGCTTCTCCGGCATCCGATGCACTCCGACCGGCGAAGGTGCGTCGTGCACTTCGCGTGGTTCGCTGGCTCCGGGGCGTCGGGCGAGCCTGTTGGTCCAGTTGAAGGGCCGTCCGCCTGCCCATGTCCCGGTGACGGTGAACGCCACCCTCGGCACTGCCAAGGCGAAGCCGGCCGAGGTTTATTTCGGCTGCTGGCACCACTGGTGTGACGACAACGCACTGCTTCCGCCGACGACGGTGCCTTCGCTGCCTTCGGTCACTTCGAAGCCTCCGGCCAGCATCGACACGACGAAGCCTGGACGGCCAGGGTGGCCTGTTCCGTCGAAGAAGCCTTCGCCGTCCGTGACGCCTTCGGAGCCTGCGAAGCAGGAGCCGTCCCAGCCGGGGACGACCACGACGACAACCACCAGCGCTCCGCCGAAGCCCGGGAAGTCCAAGCCGACCACACGGCCCAACGGAGTGATCGACCGCATTTTCCAGTAGCGTCGCGCGCATGCGGGGGAAGCATCGCGAACTGCTGCGGTTCGTCTTGGTCGGCGGCGCGAGCTTCGTCATCACGATGACGATCACCTACGGGCTCAAGTTCACCGTGCTGACCGACAAACCGGTGACCGCGCTGATCATCGGCGTCCTGGTCGCGACCGTTTTCTCGTACGTCGCGAATCGTGAATGGTCCTTTCGCTCCCGCGGCGGGCGTGAGCGAGCCCACGAAGCCGCGCTCTTCTTCCTGCTCAGCGCGATCGCGCTCGGTCTCAACGCGCTTCCACAACTGGTTTCGCGGTACGTGTTCAAGCTGGAGCAGCCCTACGTCGGACTGCTGGCCCAGGAGATCGCCGACTTCGTCAGCGGCGTGATCATCGGCACCCTGCTCGGCACGGCGTTCCGCTGGTGGTCGTTCAAGAAATGGGTCTTCCCGGAGGCCGACGCGCGGCCGCGGCTGCTGCGGGGCGGCGGGCAGGACATTTCCGCCATTCCCGACGATCCCGCCGCCTGATCCGCGCGGCAGCAAAGGTCCCTTGCTTCCCCGGTCGCGTGGGTCGTGAGTGGCGATTCGTGTTCTAACCCGAATCGGCGGTCACGACCACCTGGACCGATGACTCACCGCCACCCTCACCCGCCCGAAGTACATGAAGGCCCCCTTCCTTGCGTCAGGCGCAAGGAAGGGGGCCTTCATGTACTAGGGGGTCGAGTTTCCTCGGCCGAGCCGAGGGCTTCACGCGCCGCCTCTGCGACTGCTGATGCACCTGGGTGGGTTGTGGCGATCACCGAGGTAGTGAAGGCCTCCTTCACTACCTTCAGGGTAGGCAAGGAGGCCTTCACGGATCGACCCCGCAGCCAGACCGCTACTCACGAGCGCGTGGACCGCAGCAGGTCCAGCGCCCCCGCGTGAAGCGCTACCCGACGACCACCCTTTTGGGTTAGGTTCCCCCTCATGAAGCTGCGCTGGGGTGTCACCGCTGTCGTTTCCGCTCTCGCCGCCGTCCTGCTGCCGGGCATCGCCACCGCAGCGCCCGCGTCTTCGGTGCCGATCGTGCGCTGCGAGTTCACGCCGACGCCGGAGAACCCCGCGGCCCGCCCGGTGCTGCGCCCGCTCCCCTTCGCGTTCACCCGCGGCACCGTCGACGTCACCTTCCGCTTCAACTACGGCCCGGTGACCGTCCGGCTGAACCGCGCCGGCGCCGCCCCGTGCGCCGTCCACAACCTGGCGAGCCTGGCCCTGCAGCGCTTCTACGACCACAGCCAGTGCTGGCGCCTGACGAACTCGTCGCGCCTCGGTGTCCTTCAGTGCGGCGACATCTACGAAGCCGAGAAGGGCGGGCCGGGCTACAAATTCCCGGACGAGGTCGACGGCACCGAAACCTACGAGCGCGGCACCATCGCCATGGGCAACCAG